>NZ_JBEYUY010000046.1:0-53091 GCF_040643775.1 Streptomyces sp. NPDC047081 | reverse complement strand
GGCGCGGCCTACAGCCCCGCCCTCACGGACTTCGTGTTCATGGTCCGCGAGACCTCGCAGATGTTCATCACCGGCCCGGACGTGGTCAAGGCCGTGACCGGCGAGGAGATCACCCAGAACGGCCTGGGCGGCGCGGACGTGCACGCCGAGACCTCCGGTGTCTGCCACTTCGCCTACGACGACGAAGAGACCTGCATCGCCGAAGTCCGGTATCTGCTCAGCCTGTTGCCCCAGAACAACCGCGAGAACCCGCCGCGCGTCGAGTCCGCCGACGCGGCCGACCGCCGCAGCGACGTCCTGCTCGACCTGGTCCCGGCCGACGGCAACCGCCCGTACGACATGGCGAAGGTCATCGAGGAGATCGTCGACGACGGCGAGTACCTGGAGGTCCACGAGCGCTGGGCGCGGAACATCATCTGCGCGCTGGCCCGCCTGGACGGCCAGGTGGTCGGCATCGTCGCCAACCAGCCGCAGACCCTCGCCGGCGTCCTGGACATCGAGGCCAGCGAAAAAGCTGCGCGCTTTGTCCAGATGTGTGACGCTTTTAACATCCCGATCGTCACTTTCCTGGACGTCCCCGGGTTCCTCCCGGGCGTCGACCAGGAGCACGGCGGGATCATCCGGCACGGCGCGAAGCTCCTCTACGCCTACTGCAACGCGACCGTGCCCCGGATCTCCCTGATCCTGCGCAAGGCCTACGGAGGTGCGTACATCGTCATGGACAGCCAGTCCATCGGTGCCGACCTCACGTACGCCTGGCCGACGAACGAGATCGCCGTGATGGGCGCCGAAGGTGCCGCCAACGTCATCTTCCGGCGGCAGATCGCCGAGGCCGAGGACCCCGAGGCCATGCGGGCCCGCATGGTCAAGGAGTACAAGTCCGAGCTGATGCACCCCTACTACGCGGCCGAGCGCGGCCTGGTCGACGACGTCATCGACCCGACCGAGACGCGAGAGGTGCTCATCCGCTCCCTCGCGATGCTGCAGACCAAGCACGCCGACCTGCCCTCGCGCAAGCACGGCAACCCCCCGCAGTAACCCAGCGGACCCTCCGCGACACCCCCGCGGAAACCTCTCTCACGGAGACTGAGACCTATGAGCACCCCTGACATCCGCGTCGAGAAGGGCCACGCCGAGCCCGAGGAAGTCGCCGCCATCACGGCCGTCCTCCTCGCCCGCGCCGCCGCCCAGCCCGCCGAGACCCCGGCCCACCGCGGCCCCAAGGCGGGCTGGCGCCGCCTGGAGCGCGAGGGCGGCTTCCGGGCCCCCCACAGCTGGCACTGAGCCCTCCAGCGCCCGTACGGCCCCGCTCTCCCCTCCGGGAGGGCGGGGCCGTACCGCATCCTGGGAACCATGAGGGAGTTGACGGAGACCGGGGCCCGGGTCGCGCTCATCGACGCGAAGCTGAAGCCCCTTGCCGAGCGGCCCGTGGACACGTCCGATCCCGACTGGGAGCGGCGGATGCGGGAGGGGCCGGACCCGCTGGACGAGGCGGGCGTCCGCGCCGAGGCGGAGTCCGCGGTGCGGGAGCTCATCCGCCGCTACGAGGGCGGCGAAGCTGCCCTTCGAGCCCACCGCCGAGGACGAGTTCGGGATGGGATCCATGCGGGATGTCCTGCGCAACGCGGCCGGGCGTTGACGCGAAAGGGCCCCTCCGGGAAGGAGGGGCCCTTTCGGTGTCGGCTGCGGTTCGGCAGCGCCCCAAAGGGGCGCGGGGCTGTGTCGACGGCGCCGCAGATGAGCCGCGACACACCGCCGCACATCCAGCGGAGCGCTTAGCGCAGGCGGGCCATCAGGGCGTGCTCGACCAGGGTGATCAGGGCCGACTTGGCGTCCGCGCGGTGGCGGGCGTCCGTTGTGATGATCGGGGTGTCGGGGCCGATCTGGAGGGCCTCGCGGACCTCGTCGGGGTTGTACGGCTGGTTGCCGTCGAAGCCGTTGAGGGCGATGACGAAGGGGAGACCCGAGTTCTCGAAGTAGTCGACCGCGGGGAAGCAGTCGGCGAGACGGCGGGTGTCCACCAGGACGATCGCGCCGATGGCGCCTCGTACCAGGTCGTCCCACATGAACCAGAAGCGGTCCTGGCCCGGCGTACCGAAGAGGTACAGGATCAGGTCCTGGTCCAGGGTGATGCGGCCGAAGTCCATGGCGACCGTCGTGGTCGTCTTGTCTCCGGTGTGGGTGAGGTCGTCGATGCCCGCCGAAGCGGATGTCATCACGGCCTCTGTGCGCAGCGGGTTGATCTCCGAAACGGCCCCGACGAACGTGGTCTTGCCCACGCCGAAGCCACCCGCCACCACGATCTTCGCCGAGGTGGTGGAGCGGGAAGGACCGCCGCTAGAGCTTGCGAAGTCCACTGAGCACCCTTTCGAGCAGTGTCACGTCTGGCTGGCCGCCGGCGTTCTCGTCGCCGCCGGGCTGATGAATGGCGACCAGTCCCGCCTCCGCCAAGTCGGCGACGAGGATCCTGGCCACACCGAGAGGGATGGTCAGGAGGGCCGAGATCTCGGCCACCGACTTGATCTCACGGCAGAGGTTGCAGATCCGCTGATGCTCGGGCAGCTGGCCCTGCATCTGGTGCGGCTGCGCGGTGGTGTGCACCAGCGCCTCGATGGCGAGCTGGTAACGCGGGCGGGTCCGGCCACCGGTCATGGCGTACGGACGCACCAGCGGGTTGTTCGACGCCCCCGCGGGCGCCGGCTCGGGGGAGCGGCGCTGCGGCTGCACGGGCTGGATACGCGGCGCCGGCGGCTGGTCGTACGGCGACGGCCCGGGACCCTGGGGACCCTGGGGCGCGTACGGTCCACGCCGCTGGCTCGGGGCGGAGGGGAAGTTGTAACGGTTCGGGTTCTGGGAACCGTCGTTCGGGCCCTGGGCAGGGCCGTACGACCAGTTGCCCGAATTCGAACCGCCTGGGGGTGTTGCCACTTTCTCCTCCTCCGACTGTGCCGGGCACCGCATCCCTGTGGAGCCGCGTCCCGAAACCTTACGGCCCCGGGACGCCAAAACGCACCGTCTGTCTGTCAGTTGAGCAGGCTGCCCTGGAGCTCCGCACGGAGATCCGGCGTCAGGACCGTACCGGCACGGTCCACCAGAAGGGCCATCTCGTACCCAATGAGGCCGATGTCCGCCTCGGGGTGCGCCAGGACCGCGAGCGAGGATCCGTCGGAGATGGACATGATGAACAGGAATCCCCGCTCCATCTCCACAACCGTCTGGTTCACGCTGCCGCCCTCGAAGATGCGCGAGGCACCGGCGGTCAGCGAGGTCAGACCGGAGGCGACGGCCGCGAGCTGATCGGCGCGGTCGCGCGGAAACCCTTCGGACATCGCCAGAAGGAGTCCGTCGGCGGAGACCACCACGGTGTGGGACACCCCCGGGGTGTTGTCCACGAAGTTGGTGATCAACCAGTTCAGGTTCTGTGCCGCCTGGCTCATCGGGCTCACACTAACGCTCCTGGTTGTAGGTGCTGTCAGGACCGAAGCCCTGGCCGTTCGTTTCACTGCCTGCGTTGCGCCCGCGCTGGACGCCGCGACGCAGGTTGCTCAGCCTGCCCCGGACGTCCTCCGGAGCGCGGGAGACCTGTGGGCCTCCCTGGGGGGTGCTGGTGGCGGCTCCCTCGACCAGGTTGGCCTTGGGTACCCGCCGCGGCAGACCGGAGGAGGTGACCCCGCCCGCCTTGGGCTTCCGGAGTGCGGAGGCCTGCTGCCAGCGCTCGTCGTTGGCCGAGCGCCAGTCGCCGTTGCCGTTGGTGCCGGAGTTGCTCTCCGGTGCGGAGACCGGCGCCGGCGCCTCCTGGTTCACGTGCCGAGTGCCGTTCGAACCGCTCGTGCCGTTCGCGAAGGAACCGCGGCGCGGCAGTCCGGCGTCGGTCAGCTCGTGGGCGGCGGAGGGAGCCGGTCCCGGACGCTCGAAGCCTACGCGGTCGCGCTCACTGACGTCAGCGGCCTGCGCAGATTCCGTTTCCGGAGCGTACTGGTCCTGGTACCCGCTCTGGTAGCCGTCCTGCTGCGGCCAGTCGTCCTGGTAGCGGCGCTCCTCGAAGGCCGGGAAGGACTCCGGTACGCCACCGCGGACGGACCCGGGCTCGTCCTGGGCCGGCTCCGCATACGAGGGCTCGGGGTAGCCGCCGTTGGACGAGAACGTGTCGTTCTGCGGCAGCCCGCCGTTCGGCGCGAAGTACGGCTCGTCGTACGACGGGCGCTGCTGCTCCTCGTACGGAGTCTGCTGCTGCTCCTCGTACGCCGGGCGCGGGTCGAAGGAGCCGGTGTTCTGCTCCGGGAAGCCGCCGTGGCCGTTGTCGTAGGCCTGCGGCGCGTCGAACGCGTCGGCGTACGGCGCGGACTCGGGGGAGTCCTGGCCGGGCTGGTCCTGCCCCTGCCGGCCCTCCAGGGCCGCGCGGCGCTCCTCGCGCATCAGCGAGCGGCCGACCGGGTCGAGCTCGCGGATGTCGTCCGGGATCTCGGCGTAGCGGCTGTCGTCGAAGCCGAGCTCGGCGGCCGTGCGCATCGGCAGGCCGTTGTTGAAGTCCTCACCCTGGAACTGCTGCTCCGGGATGATCTGCGAGACCGTGAACTCGTCGTGCGAGGGCTGCTGCTCGCCGCCGCCACCGCCGTGGGTGATCGCGTCGGGCAGCATGACCAGCGAGGTGGTGCCGGCCTGCTCGCCCGAGGGGCGCAGCTGGACCCGGATGCCGTGCCGGTCGGACAGCCGGCCGACCACGAAGAGGCCCATGCGCTGCGAGATCGCGGCGTCGACGGTGGGCGGGTTCGCGAGCTTGTGGTTGATGTCCGCGAAGTCCTCGGCGGTGAGGCCGATGCCCTTGTCGTGGATCTCGATCATGATGCGGCCGTCGGGCAGACGGGTCGCGGTGACGCGGACCTTGGTCTGCGGGGAGGAGAACGTCGTCGCGTTCTCCAGCAGCTCGGCCAGCAGGTGCACGAGGTCGGTGACCGCGCGGCCGTGGATCTCGGCCTCCGGGACGCCGGACAGCTCGATGCGCTCGTACTGCTCCACCTCGGAGGAGGCGGCACGGAGCACGTCGACCAGCGGGACCGGCTGGTCCCAGCGGCGGCCGGGCTCCTCGCCGGCGAGGACCAGGAGGTTCTCGCCGTTGCGGCGCATACGGGTCGCGAGGTGGTCCAGGCGGAAGAGGTTCTCCAGCTGGTCCGGGTCGGCCTCGTTGTTCTCCAGGTCGGTGATCAGGGTCAGCTGGCCCTCGATCAGCGACTGGTTGCGGCGCGAGAGGTTGGTGAAGATCGCGTTGATGTTGCCCCGCAGCAGGGCCTGCTCGGCGGCGAGCCGGACGGCCTCGCGGTGGACCTGGTCGAAGGCGCGGGCGACCTCGCCGATCTCGTCCCGGGTGTTGATCGGGATGGGCGCGACCCGGGTGTCGACCCGGCCGGGGTCGGTCCGCGAGAGCTGGTCGACCAGCATCGGCAGCCGCTGCTCGGCGATGCCGAAGGCGGCGTTGCGCAGCTGGCGCATCGAGCGGGACATCTGCCGGGCGACGGCGCCGGCCAGGATGAACGCGAGCAGCAGGGCGACCACGACGACGGCACCGGTGATCAACGCGTCACGCTTGGCGTTGTCCGCGATGGTCGACGCCTCGCTCACCGCGGCATCGGCCTTGGACTTCTCCAGCTTGCGGTAGGCGTCGAACTTGAGGGTGGTGATGCCCCACCAGTTCTCGACCGTGATGCCCTGCTCGGCCAGCGCCTCCCGGGCGGCGGGGTCCGTGGTCTGCAGCGACGCCATGCCCTTGACCATGTCGGTCGGGTCGTCGGACGGCGGCGGTACGTACTTCTCGCCCGCGGCGGCGGCCTTCGCGGCCGCCTGCTTCGCCAGCGCGGTGCCGTCGGCCTTGATCTGCGCGACGGCCGTGTTCAGCTTGGCGATGTCCTCGTCGGTGCCACCGGCCTGGTACTCCTGGAGCGCGATGCCCTCCAGATAGGCGTACGAGGTCAGGGCGACGCGCTGGGTGGCCAGGTCGCTGGCCTTGGGACCCGGGTTGACCAGCAGGTGCATGCCGATGGAGCGCTCCAGGGAGAGGGCGCCCTTGGCGAGGGTGATGGCGTAGACCGAGCGGCCGTAGCTCGTGATGTTTCCGGTGCCGAGGCCGAGCTCGTTGGAGAACTCCGTCAGCGGGTGCTCGACGTCGGTGTACGCCTCTTCGGTCTTCACGCCCGAGTACTTGGAGGTGTAGGCGTCGGCGCGGATCGTCGCGAGCTCCGGCTCCACCTTGCGGAAGCGCTCCAGGCGACGGACCAGGTTGGGGCGGTCCGGCATGCTCTGGGCGGCCTCGTCGAAGGCGTCGGCGGCGGCGTCCGTCTGCTTCTGCATCTTGGCGACGAGTGCCTTGTCCGCCGCGGTCTGGCTCTTGCCCTTCAGCAACGGCGCCACGGTGGTGTCGCGCTCGACCAGGACGGCGTTGCTGTAGGTCAGGGCGGCCGCCACCAGACGCGCGGTGCTCTCCGCGTCCTGGGCGTCCTGCCAGGTGTCGATCGAGCCCTTCACCTGGAAGCCGCCCATCACCAGGCCGACCGCCACGGGTATGAGCAGGATCGCATTCAGCCGGGTCGGAACGCGCCAGTTGCGCGGGGAGAGACGGCCGCCGCTTGGGGCCGGCGCGGCCGTTGGTTCCGATCCGGGCACAGGGGCGGGCGCCGCTCCGCGCGGCGGCGGGGTGAAGTTGCCCCGGGCCGACGGCTCGGGACCGTTCTTGCTTCGCCTCACTCGACCAACAACCTCTCGGCGGCGGGCACCAACGTTGTGCCGCAGTGTCTCAGAGCCCCGTTCGCCACTGAGTACGCAGTACTACTGAGTACGTCTTTGACTATTGGGCAGTTCAGGCATTCCAGCACGACGACCAGCGCTCTTCCAAACAGTGGAAAGCGAGGATTCCGTGTGATGTAAGCCCCAGATAAAACGGTCATAAAGAGCGAGCCCCGTCAAAAGACGGGGCCTTTGTGTGCGCAGCGACACCAGTTGGCAACGACCTGTGGCCGTACCACCCGATTCCTCTGCCGAAACGTTATGAACACCGGGGCCGACCGTGTCAAAGGCCACAGCCGGCTCCGATGCGTCTACGACAACTGCCGTACGACATGGCTGACTTGAGTGCTATCGCAGCCGTGCCATGAGCGCATGCTCGACCAGTGTGATCAGCGCGCTCTTGGCGTCGGCCCGATGCCGGGCGTCGGTCGTGATGATGGGGGTGTCGGGGCCGATCTGCAGGGCCTCGCGCACCTCTTCGGGCTGGTAGGGCTGGTGTCCGTCGAAGCCGTTGAGCGCGACGACGAACGGCAGTCCGCTGTTCTCGAAGTAGTCGACCGCCGGGAAGCAGTCGGCCAAGCGCCGGGTGTCCACGAGCACCACCGCGCCGATCGCACCACGGACCAGGTCGTCCCACATGAACCAGAAGCGGTCCTGACCCGGCGTACCGAACAGGTAGAGGATCAGGTCCTGGTCGAGCGTGATGCGGCCGAAGTCCATGGCCACCGTGGTGGTGGTCTTGTCCCCGGTGTGGGTGAGGTCGTCGATGCCCGCGGACGCGGACGTCATCACGGCCTCGGTGCGCAGCGGGTTGATCTCGGAGACGGCGCCGACGAAGGTCGTCTTGCCGACGCCGAAACCACCCGCCACCACGATCTTCGCGGAGGTGGTGGCCCGCCCTCCGTCAGAGCTTGCGAAGTCCACTGAGCACCCTTTCGAGCAGTGTCACGTCCGGCGCACCGGTCGTCTCGTCGCCGCCCGGCTGGTGGATGGCGACGAGCCCGGCCTCCGCCAGGTCCGCGACGAGAATGCGGGCCACGCCCAGTGGCATGGCCAGGAGCGCCGACACCTCCGCGACCGACTTCACCTCACGGCACAGGTGGCAGATGCGCTGGTGCTCCGGGAGCAGCCCCATGAGTGCTGCCGGGTCGGCCGTGGTGCTGATCAGCGCCTCGATGGCGAGCTGATAGCGCGGCCGGGTCCGGCCACCGGTCATCGCGTACGGACGTACCAGCGGCTGGTCGCCCTCATCCTCGTACGGCTCCGCGTACGGATCATGAGAGGCGGTGGGCGGGGTCATGAATCCTCCGGGCGGGACAGCAAGTCGGTCGGGCTGGCCGTCTTTCGGGGCCGGTGGGGGGTTTGTGTCGGCCGGACGGTGATGTCGTGAGGGGGGTGGATCCTAGCCGGTCAGTGGAGCAGACTGCCCTGTAGTTCGGCGCGCAGGTCCGGTGTGAGCACCGCACCTGCACGGTCGACGAGCAGCGCCATCTCGTAGCCGACCAGGCCGATGTCGCACTCGGGGTGCGCGAGCACGGCCAGGGACGAACCGTCCGAGACGGACATCAGGAAGAGAAAACCGCGCTCCATCTCGACGACCGTCTGCGCCACGTTGCCGCCCTCGAAGATCCGGGAGGCCCCGGCCGTCAGTGAGGTCAGCCCGGAGGCCACGGCCGCCAGCTGATCGGCGCGGTCGCGCGGAAAGCCTTCCGACATCGCCAGAAGGAGACCGTCGGCGGACACGACGACGGTGTGGGACACACCGGGGGTGTTGTCCACGAAGTTGGTGATCAACCAGTTGAGGTTCTGTGCCGCCTGGCTCATCTGGCTCAACTAACGCTCCTGCTGGTGAGTGGGGCTCGGGAAGCTGCCGGTCTGGCCGGTACCGGCCTGTCGACCCTGCGCGATGCCCCGACGGAGATTGGTCAGACGGCCGCGTACGTCGTCAGGCGCACGGGAGACTGCCGGACCGGCTTGGTGCTGTTGCTGCTGAGCCGTGCCCGGGACGAGGTTCGCCCGGGGCACCCGGCGCGGCAGGCCGGAGGTGGTGACGCCGCCCGCGGCCGGCTGCCGGACGCGCTCTGCCTGCCGGACGAGGTCGTCGTTCGGCGAGCTGCGCCAGCTGGAGGTCGCGGGACGCTGGGGGGCAGCGGGCGCGGCCGGAGCCTGCGACTGCTGCGGGGCGGGAGCGGAGCCGTTGCCGTTCGGCCGGCCACCGCCCGGTCCGCCGTGGAACCAGTTGGTCTCCAACGTGTCGTACAGCGGGGTACGACCGTCGCCGGGACCGGAAGCCGGCGGCAGCGCCTCGGGCTCCTGGCGGGCGGGACGCTGCTGCGGACGCGGCGGGACCGGCTGACGCGGGGCACCGAAGTCGCCCTGCGGACGCTCGAACTGCCCGGTGTTGTTGCCGTTCTGGCGGCCCGGCAGCGAGTGCTGGCCGGTGGAGCTGCCGTCGTAGCCCGGCGTGGCGAACTGGCCCGTGGAGCTGGGGTCGTAGGCCGTCGGGCTCGCGAACTGGCCGGTGTTCGCCGGGTTGTTCGGGTTGTTCTGGCCGTTCGGCCCGCCGAAGACGTCCGAGCGGACGAACTGCCCCGAGCTGCCGTTCGCACCGGGCTGCGCGTATTCCTGACGGCCGAACTGCCCGGTGTTCTGGGGCGATTCCGCACCCGGACGCGGGAACTGCCCGGTGTTCTGGGCGGAGTCGGCGCCGGGACGGCCGTACTGGCCCGTGTTCTGCGCCGGGTCGCTGCCCGGGCGGCCGTACTGGCCCGTGTGCTGCGGGTTGTTCGCGCCGAAGTCGGGGCGGGGGAACTCGGAGGTGGCGGCGGGACCCTGGCGCTCGTCGCCGCGCCCGATCGCCGGCATCTCGGAGGTCGCGTCGATGCGCGGCATCCGGGAGGTCTCGTCGTGACCGCGCGGGGTGTCGAGCGAGGCGCGCGGCACCGGCGGCTGCGCGTTCTCGTCGCTCCAGCTCGGCGTGCGCGGCTGGTTGCCGCCCGGCAGCTCGGCCCGCGGACCGCCACGCCCCGGCAGCTGCGGGATGCGCCCACGACGGCCGCGACCCTGCTTCTGCTCGGACGGGCCGGCGGGGTTCGAGGAGGGCGGGGCCTGCGGAGGTACGGCGCCACGAGCGCCGCCGAAGCTGTCCTGACCGCCGAACGCGTCCTGGCCCGCGGCCTGCAGGCCCTGCGGCGCACCCGGCGCCTGTCCGAACCCGGCACCCGCGCCCGCGGGAGCCGGCCGGCCCTGCGGGGGAGCGGCCGGCGACTGCGGTCCACGCGCACCACCCGGCGCACCCGGACGGCCGTCCCCGGCACCCGGCAGTGCGGCCCGCGGCCCCTGACCGGCTCCGAGCCGACCGCCGCCGGAGGGCGCACCCGCGCCGAGGGCACCACCGGGAGCACCGCCCGGCGCACCCGCGCCGAGAGCGGGACCACCGGGCGCACCGGCACCGGCGGCCTGACGGCGAGCCGCGGCCACACCGGCGGCGGCCTGCGCGGCGGCCGGACCACCGGCACCGCCCGGACCGCCCTGACCCGGCTTGCCCTGCGGCTTCTTGCCACCCTGGGCGACGTCCACGGGCAGCATGACCAGCGCGGTCGTACCACCGGAGTCGGACGGGCGCAGCTGGATGCGGATGCCGTGGCGCTGCGAAAGACGACCGACCACGAAGAGGCCCATGCGGCGGGAGACGGAGACGTCCACGGTGGGCGGCGAGGCAAGCCGCTCGTTGATCGCCGCGAGGTCCTCGGGGGAGAGGCCGATACCGGTGTCGTGGATCTCGATCAGGACGCGGCCGTCGGGCAGCGCGTGACCGGTGACCTTGACCTTGGTCTGCGGCGAGGAGAACGAGGTGGCGTTCTCAAGGAGCTCTGCGAGCAGGTGCACGAGGTCGTTGACCACGCGGCCGGCCACTTCGGTGGTCGGCACGGCGGCCAGCTCGATGCGCTCGTACTGCTCCACCTCGGACGCGGCGGCGCGGAGCACGTCGACCAGCGGGACCGGGCGGGTCCAGCGGCGGCCGGGCTCCTCACCCGCGAGGACGAGGAGGTTCTCACCGTTACGGCGCATACGCGTCGCGAGGTGGTCGAGCTTGAAGAGCGAGGAGAGCTGGTCCGGGTCGGCCTCGCGGGACTCCAGTTCGGAGATGAGCGAGAGCTGACGCTGGATGAGGCCCTGGGAGCGGCGCGAGAGGTTGGTGAACATCGCGTTGACGTTGCCCCGCAGGAGGGCCTGCTCGGCGGCGAGGCGGACCGCCTCGCGGTGCACGTCGTCGAAGGCCGCGGCCACCTGGCCGATCTCGTCCCGGGAGTGCACACCGACCGACTCGACGGAGGTGTCGACGTCCTGCGGGTCCGACTCCGACAGCTGCTTGACCAGCTCGGGCAGGCGGTCCTGGGCGACCTTGTTGGCGGTCTCCTGCAGGCGGCGCAGCGAGCGGATCATGGACCGGGCGATGACGAAGGCGCCGACGAGCGAGACGCCGAGTACGAGCAGGATCAGCGCACCGGAGATGATCGCCTCGCGCTCGGAGGCGGAGCGCAGCTCGCGGGCCTTCTGCTCCATGTCCTCGAGCAGCGTGTGCTCGATCTTCTTCATCTGCTCGATCTTGGTCGAGCTGTCGTCCACCCAGTCCTGGTACGACCGCTTCTGCAGGTCCTGCAGACCGCCCTGGCCGGCCAGCGCGCGGCTGGCGTAGGTGTCGGTGGCCTTGATGGTCGCGTTGTTCTCCTCGATGGGCTTGAGGAGAGCGGCGGCCTTCTCGGTGCCGTAGATGCTCTTGAAGCTGCGCAGCTCTGAGATCTGGCTCTCGAGCGCCGAGTCGGCGTACAGCCGGTCGTTCTCGGACAGGGTGCCGAACGTGTTGTTGTTCGCGGGCAGCGCCGCCGCCAGGATCGCGCGCTGCATCGACGCGTACTCCTTGGCGGAGGAGAACGCCGCCAGGGCGCGGGTGCGCTGGATCATCTCGGGGTTGCTGGTGGCCTCGGCCATGTCCTGGGAGAGGTCCAGGAGATGCGTGATGAGCCGGTGGTAGGCCTCGACCGTCTGCGAGGAGTTGAGCTTCGCCTCGTACGCGGTGGCCCGGTCCTTCGGCAGGTCCTCAAGGTCGCTGACCACACCGACGAGGCTCTCGCGGATGCCCTGGAGAGAACCGTCGCCGTTCGAGGTGTCGATCTCCTCGGCGGCGTCGATGAAGTTCTGCTTGGCCCGGTCCGTCTTGTCCCGGTAGCCCTTGACCGTGTAGTCGCTCGCCTTGGAGCCGTGCGCCAGCGGACCGGCGGACTGGTCGCGCTCCTCCTGGAGCGCGGCGGCCAGCTCGGTGGCCTGCTTGGTCATCTCCGTCAGCAGCTTCATGTTGTCGAGCTGCTGGATGTCGTCCATGTTGTCGCTGATACGCAGCGCGCCCAGCGAGGTGGCGGCGACCACGGGGAGCGCGAGCAGCGAGACCAGGCGCGTGGAGATACGCCAGTTGCGCAGCGCGACGCGTGAGCCGGGGCCGCTCGCGCCCTTGGGCGGCTTGACCGGGGGAGCGGGGGCCGGCGATCCGGTGGAGGCCGACGTGCCGAGGCGCCCGGGGCGCTCACCGCCGTCTCCGGACGGTGCCGGGCCCGGGTTCTGGGCGTGCTGGGGCGAGGAACTGCCGTTTACGGGGCCAGTCCCGCCGTGCGGCTCCGGCTCAGCCGAAGCACTGCCATCCCTCTTGAAACGTCCCTGCACTAGCGTCGCAACCTCTGGACCAGGCGCCCCTCCGCGTGAACGGAAAGACACGGTGTCGGCGTTTGGGGAGCGCCCTGAACGCGCCCCCCAGATGGTCTTGAGTGACCGGCGCTGGCTCCCCCTCTCGCCGCCACTCGGCGCTCGGTTGCGCCCCCTGTGCGCCGGCTCGATCCTGCGGCGGTCCGTGGCATTCCAGCACAGTGCAGGATCTCCAACAAGGTTCACGTGTCATGCCGTGACCTAAGTGACAGCACGTGAGTGCCGGGTCACCGGGCGTAGAAAGGGATCTTCCCCATAACGGGCGTAACTCCGCGAGTTGGACGGGATCGGGTGGTGTCCCAGTCGCCATGATCAGGAGCGGAATGATGCCTTCAGGGGGTCAATGTCCGTTTCGTAGGGGTGAGTTGCGGGCCTGAATTGACCGGTTTGCCTGTGCCCTCGTGAGCAAACTCACACACCGGTCATGGGCTCCTCACGGCTTCCCCGGGGAATTGGATGTTTAGCCTGACGCTTTACAAGACGTAGGCAACTGCCCACCCACACACAGACGACAGGGTCAGTACAACCGTGAAGACGACGATGATGTTCCACAACATAGCCAACCCGCGGCGCACGACCCTGGCGCACCTCGAGGACGCCGACTCCCTGCAGACCCCCGAGCAGGACCACGCCCTCGACCTTCCCACCCAGACCGCCAACCCCAGGCGCACCGTCCTCATGGAGATCCCCGCCACCGCCTCCGTCGCGGACTAGTACGCACCCGGCGCACTGATCACTCAAGCCGCCCGCCCGCAGTAATGCGCAAGTCGGCGGCCCCCTCCCGCGTTAGCCTGGAGCGTCAGACTCCACCGGCTTCAGTGAGGGGCGCCAGGATCCCGTGCGCATCGCCAGATTCTCCATCGACGGGAATGTCGCCTTCGGCGCGGTCGAGGGCGACAGGCCGGACGAGCTCGTCCTCGACATCATCAAGGGCATCCCGTTCGCGGACTTCGAGCTCTCCGGCACCAAGGTCCCGGTGAGCAAGGTCCGGCTGCTGCCGCCGGTGCTCCCCAACAAGGTCGTGGCGTACGGCCGTAACTACGCGGAGCACGCGCGCGAGCTGGGCAACGAGGTGCCGGACGCGCCCTTCGCCTTCTTCAAGCCCTCCACCTCGGTGATCGGCCCCGGCGACGAGATCCAGTACCCCTCCTTCTCCGAGGACCTGCACCACGAGGCCGAGCTCGCCGTGGTGATCGGCCGGATGTGCCGCGAGGTCCCGCGCGAGCGCGTGGCCGACGTGATCTTCGGCTACACCTGCGCCAACGACATCACCGCACGTGATGTGCAGAAGCGCGAGAAGCAGTGGGCCCGGGCCAAGGGCTTCGACACCTCCTGCCCGCTCGGCCCCTGGGTGGAGACCGACATCGACCTCGCCACCGCGTCCGACCTGACCATCCAGCTCACGGTCAACGGCGAACAACGCCAGCTCGGCCGCACCAGCGAGATGATCCACCCGATCGAGGATCTGATCGTCAACATCACCGAGGCCATGACGCTGCTCCCCGGCGACGTGATCCTCACGGGCACCCCGGCAGGCGTCGGGCCGCTCACCGTCGGCGACGAGGTCGCCGTCACCATCGAAGGCATCGGCACTCTCACCAACAAGGTTGTCAAGCGTGGCTAGCGCACCCGTCCGCGTACGTTTCTGCCCGTCGCCCACCGGTAACCCCCATGTGGGCCTGGTCCGCACCGCCCTGTTCAACTGGGCGTTCGCCCGCCACCACCAGGGCACTCTGGTCTTCCGCATCGAGGACACCGACGCGGCCCGCGACTCCGAGGAGTCGTACGGCCAGCTGCTCGACGCGATGCGCTGGCTCGGCTTCGACTGGGACGAGGGCCCCGAGATCGGCGGCCCGCACGCGCCGTACCGCCAGTCGCAGCGCATGGACCTCTACAAGGACGTCGCCGCCAAGCTCCTCGACGCCGGCCACGCCTACCACTGCTACTGCTCCCAGGAGGAGCTGGACACCCGCCGCGAGGCCGCCCGCGCCGCCGGCCGGCCGTCCGGTTACGACGGCCACTGCCGCGACCTCACCGAGGCGCAGGTGGCGGAGTACAAGGCCCAGGGCCGTACGCCCATCGTCCGCTTCCGCATGCCCGACGAGACGATCACCTTCACGGACCTGGTCCGCGGCGAGCTGACGTTCACGCCGGAGAACGTCCCGGACTACGGGATCGTACGAGCGAACGGCGCGCCCCTGTACACGCTCGTGAACCCGGTCGACGACGCCCTGATGGAGATCACCCACGTCCTGCGCGGCGAGGACCTGCTGTCCTCCACCCCGCGGCAGATCGCCCTCTACAAGGCGCTGATCGAGCTGGGCATCGCCAAGCAGATCCCGGCCTTCGGCCACCTGCCGTACGTCATGGGCGAGGGCAACAAGAAGCTGTCCAAGCGCGACCCGGAGTCCTCGCTCAACCTCTACCGCGAGCGCGGCTTCCTGCCCGAGGGACTGCTCAACTACCTCTCGCTGCTGGGCTGGTCGCTCTCCGCCGACCGGGACGTCTTCACGATCGACGAGATGGTCGCGGCCTTCGACATCGCGGACGTCCAGCCCAACCCGGCCCGCTTCGACCTGAAGAAGTGCGAGTCGATCAACGGCGACCACATCCGCATGCTGGACGTGAAGGACTTCACGGAGCGCTGCGCCCCCTGGCTGCAGGCGCCGTTCGCGCCCTGGGCCCCGGAGGACTTCGACGAGTCCAAGTGGCACGCGATCGCCCCGCACGCCCAGACCCGCCTCAAGGTCCTGTCGGAGATCACCGACAACGTCGACTTCCTGTTCCTGGCGGAGCCGGTCTCCGACGAGGCGTCCTGGGCCAAGGCGATGAAGGAGGGCAGCGACGCGCTTCTCGCGACCGCCCGCGAGAAGCTGGAGTCCGCCGACTGGACCTCCGCGGAGTCCCTCAAGGAGGCCGTCCTGGCCGCCGGCGAGGCCCACGGCCTCAAGCTCGGCAAGGCCCAGGCCCCGGTCCGCGTCGCGGTCACCGGCCGCACGGTGGGCCTGCCCCTCTTCGAGTCCCTTGAGGTCCTGGGCAAGGAGAAGACCCTTGCCAGGATCGACGCGGCGCTGGCGAAGCTGTCGGCGTAACGCACCCACGCGGCAAGGGCGGTGGCCGATACGGCTACCGCCCTTCCGCCCGGAACTGGCACTGGGGCGCGCAGACCACCACCGGCTTCGGCTACACGTTCCGCCGCCTGGTCAGCAACGCCAACGGCGACTGCCTCACCACGTTCCGCCTCCCGGCGCGCCCCTTGGCGGGTTACCGTCGGATCATGAGCATTCGCGCGGTGGTCTGGGACGTCGACGACACCCTCTTCGACTACACGAGCGCGGACCGCGTGGGTATGGGGGCGCATCTCGCCGCCGAGGGCCTGCTCGACGGGTACGACACCGTGGAGCAGGCCCTCGTGCGGTGGCGGGAGATCACCGATCTGCAGTGGGCCAGGTTCTCCGCGGGGGAGTTGTCCTTCGAGGACCAGCGCCGCGAGCGGATCCGGGTGTTCCTCGGCGAGGCGCTGGGCGACGCCGAGGCCGACGGCTGGTTCGCGCGGTACCTGACGCACTACGAGGCCGCCTGGGCCCTGTTCCCGGACGTCCTGCCCGTCCTGGACGCCCTCGCCGCCAGCCACCGGCACGCCGTGCTGTCCAACTCCAGCATCCACGTCCAGGACCGCAAGCTGCGCGCCCTCGGCGTGCACGACCGCTTCGAGGTCATCCTCTGCGCCGCCGAACTCGGCGTCTCCAAGCCCGAGGCCGGCGCCTTCCTGGCCGCCTGCGAGGCCCTCGACCTCGCACCGCACGAAGTCGCGTACGTCGGCGACCACCCGGAGATCGACGGGCGCGGTGCCGCCGAGGCCGGGCTGCTGTCCGTGTGGATCGACCGCGCGGGCGTCCACACCGGCGGCGACGCCCCCGTCGGCCGCCGCCGCATCGCCTCCCTCGCCGAACTCCCCGCGATCCTCGGCGCGGATACCCGTTTTGGAGCCCCGTCCACCTTCAGGTAATGTTCTTCCTGCGCCGCCGGGGAGCGGGCCGAAAGGCCGGAACCGACGGGGCAAACTAGAACAAGATCCCCACAGGGGCTTGCGTTCCAGTGGCCTATGGTGTAATTGGCAGCACGACTGATTCTGGTTCAGTTAGTCTTGGTTCGAGTCCAGGTAGGCCAGCTCGCGGAGCTCATCCGCACCGTGGATCAAGTCCACAAAGCCCCCGTTGTGTAGCGGCCTAGCACGCTGCCCTCTCAAGGCAGTAGCGCCGGTTCGAATCCGGTCGGGGGTACGGTGAACATCTCTTGGATGATCGCTAGGGCCCCCGTTGTGTAGCGGCCTAGCACGCCGCCCTCTCAAGGCGGTAGCGCCGGTTCGAATCCGGTCGGGGGTACAAACTGGTCTAAACCATCATTGGTCTATGGTGTAATTGGCAGCACGACTGATTCTGGTTCAGTTAGTCTTGGTTCGAGTCCAGGTAGACCAGCTCGGATCTGCGGCAACGCAAGATCCTCGCCCCCGTTGTGTAGCGGCCTAGCACGCCGCCCTCTCAAGGCGGTAGCGCCGGTTCGAATCCGGTCGGGGGTACTCGAAATGAAGGCCCTCTGCTTCGGCGGGGGGCCTTCGCCGTGTCCCGGTTTCATTCGAAACCGTATCTCCGGGTCGACTCCTCCTCCTGGGCCAGCCGGTGCAGTGCCTGGAGCATGGGCTCGACGAGCACCACGCCCAGCACCGCCACCTCGGCCTTCTCCGCCTCCGTCACATGCGACTCCATGAACGCCATGTCCAGCTCGGCCACCTGGTGCATCAACCGCGCGTAGGGCACGAGGATTTCGGGACTCCAGTCGTAGCCGAGCCGCCGCAGCGCGGCAGCTGCCACCACCAGGGAGCGGAACGACGGGGAGACGCTCGTCATGGCCTGCGCGTTGGACCATCCCAGGGTCGCGAGCAACTCCTCCATCGCGACCCTCGCGTCCCGCACGAACTCGTCGTCCACGTCCGGCTCCGGCACCTGCGGCAGCGCCCAGACGGCGGCGCCCAGGCGCATCGCGCGGGGCAGGGAGTCGTCGTCCACATGCCCCAGCACCTCCCTGACCGTGGCCACCGGAACCCGGCCGACCTGGATCATCGCGCGGATCAGCTTCAGCCGGCGCAGGTGCTCGTCGTCGTACTCGGCCGTCGTCGTGTTGATCTGGCGGCCGGGCGCCAACAGGCCCTCGCGCAGGTAGTACTTGATCGTCGCGGTGGACACACCGCTGCGCTCGCTCAGTTCGGCCAGCCGCATCTCTTGCGCCCCTTCTCGGATACCGGCACTATCCCATCATCGCCACTCGGATAGCGCCGCTCACCAACGAGGGGAAGTCGTCATGGTGTCCCGTACGACCGCCGACGCGAAGGGCGATGTCGTCGTCCTGCTGATCGGCATGCGCGTCAACCGCTTCTGGGCCGTCCATCTGTGGCTGCCGGTGATGCTCGGCATGTTCCGCATGCTGCGGGAGCTGGAGAAGGACCCCGCCCGGGGCCTGCTCAGCCGTGTCCTGCTGACGGCCTCGCCCCGCACGTACTACGTCGTCCAGTACTGGGAGTACTGTAATTGACCTTAGTTCAATCACATTTGCGCAGGTCAGAGTTGTGAGGCAGGTCCAGCCGAGGCGTTGGGGTCGATTCGGGGTCGAATATACTTGCGGATTACTTTCGTAATCGGTGATTCGCTCGCCCTCGTTGCTGTGCCAGAGACATCGACACGTTCGACGCCCACGTCACGCCTGAGGCGTTGCCGGCCCGGAGCGCGGCGCCACCGCGTCCTGCACCTGGATACCCGCCAAGGGTCTGGATGCCGCCACCAGAAATATGCACTGAGTGGCCTGGCGTGCGAATTGTCGATTACGTCTCGAACGGAAACCCGGCGTACAGCCCGACTCTTTTGCTTTTAGGGCTCTGACCTGGACTTTTGTCTTGATTCGAGCCCATTTCCGTGTCTGGGGGGCTTCCCGCTTCTACGTGCGAGTTCCCGGGAGTTCCCGCGCAAGTGTGCACGCGTTGTGCACTGAGAGTGTGCACTCGTGGCTGGCGGTGGTTGCGATGACGCGAGATGCGGAAGCCCCGCAGGGAGCGCCGGAGCGCAGAGGCGTGGATCTTGACGCGTGGATCCGGCCGTTCTGCGCCCTGGTGGTTGCCGGGGTGGCGGCGTAAGCCTCGTACGTGCACCAGAGGGAGTTCGCGCTTCAGGGCGGAGCGGATCGTGTCAGTGCGTCGTTGTGGCCGTTGTCCGTGGACGGACTCCTGCTCCTGGCCACCGTCGGATTGTTGAAGCCGTCGGGTGTGCTCACGCGCCGTGCGCGAGTGGCTGTGTGGTCGGCCTTCCTGTTGGGGATCGCTGTCTCCCTGGCGGCGAACATCGCGGCTGCGCCGACTCTGGAGTGGAAACCTGTGTTGGTGGCCGGATGGCCGCCGGTGGCGCTGCTGCTGTCCGTGGAGCTCCTGGCGCATCGCCAGTTGGAGAGAAAGGAGCGTGGGCCCGTACTGCGTGGGTCAGCTGGAGCTGGTGGAGGTCGGGACGACGATCCGCTGTTGGCACGAGCCCGAGGGATCGACATGCGGCATCGGCAGCTTCACCAGCGTCCTGCGTCTGCGGAGACTCTGAGGAAGGAGCTCAGGATCGGTGCAAGACAGACGGTCGAGACAGTTGGCCAGACTCGTCAGGGGCATCTGGGATGGCGGCGTTGACGACACCCCGTCGCCCGCCCCAGGGGACGAGGAGGAAGGCGAGCGGCCTGGCTGATCTCTGGTGACCATCGTGCCGGAGCCTCTTTAGCGCGGGTGCCGTGCCTTTGCGGCGTTGTGGTCGCCTGGCGGAACAGCCGGCGTCGACGACCTTTGGACTGCAGTGGTTGTTGAGCTGCAGGTTCGAGCCCAGGGCGGGACGCGTGGCAGAAGGATGGCGGTCTGAGCTGGGGTTTTTGACGGGCAAGCTCGTGGTTGAGGGGAGCTTTTGTCCGACGGCGCGGGGGAGGGCTGGGCGGTGAGGCGGCCTGTCCTGGGGCCCGGTGCTGGTCTGGAGGTGTGGGTTCGGCGTGCGGGGGCTTTGGTGGTGGCGGGGGTGGCTGCGTACGCCTCGTATGTTCATCAGCGGGAGTTCGCGTTGCAGGGTGGGGCGGATCGGACCAGCGCGGCTTTGTGGCCGCTGTCAGTTGACGGGTTGCTGCTGCTGGCGACCGTCGGGGTCTTGAACCAGCCGAGCATGCGTGACCGGCGTGGGCGGTGTGTGGTGTGGGCGGCGATTTTGCTCGGGATCGCTGTGTCGCTGGCGGCCAACGTGGCCGCGGCGCCGGCGTTGGCGTGGAGCCGGTGTTGGTAGCGGGGTGGCCGCCGGTGGCGCTGCTGCTGGCGGTGGAACTGCTTGCCCACCGCTCCGCGGATCGGGCTGGTCTGATGCTGCAGATCTCTCTGCGGCGGAAGACGATGAAGTGGGTGATCCTCTCCTAGGCGGCGCTCGACAAGTGGACGCTCGCCACCGGGAGTTGCATCAGCGGCCTGTGTCGGCGGAATCGCTGCGTAAGGAATTGCGTATCGGTGCGGGGCGGTCGAGGGAGTTGGTGGCGTTGGTGCGTGCGAGCCGTAATGGTCGCGTTCAGGAGTGAGCAGCCGTCGGACAGCCCGGTTCGTGGCAAGCGGTGCAACGACCGTAGGACTGCATGGGGCGGACTGTTCCATGTTGGGCGGAAGTGGTGACCGTCGCCCGGGTGGTTCATCCAGCTTCGTGTGACCGAGTAGCCCGAGTGACTGAGTCCGTCCAGAAGTATTTCGTGAACGTCGTCAGGGAACTGGTCTATACCGAGGCTAAGCAGAACTGCCGTATGCGAGACGACCGTTGCGTGTAGGCGATGTGAGCCTCTGAGCCTCCTGCGGCGTATACGCTCGCGTCGGTAGGCGGCCGTCGGGCGGAGGGTGAACGGAGTGCGGGCGCTGCGTGAGACGGATCCCCGGCGGATCGGGCCGTACGACGTTGTCGGCAGACTCGGCGTCGGCGGGATGGGCGAGGTGTTCCTCGCCCACGCGGGCGGCGGGATGCGGGTGGCCGTGAAGGTGGTGCGGGCCGAGCATGGGGAGGACCCGCTGTTCCGGGCGCGGTTCCGTCACGAGGTGCGCGCCGCGCAGTCGGTCGGCGCAACAGGCGCCTACATAGCGAGGGTCGTCGATGCCGACACGGAGGCCGAACAGCCGTGGATGGCCACGGAGTTCGTGGAAGGGCCGAATCTCAGGGACGCGGTGCGGGGTGGCGGTCCGCTGTCCGCCGAGGCTGTGCGGGCGCTGGCGGCGGCGCTCGGTGAGGCGCTGGTCGCTATCCATGCCAAGGGGATGGTCCACCGGGATCTGAAGCCCTCCAACATTCTGCTGGCGCCGGACGGTCCGCGGGTCATCGACTTCGGGATCGTCCGGGCCCTGGAGGCGACCTCGCTCACCCGCACCGGGAGCATTGTCGGCTCGGCCGGGTACGTCTCGCCCGAGCAGATCAGCAACGGAGCCGAGGTGGGACCGCCGAGTGACGTGTTCTCCCTGGGTGCGGTGCTCGGCTACGCCGCTACGGGCCGCGAGCTGTTCGGCGAGGGGACGGACGCGGTGATCCTCATGCGGGTCCTGAGCCGGGATTTCGACGTGTCCGATGTGCCGGACGGTGTGCGAGGGCTTGTGAAGGCCTGTCTTGCCGAGGACCCCGCGAAGCGGCCCACGCCGGCCGGGGTGATCGCCGAGGCGGGGCACACCCGGCGATCCCTGCGTCAGAGTCTGACGTCGGGTTGGTACGGCGGTGCCTGTCACTTCGGAGCCGGAGGCTGGGCTGCGGAGCATGACGCGGACCTGCGGGCAAGCGGCGTCGAGTATGTGGCCCAGGTGACGGGGGCCGGTGAGCCGGGGGCGGAGGGGGAAGCGCCGGCCGAGGGCGAGCCTTCGGAGCCGGCCGCGCCAAGCAGCGCACGGCAGGAGCGGCGCGGGTTCCTGCGCGCTCTGACCGGCGGCGTGCTGGTACTGGCAGGCGGGGGTGTCGGCGGTTGGGCGTGGCTGCGAGACCAGGAACGCGGTGGCGTCAGGACGCCGAAAGGCAGCACCCAGCCGTCCTCACGATCCTCGACAACGCCGAGCGCCGGTGCGGTGCCCGGAGCCTGGCACTACTCGGTCGGGGGACTCGGCTACGACGTGGGCCCGTGCGTCGCGCTGTCGCCCGATCGCAAGCGGGTGTATGTCGGCGGCGAGGACGGGTCGCTGCACGCCGTCTCCCCGGAAGACGGTTCACCCGTCTGGACGACGCCCCTGGGGCTGCCCGTCATGTCACCGCTTTCCACCGCCGACGGTGTGTACTGCCTGCTGGACGGCCATGACGGACCGGCCAAGCTCTGCGCGCTCGGTCACGACGGCGCCGTGCGGTGGAGCAAGGAAGTCGACGGCGGCTACGCCAACTTCCTGGTGGCCGCCGGGGAATTGATTCTCTTGGCGACGGGACCCGGGGCGCCGGACACAGGCGGTGTGCAGGCCTACACGTCCGACGGTGGTCTGCGCTGGAACGCGCGAACCCAGGCGGCGCCGACCAGTGATCCGGTTGCCGCCAAGGGTGTCGCGTACGTCGGAACCTATGGGGACGTCCTGCAGGCTCTGAACCTGAAGGACGGCAGCGTGCTCTGGTCCGTGGCTGCCGGTACGGACGTCGGGCGACCTACCGTGGTGGGCGACATGCTGGTGGTCGGTTCCTCCGGCGAGGTTGGCCTTTACGGCATCCTGCGGTCTGGCCGACTGTCGTGGAGCACGGACAACCCGGACGTGAACTCTGGGACGAGTTTTACCGGCGTCCGCTTCGGCGATCTCCTCGTCAGCTCGGCAGCCGGCACGCTCACCGCCATCGACCCAAGCGATGGATCCACGGTCTGGAAGGTCGAGGGCGACGGCTACGAGAGCGGTGAGTCGGCCAGCGCCCCGGCCGTCGTCGGGGAGACCGTCTACGTGCGGATGGGTGCGCGTCTGCATGCCGTGGATCGCCGGGGTAGAAAGAAGTGGTCGGAGTCGGTGCCTGGTGTCTTGGAGGACTCGGTGATCAGCCCGGTCGTCGACGGCACCCATGTCTATACAGCCACTGCCGATGGCATCGCCGCCAATTCCGTCCCTGCCTAGCTGACTCGGGCTTTCACGAGCGGGCTTGTGCGGTCTTGATCAGAAAAGCGGAGGGTGTTGCTGAGCCAGTTCCTCAGTCTGCTCGTCCGGCAGTAGTACGGAGCAGACCGCGCGGCGCAGCCGCGGGTCGTTCGGCGGCGCCACAAGCGATCGCCATCTGGCGCGTCCGGTACCGGAGTTGGGCGCGGATACCACAGTCGGCGACGCGATCGAGGTGCTGCGCGGGCGCCGCGTCTCCCTGGCCGTGGTCCGCGACGAGACCGGCCGCCTCACCGGCCTCGCCCGCCGATCGAGTCAGCTCGGGCAGCTCCTTTACCCCGAGGACGACCACGACCACCAACAGCAGCAAGCCCGGTTCGCTCAAGCCGAGCAGATCCTGGGCGACACCTTGGCTGCGACAACGACGGCTGGTATCCCGAATCCGTCCTGCCCGAACGGGACCTGGTGTCCGCGGGGCAGTGAGCTGACCCCGGATTCGTGGAGTCCCCGGCCTGCCCTGAAGCCAGGCTTACGATTGGCTACGGCGGCGCCGTTTGGGACCACCGAGGCGTCTCGAATCGGCCCCGTATTGTGAAGATCGCTACCCAGGCAAGTGGCTTGAAGTACCGGCTCTGCCTCAGCTGGGACCGATCTGCCTCGCCTCGCCGTGTTTGGGCAGGCTGAGGGTCACAAGTAGGACAAAGGGCCATGACCGGGCGCGTGAAGCGGCATGCTCGAGGTATGGCTGGGCTCGGGGGACGCCGCCATCGGCGTACATGGCAACTCATCAGTTTTGTGTCTGCGACGGCGATCGCATCGAGCGTGACTTTCGCCGTGCGGCAACTCGTCCACGGCGCGCTTCAGGCCGCCGAGACCGCTGGCCTTGTCGGGCTCCCTGCCGGTGTCACCAGTCTCGTGCTCGCCGTTGTGGCCTTGCGCAAGCCGATCGAGGGTGCCGACGCCGACCTCGCACGGGGCTGGGCAAGGACGCTTGCCCGGCAGATTGAGACGGGTGAGGGAGCCGTGCGCAGGCAGTTGCTCGGCGCCGACACCGAGCGCATCAACCTTGCTTATGTCCTGCACCCCGCTGGGGGCCGCGTTGCCACCGCCCTGCAGGCTGGGCGCACCTTCACCAACGCGACTCCCGCCGGCCTGCCTGATGTCCTGGGCTATTACCGCTCCACCCGGCCGCGGCGTCTGGTCATCACCGGCGCGGCCGGGGCGGGCAAGACGCTCCTGGCGCTGGAACTCATGCTCGCCCTCCTTGAGGACCGCACGGACGACGACCCGGTGCCGGTCCGCATCCCACTCGCCCAGTGGGACACCAGCCGGCCCCTGAGCGACCTGCTGGCCCAGCGGCTGGTGGCTGCCTACGACTGGCCCCCCGCTCTCGCCGCCGGACTGGTCGGTCAAGGCCTGGTGCTGCCCGTCCTGGACGGACTCGACGAGATGGACCCCTTCCGCGACGACGGCACCCCGGACCCCGACGCGCCACGGGCCCTCGCTGCCCTGGAAGCCCTTAACGCCTACCAAGACGGCCGGGGGGCAGGACCGCTGGTCCTGACCTGCCGCAACAATCACTACGACGCTCTCGCCCCCGCCCTGCAGTTGATCGACGCAGCCCGGGTCGCGATCGCCCCCGTCGACACTGAGCACGCCGTCAGTTACCTATGTGACCGGGCTCGCGACATGGCCCGCTGGCAGCCCCTCCTCAACCACCTCCAGGCTCACTCCGCGGGCCCACTCGCCGCCGCCTTGTCCACCCCGTGGCGACTGTGCCTGGCCGCCACTGTCTACCACCGCACCGGCAGCCCCGCCGAACTCCTCGACCACCCCACCGCGCACGACCTGGACCAGCATCTCCTCGCCCGCTACATCCCCGCCACCACCGCTAACACCCCCAACCCCCGCGCATACAGGCCCGACCAGATCCATCGCTGGCTCCGCCACCTGACACACCATCTCGATGGCGGCACCACCGGCACCCCTGCCACCGACCTCACCCTCTACCGCCTCTGGCCTCTCGCCGGCCTCACCCACGTGCGCACCACCGACGCCCTCCTGACCACCCTCACCGTCCTCCTCGCGCTGCCTCTGGCCTTGACCACCCAATACCCCAGCCTTGCGGCATTCGTCATGACGGTCCTCGCGCTCGTATCCGGCGCTCTCGCATTCCGGACCACGGCACCCCACCGTCTGTCGAACCTCCGCCAAGGCGACCGCCGAAGAACACTCCGGAAGCTCGCGGCCGGACTTGCGGCCGGACTCATGTTCGGGCTGGCGCTCGGGGTCTGGACCGGGCTTGCGCTCGGGCGCGCGAACGGAACGGGGACATTCTGGCTCGATCTTGCGGCAGGCCTCGCGTACGGACTCTTCACTGGCCTCGCAGGGGGGCTCGTGGTCGGCCTTGCAGGCGGTCTCGCAACCGGGCTCGGCGGGGAACCGTCCACGGTGGCCAGCCCACAGACCGTCATCCTCGACGACTTGATCTACGGGCTCGTGGTCGCGCTCCTGTACGGGCTCGCCACCGGGCTCATGGGCCTTCTCGTGTTCAGGTACGCCGATCCCCTCACAGCCGGGCTCGCGTTCGGGATCTCCGGCGCCCTCATGGGAGGTCTCTCATTTGGGTGCCCGGCCGCGCGGAGATACGGCGTGTTCCTGCTGTGTTCCCGGGGCCACCTGCCCTTCCGGCTCGCCCGCTTCCTCGACTGGGCCGTCACCGCGGGCCTGCTCCGCTACAGCGGCCCCGCCTACCAATTCCGCCACCGCGAACTCCAGCAATGGCTCAGCCCAGACCGAAGCCGCCCAGCGCCTCGGCCCAGCCCGTGACGATCGCCCGCTGGCCCGCGGCAAATGTGCCCCGGCCAGCGCAGACTGCGGTCTGCAGCTCGGTCTCCACCGAGTCCTCCTTGTGGTTCACCCGGCGCCCTCCTTGTGGCCGGGGTCCCGGGCGTGCTCGCCTGCACAACGACTGGTCGCAGCGCGGCGGTTACTCTTCAGGAGTTGGCTGGCGCAGGAGACCGGGGGATGTCGGCGAGGTGCTCCCGTCTGTGAAGCCCGCTCCGATGCGAGGCGGATCGGTCCCAGCCGAGGCAGAGCCGGTTGGGGTGCCGCGCCAGGTCCAGCTCGAATTCCCCGAAACGATACTTGTCCCCCTCCACCTTTGCAGCGTACAACGCTTGTCCGGTGGCGTACACATGAGCGATGGCGCGCGGGGCTCGACGGTGGCTGCTCCGGTAGCGATGACTCTCTTGGCGGTGGCCGAGTAGCTCGGCTCGGCCGAGGTGTTCTTGCCGATGTAGGCGTTACGCGACGGCCAGGTGCCTTCAGCCGCGAGGCGCATCCTGGCGATGGCTCCGCTGCTGGAAGGCGACCGCCTCGGGGTTGTTGGTGAGCCACCACTGGCACACGTGCCAGTGGTTGTCCTTGCCTCCCGCGTCATCGAACGTCACGACGGCCACGACCGGACCACTGCAGTTCGGGCTCGGCGCCGAGTGCATGCTGCACTTGCGGCCGGTGCCCGGCGGTACCTCGTCGATGGCCGTGATGACGGACTTCATGGCTGCATCATAGGAGCGGCTGATCGATGGTCACGTTGCATCGAGTAGCCGCGCTGCCTCCCGGAGAGTTTGAAGGACCTCCTGGCGGGCGGTGGGCCGGGAGGCGAACACCCGGGGGCTGGGGTGCCAGGTGGGGAGCGTGTGGAGCTTCGGCGCATACCGTTCCAGGTAGGCCGCCCACCCGGCCTGGGCCTTGCGTCCCATGGGGATGACCACTTCCAACGCAGGCATCATGGTGATGACTTCGTGGAGAAACGGCGCCGCACGCTGGATCTCCGTCCGTCCGGGTGCGGCGATCCGGTCTGCCGTTCCCAGGTACCACGGCACGACGTTCCAGTGGACGGACTCGTGATACGGCAGACCGGCCTCGGCACGCAGCGTCCAGCAGTTCTGCGCCGTCTGGTCGTCGTTGTCGACGGAGATGATCCCGCTGCCGGTGCGGCGCAGCTCGGCTTCGGCGCCCATGGACTTCTGGCCCGGGGCTTCGAGGAGGAACAGGCTGCGCGCGTCGATCCCGCCGCAGGCGGGATCGAACCACGGCACCGCCTCGCCGTCACCGAGCCGACCGCGCAGTTTCTCCACCCAGTCGTTCAAGGGGCGCACGTGAGGCTCGGTCCGCACGGCTCGCAACCGCTCTCGCAGCACGTCAGGATCACGCAACGTCCGTGGCGCCGAGGTACGAAAAGCATCATGTGAAGACATGGGGCGCAGTGTGTCATCCGCCTGTGACAACGGCCGGTGCGCGGGCGGACCTGTGTCCTGCGGAGCGCATGAGGCGCGGAGGTGTCGGCCCTCGGCGCCGGGGACCGTCTCCCCGCTGTCAGTCCCGGCTGGCATCATGCCCGGCTATGAGCACGAGAGATGACAGCGACGAGGCGTACGTCATCGGCCTGTGCAACCAGGTGTTGGGTGAGATCGCGAGCACCCAGCACAAGTTCGACTGGCTGCTGGGCGACCCGGGCACCGGTGGGCGGCAGACCAGATTGCCCGTCGACGCCTACTGGGAGGGCCACCAACTCGTGGTCGAGTACCGGGAACTGCAGCACGACCAGCCGGTACCGCACTTCGACAAGCCGGATCGACTGACGGTCAGCGGAGTCCACCGGGGCGAACAGCGGGCCCTGTACGACGCGCGACGTGATACCGAGATTCCGGCCCACGGCCTGCGCCTTGTGGTGATCCGTCCGGCGGACCTCGACGCGGATGGCCGCGGCCGCCTGCGCCGCAGCCGAGAGGCGGACATCACGGCGTTGAGGAAGATCCTCGCGCGGGACAGTGATGAGGACCGGGTCACCGATGCCTTTCGCACTTGGCTGCTGGCCGAGGGCTGGACGCCGGTGACTCCGACGGACCGCTGGACCGACGTCGAGGCGGTACGGGGGAGCGAGCGGTTGATCTGCGAAGCCAAGGGCCGAACCAGCGAGAAGGGCATCGACGCCGACATCGCCTACGGGCAACTCCTGCGCCGCATGACCAGTGAGTCCGAGGACATTCGGTACGCGCTCGTGGTGCCGTCCTCGTCGGTCAAGGCGGTCGAGCGTGTTCCGCCGCAAGTGCGACGACGTTTGCGTATCGACTTGTACGAGGTGACGGACAACAACCAGGTCCGTCAACTGCCGGTATAGCGTTCCAGAACCGGTCGCACACCCAACTACTTGCGAATGTCGGCGGGTTGGTCCTTGGCCCACCACAGGAAGGCGGCGGAGTGCTGCTGGTTGGCGAAGCCATCGCCGACGAGCGTGTGGAGTAGGTCGTTGATCCAGAGGATGAGCCGTCCCAGGGTCCAGTTCACCGACTCCGGGGACGGCATTTCCAGCCCGTAGACCAGCCGCGCGATCTCGCGCTTGCCGCCCGCCGGTGTCGTGTACTTGAGGATCGACAGGCACCGCTCGGGCTGCACCACGCAGAGGACCCAGGTCAGGAGGGCTTCCTTAAGTTGGTTGCGAGCGAATTGCGTCGACCGCAGTCGGCGGCTTGTAGCGGTGGTCCGCGGCTGCAAGATCGACGGTGAGATGCCGAGCGCATACCAGGCGCCAGTTCGAGAACGGTATTCGGAGACCAGAACACACAACGAGATTCACTGCCCGAGCCCGGCAGGAAACAGAAGACGGAAGCTGCCAGAGCAGGGCAGTGCGCGACCGAGAATCGGAGTGGAGTATTCCCGTCATGATCAGGGTCTTCGTTGTGGAGGACATGCACGTGGTCCGGGCGGGGCTGGTCGCACTTCTCGACAGCGAGTTCGGCATCGAAGTCGCGGGGCATGCGGCTGACGCCCCCGAGGCCCTGAAGGGTGTGAGTGGCGCCGAACCCGACGTGGCTCTGCTGGACATCGACCTGCCCGGCATGGACGGCCTGGCGCTGGCCCGCGAGTTGTCGCGCAGCGCGCCGACCTGCCGGACGCTGATGCTGACCGCCATGGACCGAGCCGGCTATGTGCAGCGCGCTCTTGATGCCGGAGCCTCCGGGTACGTGCTCAAGACCCTGTCGCCGCAGGAACTCGCGAACGCCGTGCGGGCGGTGAGCGCTGGAGGTCGCGTCATCGAGCCGCCCGAGCTCGCGGACCTGAGGGGCGCGGTGACTCCCCTGACCTTGCGCGAGGCCGAAGTGCTGAGGCTCGCCGCCGGCGGCGCAGACGCACGGGCGATAGCAGCCGACCTCTTCCTGGGCGTGGGTACGGTGCGCAACCGCCTGTCGGCCGCGGTGGGCAAGTTACACGCGCGCACCCTCGTGGACGCGATCCGCATCGCTGACCGTCAGGGGTGGATCTAGCGGAAGCTCAGCGGTCAAGACGAAGTGGCCGTCGTCGGAGTTCGTGTCGATCTTGCCGCCCAGCGCCAGGACCCGAAACCGCAGGTTCGACAGTCCGCTGCCGGAGTCGACCCCGTCCACTCCGGCGCCTGCGCCGTCGTTGTCGATGCTCAGGCACAGGCGGGAGGGGCGCGTTGTCATCTCGATGTCGCAACGCGACGCCTGGCTGTGCTGGAGCACGTTGCTGACGGCTTCGCGCAGAACAGCAGTCAGACAGGCGGCCACAGGCCCCTGGAGATCCAGCTGGGGCGGCAACGTCGTGCGTGTGGCGATCCCTGCCCGAGATAACATGCTCTGGGCATAGGCGAGTTCGACGTGCATGTGGGCGGTCGCCCGTTGCCCGGTGATGCCGCGCATCTCCCGATGAGTACGGCGGGCCAGTGCCGCGATGTGCCCCAACACCTCGTGACTCGATATGCCGTTCTCGGGCCGGGCGCACGCTCGTTCGCACTGCACGGCGATGGAGACGAGGGACGATCCCACCAGGTCGTGCAGGTCCTGCGCGATACGGGCCCGCTCACGGTATTCGCCCAGCCGAGCCGCCTGACCGTGTGACGCCTGCAAGCGCGCGGCAAGCAAGGCGAGATGGACCACGGCGTACACGCTGCTGCCGGTGATGACCGTGGACACCAGTACGTTCATTCCGCTGCGTTGCGTGGTCACCAGGCTGCTGTTGACGAGGAGAGGGCCACTGGCCGCCACCAGAACGGCGACGAGGACCGAGGCCGGACGCGGCACCGTCAGAAGCACGGCACCCGCGAGGAAGCCGAGAAGACTGAGCCACGAGTATTCGAAGACGAGGACCGGAAGGTAGGTGAGCACCGCCTGCAGCCCGAGCAGCGCCCACCGCCATCCGTAGGGAAGGCGGTACGGAGGGGGCGCGTACTGACCGAGTAGCACGGCAGGCAGAAGGATCATGAGGATGAGGCCGGTGACGAGCGATCCTTTACTCAGGGGCTGCGCGAGGAGGTCTGCGGCGAGCAGGGTGAGCGAGCCGGTGACCAGGATCGCCAGGGACAAGGACGCGACCCTGCTGGCCTGAGTCGCCCGCTTGCGAAGCCCCATGTCATCCCCCCCGATTTGATGCCTTCGGCTCTCCGCCCCCAGGCGCAGGCATACCACCGAGAAACCTCGACTCCTCAGACCAGGCAAGGGTTGCACACAGGATTGGTGAAGATCTCACTTCTTTCGAGACCGCAGAACTGATCGGATCGGACGCCCCCCGTGTCCTGATCCGCAAGGGATGCCATTCGATGAGACCTGCCGTGCCCCGGATACGGGGCTCCGTGCTCGCCTTCCACCGCCGCAGACGGGCATTGCCGCGCATTGCCGCAGCCGCCGCGATGTTGCTCGCCGCCGAATCGGCGCTACTGGTCGCCGACACCGGCGACGCCGTGGCCCTCAACCTCTCCTCCCAGCGCCAGGAACCCCAGGCCGCCAAGCCGAAGAAGCCCGCGGTCAAGCAGGCTGACGACATCCCCTCTGCCCGCATCGCAGCCCGGCTCTCCGGACACCGGGTGGAAGCCCTGAGCGAGCGCACCGAGACATCCACGACCTGGGCCAACAAGGACGGCAGTCTGACCACGGAGATGGCCGCGGGGCCGATCCGGTTCCAGCAGGACGGCCGGTGGACCGACGTCGACGTCGAGCTCAAGGAGGTCTCCGGCGGCGTAGAGCCCAAGGCTCACCCCGAGGGGCTGCGGCTGGCCGGAAAGACGGGCACACCCGCCTCGTCCCTGGAGGCCGCGCGTGGCGCCAAGGCCACCGACCTGGTCACGCTCGGCGAAGGTGACCAGCAGATCACCCTGCAGTGGAAGGGCGGCCTGCCCCGGCCGAAGTTGGACGGCACGCGCGCGGAGTACGTTGACGCCGTCCCCGGAGCGGATGTGGTCGTCGAGGCGACGCGGACCGGCTTCGAGCAGTACGTCGAGATCAAGCAGCGCCCCGCCACCGGCGGTTACACCTACACACTGCCTCTGAAGGCCAAGGGCCTCAGAGCCAAGCAACTCGCCGACGGCAGCGTCCTGTTCACCGACCGGAAGAACAAGAAGCGGGCCGTCATGCCCGCCCCTGTGATGTGGGATGCCAGCGTCGACAAGCGGTCCGGTGAGCACACCAACCGGGCGAAGGTCGGCCTGAAGGTGGTGCAGAAGGGCTCGTCCGTCGACCTGGTGGTCACCCCGGACGCGAAGTTCCTCGCCGACCCACAGACCGCGTACCCCGTGACGGTCGATCCGTCCACATCCGCCCTCTCCAACGTCTTCGACACCTATGTGCAGCAGGGCGAGACCGTCGACTGGTCCGCCGACACCGAACTGGACCTGGGCAATCCCGGCACCACGAACTCCGACGGCACCCCGCGCACCGCGCGCTCCTTCGTCTCCTGGAACACCTCGCCGATCCAGGACGCCCTGATCCTGGACGCGAAGCTGTCCCTGTGGAACTTCCACTCGGGCAACACCGACTGCAAGCTCTACCCGTGGGAGGTGTGGTCGGCTGGAGCGGCCTCGACCGCCTCGCGCTGGACCGCGCAGCCGGCATGGACGGCGCAGAAGGCCACGTCCACCGAGACCACCGGCAACGCCGGATGCTCCGCCCAGCCCGACGGGTGGATCAACGCCGACGTGACCACCCTGGTCCAAGAGTGGGCCTCCGCCAAGGCCACCCGCGGACACATGGGCCTGCGCGCCTCCAGCGAGACCGTCGTGGCCCAGTGGAAGCGCGTCAACTCCGCCAACGCCGCCTCGAATCCGCCGAAGCTGGTCGTCAACTACAACTACCGGCCGCGCACCGGCACCAAGCAGGAGGCCGGCCCGCCGTACTTCTCCTACTCCGGTGCCTATGTCGTCGACACCACGACCCCGACGCTGCGGGACACCTTCGTCGACGCCAACGGCGACAAGGTCAACGGCACCTTCGAGGTGCGCGACGCGGCGACCGACACGAAGGTCGGCGAGTACCTCGTCTCCCCGTGGGTGCCCTCCGGCCAGGTCGCCGAGGTGACGGTCGCCTCCGGGGTGCTGAGCGACGGCAAGACGTACAAGTTCCGCACGTCGCCGTACGACGGCACGCACTTCAACACCGGCTGGTCGGCGTGGAAGACCTTCACCGTCGACACCAAGGCGCCCTCCGCTCCCACGAGCATCACCTCGACGGACTATCCATCAGGCCAGTGGGTCAAGGGCGCCGGGCAGTCCGGCACGTTCACGGTCACCCCTCCCGCCGCGGACCACAACTGGCTGGAGTGGTCGCTGGACGGCGTGACCTGGACCAAGGTGGCAACCGGTGGCTCCACCGCGAACAAGAGCCTGTCCATCACACCGCCGAAGGACGGCACCCAGACCCTGCAGGTGCGCTCCGTCGACAAGGCGGACAACAAGTCCGAACCTCGCGAGTACACCTTCCACGCCGGCCCCGGAGGTTTCATCCAGCCGTCGGACGGTGAGCGCACCGCACGCCGGCTGCCGCTGGTCGCCGAGGCGGAGGCGGGCAAGTACGACAGCGTCTCCTTCTCCTGGCGTCGTTCCGAGGCGGACGACTGGACCAAGATCCCCGCCGGCGACGTCACATCGGGCGGTACCGCGCTGACCGCGTGGCCGGTGCCGCTGACGAACGGCAAGAACGCCGCGCTCGTGTGGAACACCACCGACACCGTGGACCCGGACGGATCGATCCAGATCAAGGCCGACTTCACCGGACCGGACGGGGCCTCCGGGGCGACGCAGCCGCTCGCCGTCGTGGTGGACCGCAACGCCGACGGAGCCGCCGCCAGCGAGGTCGGGCCCGGCTCACTGAACCTCCTCACCGGCGACTACACCCTGTCCGGTACCGATGTGTCCGTGCTCGACATGACGGTGACCCGCAGCGCGTCCTCGCGCACCCCGCAGGCCGGGGCGGTCCAGGACGGACAGGCGGCCATCTTCGGCAAGGAGTGGGTGGCCGGCACCACGGCGCAGGCCGTCAAGTCCGACTACTCCGAGCTGCGGAAGACCTCGGCGACGTCACTCGACGTCGTCACCGCGGAGGGAGAGACGTTCGCCTTCTCCGCCAACTCGGCCAAGAACGGCTGGATCCCCGAGCCCGGAGCCGAAGACCTCACCCTCACGGGCAACTTCACCAGCGGGGACTTCACCCTGTCTGACACCGAAGGAAACGTCACCACCTTCAGCCGGGTCAACTCCTCCGCCGACGCCTGGACGGTCACCCGGTCCCTGATCGACGGCCAGGCCCACTCCACGACCGAGGTGATCTCCGAGGCCGTGACCGTCGACGGCAAAGTCCTCGCCCGGCCCAAGCACGTCATCAACGCCACCAGCGCGGTGACCGTCGGGGCCTGCGAGGCAGCCCCGACCACCCGCGGGTGCCGCGTCCTGGAGTTCGTCTACGCCACCTCCACCACCGCAACCTCCACCACCTTCGGGAACGTGAAGGACCAGGTGTCCGAGATCCGCGTGTGGGCGACCACCCCCGGCGCCACCGCCTCCACCGATACCAGCGTGGCCAAGTACGCCTACGACGACACCGGACGCCTGCGCGAGACCTGGGACCCCAGGCTCTCCCCGGCTCTGAAGACGACCTACGCGTACGACTCCGCGGGCCGGGTCACACAGTTCACGCCGCCCGGACAGCTCGCCTGGACCTTCGGCTACGGCAAGGTCGGCACCGATCCGGTCTCCGGCGACGGCATGCTGCTCAAGGCATCCCGCCCGACCCTCAAGGCCGGCTCCGCCGACGAACTCGACGGTGGCACGGCCCAGACGTCGGTCGTCTACGGCGTCCCACTCACCGGCACCAAGGCACCTGAGGCCATGGGCGCAGGCGACGTGGCGGACTGGGGACAGTTCGACGCCCCCTCGGACGCCACCGCGGTCTTCCCCACGGGCTCGGTCCCGGCCTCGCACGACGGCTCCTCCCTCACCGCTGGTGACTACAGCCGGGCCCTGGTGCACTACCTCAACGCCTCCGGCCGCGAGGTCAACACCCTGGACGCCGCGAAGAACATCACCACCACCGAATACGACCAGTTCGGCAACGCGGTCAGGGAACTGTCCGCCGCCAACCGTGCGCTGGCCCTGGGCACCACCGACGCCGACAAGGCGCAGCTGGCCGACCTCGGCATCGCGGGCGTGCCGGCGGCGGAGCGCGCCGAACTCCTCTCCAACCGCGGTACTTACAACGCCGACGGCTCCCGCGAGGTCGAGACCCTCGGCCCGCTGCACCGGGTCGTCCTGGACACCGAGCTGAAGGACGGCACCACCACCGTGCTGTCCGCGGGCGACCAGGCGATCGTGCGCCACCGTCTGGTCAGCGAGTACGACGACGGCCGCCCGACCGACGGCACGGCGACCGTCTCGGACAAGGTCACCAAGCGCACCGAAGGCGGCCAGCCGCGCAACTGGCCCACGCTCACGGCCGATTCCCGAGTGACGCAGACGACGTACGACTGGGTGGTGGGCGAGCCCACCAGCACCATCCAGGACCCGGGCGGCCTGGCCATCACCGAGAAGGCCACCTACGACACCGCCGGACGCCAGATCACGCGCAGCCTGCCCGCATCCACCGGGTCCGACGCCGGCACGCTGATCACGGACTACTACACCGGCGACGGCACCGGAGTCTGCGGCGGCCGACCCGAATGGGCCGACGAGGTCTGCCGTACCCGCCCCGCCGCGGCGATCACTGGTGGAGGCTCCAACCCGACCCAGCTGGCGACCACCATCGCCGAGTACGACCGCTGGGGCGAGACCTCCAAGCTCACGGAGACCGCCAACAGCACCACCCGGGTGAAGACCACCGAATACGACGACGCGGGCCGCACGAAAACCGTGACGATCACCGGGGGCACCGGCACCGCGGTCCCCGCGGTCACCACCACGTACGACACCGTCAGCGGCAAGGTGGCCGAGGTCACCTCCACCGGCGGCGGAACGATCAAGAAGGCGTACGACAGGCTCGGCCGCCTCATCTCCTACACCGACGCCGACGGAGGGGTGACCACCAGCCAGTACGACGCCGAGGGCCACGCGGTCAAAGTCAGCGACAACGTGCCCTCAAGCACGAGCTACGCGTACGACACGAGCGCCGATCCCCGTGGCCTGCCCACGTCCGTCACCGACTCCGTGGCAGGCACGTTCAGCGTCCGATACGACGCCGACGGACAGGTGAGTTCGCAGAAACTCCCGGGTGGCTACACCATGAGCCAGACCACCAACCCGGCCGGGATGGCGACACAGCGGACGTACACCCGCGACAGCGACGGTGAGGTGCTCTTCGCCGAGACGCTCATCCCCACGGTCCACGGCCAGCGTTCCTCCTACACCGGCTCGCTGGGGCAGACTTCCAGCCAGACCTACCGCTACGACAAGGCCGGCCGACTGGTCCGGGCCGAGGACGACACCGTCGACAGCGTGTGCGTCACCCGCAGCTACACGCTCGACAAGAACGCCAACCGCCAGAACCTGGCCACCGCGGCCGCCGAGCCCGGCCTGGCCTGCACCACCACGGGCGCAACGACCACCAGCCACACCTACGACAGCGCCGACCGCCTGGTCGACTCCGGCTACAGCTACGACGCCTTCGGCCGCAGCACCGCGGCCCCCGGCACCACGCTGGCCTACTACACCAACGACCTGGTCCGACAGCAGATCTCCGGCACCCAGCGCCAGACCTGGACCCTCGACTCACAGCTGCGCTTCCGCGGCTGGACGGTGGAGTCCAACGCCTCCGGCACCTGGACCCAGACCCAGTCCAAACTCAACCACTACAGCTCCGACGCGGACACTCCGCGCTGGACCGTCGAGGACACCACGACCGGCGCGGTCACCCGCAACGTGAACGGGTTCGACGGCCAACTGGTCGCCACCACGGCCAAGACCGGCTCGACCGTCCTGCAACTGGTCAACCTGCACGGCGACGTGGTGATGCAACTGCCCACCACCGCCGGACAGGCCCCCACCGTGCTCACCACCGACGAGTACGGCAACCGTGCCACCACCTCCAGCGCGATCCGCTACGGATGGCACGGCGGCATGCACCGGTCGACGGAAACGCTCACCGGTCTCACTCTGATGGGCGTCCGCCTCTACAACCCGGTCACCGGCCGCTTCCTGTCCGCCGACCCGATCCCCGGCGGCAGTTGCAACTCCTACGACTATGCCTGTGCCGACCCGGTCAACAACGACGATGTCACCGGCTGTGCGACCTGCCGCGTGCCCAAGCACGCCTGGACCGGGCGCAGTTTCACCACGGTCCTGCGCACCACCCGCTGGAGCTACAGCGGCTGGCAGAACGTCAACTGGCACTGGTACATGGACATCCTGAGCGGCGACTACGGGCCGGTCCCCATCAGTGCGTGGAAGCGCCAGTACCGCTACCGCAAGCAGTACGTCTTCAAGTGCAAGGTCGTGGCCTGGTACGGCTGGGGCCGGCAGAAGATCCTGGCGACCTTCGAAACGCACTGGCAGTACTCCTACCGGGACCGGACCACCTACCGCATCAAGTGGACCGGCATCAAATGGACCCGGACCGGAGGCTGGAGCTGGACAAGAACATCCTGGCGCTACGTGTCCAGCTACCGCATCGTCTACACCAAGGGCTGAGCCGGCCCTGATCAGCGCCTAGGGTGGTGCTCCGCGGTCACTGTCGCGGAGCACCACCTCCCCGCCCCCCATATCCGCAAGCCGCAGGCCGCTTTGTCCACCGCACGGCCTCGGCTTCCCCTCGTGGAGTTGCCTCGCATGCTTCCCGCCGTCGCCGCTTTCGGGTTCGCCTTCTTCTGCCTCACCCTGTGGTGCTCCGTCACCGTCGCCCGAATGCGCGACCTGCCCACCTGGCGGCGCTTCCTGCCGCTCGCGCTTTTCCTGATCGCAGCCGGAGCGAGCCTGCTCCGCGCCTTCGACATCCCGGAAGTGGCCAACGCCATCGCCTTCCCCCTGAACCTCGCGGTCGTCGTCCTGTCGTTCAGGGAGATACGCATTCGTCGCCAGCACCTGCAGGAGGCCCACCGCCCCAGAGGGGAGGGGAACGGTGCCGGGGCGTGAGGATGCCCCTGGAAGGCGCGGTCAGATCTCACCGGGCGGATGGAGAGAGCCGGGCGTGGCCGGGTCGAGTGTGCAGTCGAGCCAGACGCGGTCGCGTAGCTCGATGCCCTCGATGAGGGTGCCCGGTTCGTAGCCGGTGCGGGCGGTGAAGGCATCCCGTTCGACGGACTGGAGGCGGAATCCCTGCCGTTGGTAGAAGCGCAGGTTCCCGATGTCGGCCGCGGCGGTGGCGACCAGCAGGCGGTTGCCTGACTCGTCGGCCGCTAGGTCCTTTGCACACTGCACCAAGTGCCTGCCGACTCCGGCGTGCTGACGGTCTTGCCGTACGGCCATGTTCTTGATTTCGAACTCGCGGGCCTGATCAGTGCTCACCAGTTGCAGATGACCGACTACGTCCGTTCCTTGCAACGCCACGAGCACGCGCCCGTCGTCGATGTAGGACGCGAGTTGCTCGGGTGAGTCCTCGGCCAGGTCGAACAGCGGCCGGAGCTTCTCCCGCGAGCCCACGTACTCCACCACGCGCACCCCGTCCGGGGTCTCGTCCCATGCTTCCCAGGCTTTGAGCGGAGTCCGATCGGCAAGCGGCGTGTCGGATCGAGCCGTCGTGCCGGGCGGCTGAGTGTCCTTGACCAGAACGGCTCGGGTGTACAGCAGTTGGAACCCCCGGCGCTGCACGTTGTGTTGGGACCTGGACCCGGGTTGCGTGGTCACCACGGCGATGTCGCAGCCGGCGGCGGAAGCGGCAGCGAGCCGGGCCGAGACGAGCGCCGTCTGGACGCCACGTCGGCGGTAGGCGGGGGTGGTCGCGGCGCCGGTGAGTTGGGCGATGCCGTCCGCGAGGCGGAGGCTGCCGCCTCCGACGACGACGCCGTCGCACCGGGCGACGTAGTGCACCACACCCGCCGCGGCGAAATCCCGCTCGGCGTCGGAAAGTACCTCACGGGGGAACTCCTCGTGCGCGGGAATACCCTGGCCGTCCGGGTGGGCGAAGCCGTCGACCACGGCGTCCAGCCAGGCGTTGAACTCGTCGTCGCGGCACACCCGGACCTCGATGCCGGGAGTGACCACTTGCTCGTGGCCGCCCTTGGGGGAGAGACCGAGCACGTTCTCGAAGGAGACCGGCCGGTATCCGCGCTCCGTCAACAGGGCTCCCACCGCCGGGTTCGCCAGATGTGCCACTTCCGCCTGGACGGGAGCACCGCGCTCGGCGAAGGCGCGCTCGATGCCGTCCAGCACCGCTGCGTCGGGGACGCGGTCGAACCCGAGTCCCGCGATCTTGTTGAAGGGCGAGCCGTCCCCGGCGTACGTGGCGACCCCGCCGGCCACCCGCACGACGAACCCGGCATCGTCTCCCCGCCGCAGCCGGGCCGCTTCCGCCGCCGCGGCCATCAGCTGGGCCTCGGCGCGCTCGATGCGCTGTGCCAGGGCGACATCGCAGAACAGCGGCACCTGGTTCATGTCCGCCGACACCCCGTTTCCGTCTCCACGTTCATGATGGGAGGCTAGCCGCCACTTCCAGAGTCGAGCCGGGTGAAATTCTTACGGTGTCGGAGCAGGAGCCCTCCAGAGCGCTCGGTCTCTCCTCGTCCAAGTTCCGGCCGATGACGGGGAGATGCCCGACGACGCTCGCGCAGAGCCGTTCAACCTGGCCGCCGCCCAGTACGCGGCCCGCAAATAGCGGTCAGCCTCAAGCAGAAAGAAGACCGCCCCCGGACTGTGGTCCGGGGGCGGTCCAGGAGAGCCACCTGGTCGATCTGCTGGTGGCGGTTCTCCTGTCCTGGCTCAGCGACCACGAGGAGAATCGAGTTAAGGAGGCATCAAGAGCCTGGTCAGAGCACATACTTGAGGGTGCGGGGATGTCCCGCGGTGCCTGACGGGGAGTGGCAGGGTGAGCGGTGTCGGCGAGGGGCTGGGCAAGGTCGAGGTGAAGCTCCGGTGGGACCCGAGTCCCTATGGGGAGGCGCCTCGGCATCTCGACATCATGGCCGCGACCTATTCGGCGGACGATCCCTACGGGCGGCCCGTGTACGTCGTCCACACCGAGAGCCGGTCGCCGGACGGCACGATCAACATGAGCCGGCACAGCGAGACCGGAATGGGCTTCGGGTTCGTCGAGGCCATGGTGCTGGAATTCGAGCGGATGTCGCCCGCGTACGGGCGGGTGGTGGTCGGAGTGGCGATCCACCAGGACGGCGGTCCCCGTACCTTCGGTGAGATATCGAATGCCGGCGTGGTCGTCGTCGAGGGGTACCGGGAGCTGCTGGCGGACGACTTCGCTCAGGTCGCCGGTGCGACGGCGGCGACGGTCGCGGAGTTCGGCAGAGACACGTCCGGACGGTGGGGATTCCGTGAGATGGTCCGGGGGTTCGATGCCGATCCGGTGCTGTTCGCCGCAGAGATGGGCACCCGGCAGCGCTGATCTCGGAGTTTTCCGACCGCCCGTGGTTCTGCCCGCGATGTTCCTTTGGCCCGGCCGACGAACGCGAGGCGACCTGGCGCGAAAGCGCGCTCAACGCCGAGGAAGCCCTCAAGACGGCCCACGTCGGGATTCTCGCCCAATGCACCCGCCTCGGCGAACTCCTCGGCCGGATCCGCGACTTGGAGGCAGAGTGGAGTGAGGAAACCCGCCATCGGATCACCGCCGAGAACGCCGCTCTCAAGGAGCGGGTCCGCCGGCTGACCGCGGACAGCCGCCCCCACGACGAACGGCCGAAGGCCGCTTGGTCGAGCCACCTCGGTGAGACGAAGAACGCCCTACCCTCGCAGCAACCGCCGGCGAAGCGTCTCCTGCTCCGCGCTCTGTGCAGGGGCGGGCGTCTGCGGCTGGGGCATGCCGGGTGCGTGAGCGAGGGCGTGGTCGATGCGGTCGCTGCCCCGGATGATGTCGGCGCCGGAGCGTGGCGCCGGCCATGTCATGAGGAGATAGTCCTCCACGGGCTCGGTGCTGACCTTGTCAGGGAGGAGAGTGCGCCCGCGCGCGTGAACGCGGAGCCGGTACCAGCCCCGCCCCGCAGGGCTGAGGGGAGGAAGTGCGTCGACCGGGCCGTGTTCGAGGGACTCGACCCGGAGGAGGCCCGTGGTGGCGTGCACGCTGACTTCGACGATCTCTTCCCAGGAGGGGTCCGCAGGCGCCGTCGGTGGACCGGCAAGAGCGGTCGCGGTGGCCCGGACCACACCGGTGTGGATGCCGGTGACGACGAGGGCGCCCTGGGTCATGGGGACCGCGAGGCCGTTGCTCCAGTCCGCCGTCTGGACAGGGATTTCTCCAGCGTCCAGGAGACCGAAAGTGCCTTCGGGGATGTACACGTCGTGGGCGGTGTCCATGTCTCTCCCGGCTGGTGCGTCATCGCTCTGGGCGTACGCGGACCACGCTCGCACAGTACGGTGGTGGCGCTCCGTGACGCCACCACCGTACTGCCGTACGGCGCGGGTGCGTCAGGAAACGGTGACTCTGAAGGGGTCCCCGTCGAGGACGCGTTCAGCGCGGAAGAACTGGGTGTTCAGACCGCCCTGGGCGTTGTTCTCAGTGGCCGTGATCATGCAGACGCTGACTCCGGTCGGTCCTGTCCCCGAGGACACGTTGGGCATCTGGCAGCCATCGAAGGTGCGTCGTGTGCCGCCGGAGGATAGCCCTTCGCGGGAGCGTGCGATGGGGTACTCGTCACAGCTCAGGCCCGTGATGCTGGGGGCGTCTCCGCAGGCCAGGTTGCGGTTCGTGTTGATGATCGTGTCATCCTCGGTCCTGGTCAGCGGGTTGGCGAAGGTGGCGCCGGGCAGTCCCGATGCCTGGGCCCGCTGGACGTGGGAGGCCAGGGACGGGTAGGAGGCACTGCTGTAGACGAGTTCCGAGGCGTACCAGGGCACCACGCAGCCGACGTTGGCCCGTCCGACGGTGGCGTTGTCGCAGCGGAACTCGTTGAGCTGGTAGTCCGTGACGGCCGCCGGGTAACCCGCGTTCGTGAACGTGAGGTACCAGTACGTGGCGCAGGTGCCGATCGCACCGGCCGCGGTGGCGGTGGTGTCGAAGAACGCCTCGCCCGACCGCCACGAGTTGAGCGGCAGCAGGGGCTGTACTGGGAACGAAGAGCTATCCAGGGTGCAGGCCCCGCTCAGGGTCGCCTGCCCGTCGACGGAGGCGTTGAGGGCGTCGCCCCATCCGTCGTACATAGAGAGCTCGATCTGGTGGGCGAAGGTGGGCAGACCGGTGTCGCTGTAGCTGTAGTTGATGACGACCATGTCGGCCTCGCCGGTGACCGTCGTCGTGCCGTTCACGGTCCGTGTGGTGGTGTACGTAAGCCCGGTCACCAGGCAGATCTGAGTGCGGGTGCCGAGGATGATGCCGTTGGCGTCCTCACACCACTGGGGCGGATCCACAACCTCGGCGGCGAGCGAGCTGTGCGCGAGGCGCGCCGGAAGATCGGCTGGCTTGGTCTCCTGGACGCACACCGCGGTGCCCTCGGCATTCGGCGCGGTACACGTCTGCGCCTCGGAGGTCAGGGCCTGCTTCTGCCCGGGTTGGGCGGCGGGGCGGTCGGACCCGGAAGTCGCGTGCGACGTCAACTGCTCCTGCGGGCCACTGTCGCTCGTGCCCTGGGTCACGGTGCCCTGACCCGCCGCGGGCGAAGCCGCTTCGGCAGGCACGATAGCGGTCACGGTCGCGAGGAGCGTGGCGACCACCGCTGTGGGTATCAGGCGTATCGCTCGGGATCTTTCCCGGCGCTGCGACATCAGATCACTCCTGTCTCAGATCGACGATGTCGTCACGTTGCCGACCGGACAGTACTTCGTGGAGCAACCAACTATTGGCATGTGCAAGGAATGTTGTCGAATGGAAGACTCCTTTTGAGCCAATATGGGTTGACGTTGTCGTTGCCGCGCCCATGTCTCGCCAGATCAACTCACCACTGGAATGGGGGACCAGACCGGACGGCCGAGTCGACGTGAGGCCCTCACCTGTCCTGGATCCTCTTGATCGACAAGGGCTGTCCGGTGCCCCTCGGCGATGTCGGAAGTCTACGAATCGTCGCAGTTCAGAGCGGGTAACCGAGCTCCTACGGTCGGTGAAGTCGAGTACTGTCGGCGACCGGACAGCGGTGGTTCGTGTGGTCGCCGACGAAGGACGCGGCTGTCACAGGTCTTCGGTCGGCCAGTCCAGGAGCCGGGCGCCGATGACGGCGGTCTGGAGTTTGTAACGGTGCGCGGGATCGGACGGGTTGGCGCCGGTGAGCTGGTGGATGCGGTCCAGGCGGTAGGTCATGGCCCGCACGCTCAGGGAGAGACGGCGGGCGGCCTCGGCCGCGACGCAGCCGGAGTCGAAGTACGCGGTGAGGGTGTCCAGAAGCGGCTGGGCGCCGCCCCGGGCGGTGGTGAGGGGGCCGAGGGTGTTGACCACGAGGTCGGCCATGGCCTGCCGGTCACGGGTGAGGACGGGATAGACGAGCAGGTCGGCGGCGCGCAGCACCGGGTCGTCGAGGCCGAGGCGTTCGGCCATCCCCAGGGTGCTCAGGGCTTCTTCGTACGACTGGACGACGCCACCGGGGCCCGGCTGCGGGCGACCGATGGCGACCCGGCCGCCTTCCGTGGCGGCGTGGGCCTGTTTGGCGAAGTAGGGGAGGACCTCGTCCTCGTGGCCGGGCGCGACGCACAGCAGCCGCCCGTCCTTGGTGGTGAGCAGCACGTTGCGGTTGCCGAAGCGGGTGATCAGCGCGTGCTCCACCTGCCGTGGCACGGGATCGCCTTCCACATAGGCGGCGGGGCCCTGTGCGACGGCGACCGCGTGGGCGTGGGAGAGACGCAGTCCGAAGCGTTCCGCACGTTCGGCGAGGCGGCCCAGGTCGCTGCGGCCGTAGAGGAGATCGTCGATGAACTCCCGGCGGGCGGCCTCCTCCTGGCGTACGGCGAGGCGCTGGGCGCGCTCGTAGCCCTCCGCGAAGGCGTCGACGACCTGCTGTACGGCGGCGAGCGTGCTGTCGACCGATCCGGGGGTACCAGGCCAGGCGGCGCGCGCCGCGGCCAGGTGGGCTCCCACCAGGGCGCGCAGTCCATGGCCGGCCTCCGCGGACTGCTCGCCCAGCGCGCGGCGCGACTCGATCTCCTCGCGGGTCAGGCGCCGGCCGGTGGCCGAGACCTCGGCAAGGATCCGGGCGTAGCCCTCCAGATACGCCTCGGGTATCTCCCGCTCGGTCACGCCGTCCCCCCGGAATCTTGACGCCCCGGTGACGGTTTCTTGGCGGTTCACCGGCATGCAGACATTAGTGAACACTGCCGGGAACCGGCAATGCGCGGAGGATCGCGGGTGTGCACCATGGCGTGCGGGGAGCACTGTGGAAGGGTCGGGCCTCGGACACCGGCAGCTGCCCGGGGCCCGGCCCGGAGGCAGCGCGCCGCCGGTCCGGGTCGTACGCGGGCGCTGGCGGTGGCGACCGATCGGTCCTCGGCGGGGACAGGGGGAGCGACGGGAGGTCGCGGTCGTGGTGGTCAGGACCGCATCGGCCGGGGCTTCCACCCGGTTCGGCGATGCCGGTCGCGTGCGGGCGGAGGTCGAGTGGACGGTGCGGGACGGGCACACCTGCGTCGGCTGGACCAACGTGTCGGCTGAGGCCCGTTCTGGGAGTCGGGTGCCGATCTGGACGGACGCCCGCGGCGGCCTGACGTCCCGGCTCGCCGATCCGTCGGAGGCGCTGCCGGATGCGGTTGTGGTTGGCGCACTGGCGGCAGCGGCCACGGGCGGTGCGGTGTGAGTCTGCGCGCGGGTGGTCCGCGGGGTTCTCGAAGGTCGGCGCATGAGGCAATGGGCCGCGGAATGGGAACGTATCCAGGCACGGTGGGGCTGGAGGGCGACCTGACGAGTTCGCGGCTTCGGCAGCCAGGCCCGGCGTGCTGGATGCGCGCGGGGGCTGGGGCCTCGGCGCTTGCGGGTGGGGACGATCCTGCTTCCGTGTCCGGGTGCCACCTGGCCTGCTCTTACGAGGCCGACGCCGGATCGGCCGACAGGAAGCCCCGTATCTGCGTCGCGACCGTCGGCCAGTCGTCCCCGAACCAGATGAAGTGGCTGTTCGCCGAGCTCTCCAGTAGTTCCGCGTGCTCCAGCCCCGCGGCCAGGGCCTGGGCATGAGTGAACGGCACGGCGCCGTCGCGACGGCTCGCGATGACCAGGCTCGGCTGGGTGACGTCGGCCAATGGGAGCCTCGGACCGGGACCGGCCTTGAGATCCCTGAGGTCGTTGACGAACCCGTGGCCCGATCTCATCCGCGAGAACAGCGCGGTCAACCGCGCTCGGTCCTCGGGCCGCAGGCCCGCCACCACTTCGGCGGCCGGAAGAGTCGTGAGCTCGCGCAGCAGCAGCCGCAGAGCCGTGTCAGGGGCACGCACGAGGAGCGCGCGGACGAGTGCCCAGGTCGCCCGCTCCCGGACGGGCCCGAAGATCACCTGGGCGCCGAGCCGGGTCCGGCGATCGGGCCAGGGCAGCGGTCCCACGGCGCTCTGCAGGATCAGCCGTTCGACGATCTCCGGATGGCGCGCGGCCATCGCGACCGCGGTGGGTCCGCCGCCGGAGACACCGACCACCGCCGCGACCTTCGCGATACCGAGCCGACCGCACAGTGCGGCCGTGACGTCGGCGAAGCCGGTCGCCGACCGGCCGGTGGAGACCGGCGTGCGGCCGTACCCGGGCCGCGACGGGACCAGCACCGAGCAGTCCGCATCGGCGAAGACGTCCTCGCCGAGGGCAAGACCGGCCCGCATGTGGCCGCCGTAGAAGACGATGACGGTCGCTCGGCCGCGATGCTGCAAGCGGTACTCGACCGTTCCCTGAGCCAACTCGACGACGTCTGTGGCTCGTTCCTCGTCATCACCGTGTGTCAGCGGGCGTCTCACAGCAGGTCCTCGGACGGCGGAAGGAGGTTGCGCGTGCCGTGTCCCACCTGTTCGGAAACCGGAAGCACGGGGGCGTGGCCGCGCGCTTCGATTGCATCACAATGAGCTGGGAGGTCCCGCGCGACGGCCGGCCCGGTGCCGAGGCCGCGTGACGCTGCCCTCCGACGGGACACAGAACGAAAATCAGGAGCCGACCGTGCGGGCACGAGAGCTGGCAGTGGAGTACGAGACAGTCGGCGTCGACACCGACGCCATGGCGGCGGCCCGGCTGATGGCCGAACAGCGGCTGCCCGCCCTGTTGGTGCTCGATGAGAAGGGTGCGCCGAAGGCCATCCTGCCGGCGTCTCAGATGATCAAGGTGGTCGTGCCGGCGTACGTCATCGACGATCCGACGCTGGCCGCCGTCATCGACGAACGCCACGCCGACAGGCTGTGCAAGGCCCTGGCGGGCCGTACGGTCCGCGACTGCCTGTCCAAGAGCCTACCCGCGCCGCCGGTCGCCGAGCCGGACGCGACCGCGCTGGAGGTCGCGGCACTGATGGCACAGGTCCGCAGTCCCCTGGTGGCGGTGGTGGACAAGGACGAGAACGGTCTGCGGCTGCTCGGTGTGATCACAGCCGCGCACCTGCTGGAACGACTTCTGATCGCTGCGTCCTGAGCGGGTCCGCGTCGGAGTGGAGGTGGTGTCGGCATCCCGACCTTGCCGGTGCCCGGCAATAATCACGGTCAGGGCGTGCGCATAAGGAACCTGTCAAAGACGTATCAAGGGAAGGTATGGTTCCACCCGGTGTGCCGGGAAGCCTGGTCGGCGAGTTGAGGACAGATCTCTCTTCCGATCGGGGCGTTTGCCATGGTGCTGGTGGTGGTGTTTGGCGTCGCGCTGCTGGTGGCGGTGCTGTTGTCGGGCCTGGCGGCCCGGACGGTGTTGTCCACGTCCTTCCTCTTCCTGGTCGGCGGCGCGCTCGTGAGCGACGGCTTCTTCGGGCTGATCCACATCACGCCGGACAGCGAGATGGTGTCCGTGACGGCCGACCTGGCCCTGTTCGCGGTGCTGTTCACCGACGGCATGCACGTCTCGCTGCCGAAGCTGCGCGCCAACTGGCGGAACCCGGCCCGTGCCCTCGGACTCGGTATGCCGCTCGCGTTCGTCTTCATGGCGCTGGTCACCCACTTCCTGGTGGGCCTGGACTGGACGACGTCGTTCCTGGTGGGCGCGGTGCTCGCGCCCACCGACCCGGTGTTCGCCTCGGCGATCGTCGGCCGCAGCGAGGTCCCGGCCAAGCTGCGCCAGCTGCTGAACGTGGAGAGCGGCATCAACGACGGGCTCGCCCTGCCCGTGGTGATGCTCCTCATCGCGGCGGCGGGCCCCACGGCATCCGGCATGGAGGCGTCTCCGGGCAGGATCGCCGTGGAGTTGGTGCTCGGTCTGCTCTTCGGAATCGCGCTGCCCCTCCTCGTCAACTGGCTGGTGCGGTTCCGGCTGTTGGGCGCGGAGCCCAAGTTGCAGCCCCTGCTACCGCTGGCGACCGGCATCATCCTGTACGCGGCCTGCCACCTCACCCACGCCAACCCCTACCTCGCGGCGTTCTCGGCGGGCGCGGTCCTGGCGCACGTCTCGCCGGAGGCGAGGGCGTCTTTCGAACCGCTGGGTGAGGCGCTCGCGGAGCTGGCGAAGTTCGCGGCCCTGCTGGTCTTCGGCGCCCTGCTCACCCCGCACCTGTTCGGCGACCTGTCGCTCGGCGGCTACGCGGCCGTGATCCTGGCGATCTTCCTGATCCGCCCGGTCTCGCTCCTGCTGTCGCTACTCGGCACCCGCCTCTCCCGCCGGGAGAAGCTGGTCGCGGCCTGGTTCGGCCCGAAGGGCTTCGCTTCGGTGGTGTACGGACTGCTGGTGCTCCAGTCCGGCATCCCGCAGGCCGAAGAGGCGTTCACGCTCATCGCCGTGTGCATCGCGTTCTCGATCGTCGCCCACAGCTCGACGGACGTTCCGATCGCCCGCGCCTTCGACGTCGAGGACCTGGCCGGCATGGCGGACATCTCCCCCTGCACGAACACCACTCGGACCGCAGCACCACAGGCACACGGAGGAACCGGAGGAACGTGAACGACTGGCACAGCTGGGCCGCGATCGTCGTCTTCGTCGGCGCGTACGCCCTGATCATCAGCGAGAAGATCCACCGCGTCGCCGTCGCGCTCGGCGGCGCGGGTCTGATGCTGGCGATCGGGGCGACCGACGACATCTCGGCGTTCTACTCCGAGGACTCGGGCATCGACTGGAACGTCATCTTCCTGCTCATGGGCATGATGATGATCGTCGGCGTGCTGAAGAAGACCGGCATGTTCGAGTACCTGGCGATCTGGGCGGTCAAACGGGCCCGCGCGCAGCCCTTCCGCGTCATGGCCATGCTCGTCGTGATCACCGCGATCGCCTCGGCGCTGCTCGACAACGTCACCACGGTCCTGCTCGTCGCACCGGTCACCCTGCTGGTGTGCGAGCGCCTCGCGCTGCCGGCCGCCCCGTTTTTGATCGCCGAGGTGATGGCCTCGAACATCGGCGGCACGGCCACTCTGGTCGGCGATCCCCCGAACATCATCATCGCCAGCCGGGCCGGCCTCACCTTCAACGACTTCCTCGTCCACCTCGCCCCTCTCTCCGCGCTGCTGGTCGTCGTCCTGCTCGTCCTGTGCCGGGTGATGTTCCGCAAGTCGTTCGTCTACGACGAGGAGCGCGCCGCCGAGATCATGGCGCTGGAGGAGGGCGAGGCCATCAGGGACCGGCGTCTGCTCGTCCAGGGCCTGGTTGTTCTCGCCCTGGTGGTCGCGGGCTTCGTCCTGCACCCGGTGCTCCACTACGAGCCCAGCATCGTCGCCCTGCTCGGCGCGGGACTGCTGGTCGCCCTCTCCTCCGTCGACACCAACGACGTCCTGGCCGAGGTGGAGTGGCCCACTCTGGCCTTCTTCGCCGGCCTCTTCGTCATGATCGGCGGGCTCATCGACACCGGCGTCGTCGGCGAGATCTCGCAGAAACTGGCGGACGTCATCGGAGGCAACGAACTGGGCGGCTCCCTGACTCTGCTCGGCGGATCGGCGGTGCTGTCGGGCATCGTCGACAACATTCCCTACGTCGCGACGATGGCCCCGATCACCGCCGACCTGGTACGGGACATGGGCGGCGCGAGCGACCATGTCATGTGGTGGGCGCTTGCGCTGGGCGCCGACCTGGGCGGCAACGCCACGGCGATCGGCGCCTCCGCGAACGTGGTCGTCCTCGGAATCGCCGAACGCAACCGACAGCCCATCTCCTTCTGGCAGTTCACCAAGTACGGGCTGGTCGTGACCGCCGCGACCGTGGCCATCTCCCTGGCCTACGTCTGGCTGCGCTACTTCGCGCTCGCATGACCCGCATCAAGAAGGCATCAAGGTCCAGGTTCCGGGCGCCAGGGATGCGTCAAGACCGTGTCCTGTGCTCGGCCGAAACGCTTCGGTGAGGGGAGTGTCCCCTTGGGCGGCAGGCGGATGCCACTCGTGGCCGCCCCGCCTGACCATCGTCGCGAGGCGTTGGCCGGCACTACGCAGACATCAGGAGGCGAGGCACATGACCGGCTTTCCTCTGCGGGACCGGATGGCGGTGGGCGGCGCGCTGCTTGCGCCGTTCCTGGCGGCCCTGGCACTCGTGCCGTTCCGCACCGGCCTCTCGAACACGAACGCGGCCCTGATCCTGGTCGTGGTGGTCGTCGCGGTCGCGGCGGTCGGCAACCGGATCACGGGCGCGCTCGCCGCGCTCTCCGCGGCCGCGTGGTTCGACTTCTTCCTCACCGAACCCTACGAGCGGTTCACCATGGCGGAGACGGACGACATCGAAACTGCCGTCCTACTCCTCGCCGTGGGCCTCATCGTCTCCCAACTCGCCGCACATGCCAGGCGTTTGGAGGTGGTCACCGTGACCGACGCCGACCACCTCCGCCGTATCCACGAGACGGCCGACCTCGCCCGGACCAGCCGTTCGGCCGACCCCGTGGTCGAGCACGTGCGGAGCCAGCTGATCGAACTGCTGGGACTTCGGATGTGCCGCTTCGAGTACGGCACCCTCATGGGACAGCCGCCCCGGCTGGAACAGGACGGGTCGGTGGCGGTGGGCCGCCGGCACTGGGATGTCGACGCGGCCGGCTGGCCGGAGGGCGAGATCGAACTGCGGGCGTACGGCAACGGCCACTACTTCGGGCGCTTCATGATGGCCCCCGGCCCGGAAAGCACCCCGTCACTCAAGGCACGCCTCGTCGCCGTGACGCTGGCCGACCAAGCGGGTGCCGCCCTGGACACGGCGGGTCTGACGAACGGCCGTGTACGGGCCTGAGGCCGGAAGAACCGTTCGAGCCGTAAGAAGTGCGTCAAGGCGGCCCGAGCCAACGTATGAGGCCCGTTAAGGGAAGCGGAATCCGGCCGGCCAGCGGGTTTCCTGTACCCGTCCGACCCAACGATCCGACCTCACTCAGGAGCTCACGATGGCCGACGTGGCCTTCGTCATCGCCACGATCGCGGCGTTCGCGCTGGTGGCTCTCGTCGCCAAGGGGGTGACGAAGCTGTGACCGCTGAGAACATCGTCGGCCTGGTCGTGGCCGTCGCCCTGCTGGGTTACCTCGTCCTCGCCCTCGTCTTCCCGGAGAGGTTCTGAGCCGCGACATGGGTCCCGTAACTGCTGATGTGCTCTTCGTGACCGCGCTGATCGGCGCGCTCGCACTGGCACACCGTCCCCTTGGCGACTACATGGCCGCCGTCTTCCAGTCCAGGAAGCACCTGCGCGTCGAGCGCTGGATCTATCGCTCGGTCGGCGCCGATCCGGACGCGGAGATGCGCTGGCCCGCTTACCTGCGCGGGATGCTGGTCTTCTCCGCGGTCAGCGTGCTCTTCCTTTACCTGATGCAGCGCGTGCAGGACAAGCTGCCGTTGTCGCTCGGTTTCAAGCCGATCACCCCGGATCAGGCGTTCAACACCGCCGCCTCGTTCGTGTCCAACACGAACTGGCAGTCCTACTCGGGCGAGGTGGCGATGAGCCACGTCACCCAGACCGTCGGTCTGGCGGTGCAGAACTTCGTGTCCGCCGCGGTCGGCATCGCCGTCGCGGTGGCCCTGGTGCGCGGCTTCGCCCGCTCGCGCACCGGCGATCTGGGCAACTTCTGGGCCGACCTGGTGCGCTGCATCATCCGGATCCTGATCCCGCTCTCCGTGATCGCGGCCGTGGTCCTGATCGCCGCGGGCGCCATCCAGAACTTCGGCGACATCCACCACGTCACCACGCTGACCGGCCAGAGGCAGGCCATCAGCCCCGGCGCGGTCGCCTCCCAGGAGGCCATCAAGGACCTGGGCACCAACGGCGGCGGTTTCTTCAACGCCAACAGCTCCCACCCGTTCGAGAACCCCAACGGGTTCACCAACTGGCTGGAGATCTTCCTGCTGCTGGCGATCCCGTTCTCGCTGCCGCGCACCTTCGGCAAGATGGTCGGCTCGGTCAGGCAGGGCTATGCGATCGTCGCCGCGATGGGCATCATCTGGTTCTTCGCTGTGGTTGCCGCGACCTGGCTGGAGTACGCCCACCCGGGCACCGCCTCGCAGCTGGCGGGCGGAGCGATGGAGGGCAAGGAGACGCGGTTCGGCGAGGGCAACTCCTCGGCGTTCGCCGTGTCCACGACGATGACCTCGACCGGTTCGGTCGACTCCTTCCACGACTCCTTCAGTGGTCTGTCCGGCGGGGTGCTGCTGCTGGGCATGATGCTGGGCGAGATCGCGCCCGGCGGTACCGGCTCCGGCCTGTACGGCATGCTGATCATGGCGATCATCGCGGTGTTCATCGCCGGTCTGATGGTCGGCCGTACGCCTGAGTACCTGGGCAAGAAGATCGGCTCCCGTGAGATCAAGCTGGCCGCCTGCTACATCCTGATCACCCCGGCTCTGGTGCTGATCGGCGCCGGGCTGGCGATGGCGCTGGGCAAGGGGCAGTCGTCGATGACGAACGTGGGTGCGCACGGCTTCTCCGAGGTGCTGTACGCCTACACGTCCGCGTCCAACAACAATGGCTCCGCGTTCGCGGGCTTCGCGGCGAACACCGAGTACCACAACACGATGCTCGGCTTGTGCATGCTGCTGGGCCGCTTCCTGCCGATGGTGTTCGTGCTGGCGCTGGCCGGCTCGCTCGCCGAGCAGAAGCCCATCCCGGCCACGGCCGGCACGCTGCGCACCGAGAAGCCGCTGTTCACCGGTCTGCTGGTGGGCGCGATCCTGATCATCACCGGCCTGACATTCTTCCCCGCGCTGGCGCTGGGTCCGCTGGCCGAGGGGTTGGCGTGATGACGACCAACACTCAGAAAACAGACGCAACGAAGCAGGGTTCCATGTCCACTCCCACCCTTGCGCCCCACCAGGACGCGCCCACCGGGCACAAGGCCGACGGGCGGGTCGGCGGCGGGCTGTTCGACCCCAAGCAGCTTCTGAAGTCGCTGCCGGACGCCTGCCGCAAGCTCGACCCACGGGTCATGGTCAAGTCGCCCGTGATGTTCGTGGTCCTCGTCGGCTCGGTCCTGACGACGGTCTTCTCCTTCAAGGACCCCGGCGACTGGTTCGGCTGGGCGATCAGCGCCTGGCTGTGGCTGACCGTGATCTTTGCCAACCTGGCGGAGGCCGTCGCCGAGGGCCGCGGCAAGGCCCAGGCCGACACCCTGCGCAAGGCCAAGACCGACACCGTGGCGCGCCGGCTGGCCAAGGACGGCACGACCGAGGAGCAGGTGCCGGGTACCGAGCTGACCATCGGCGACCTGGTCGTCTGCGAGGCCGGCGACATCATCCCGGGTGACGGTGACGTCGTCGAGGGTGTCGCCTCCGTCGACGAGTCGGCGATCACCGGTGAGTCGGCCCCGGTCATCCGGGAGTCCGGCGGCGACCGCAGCGCCGTCACCGGCGGTACGAAGGTGCTGTCCGACCGGATCGTCATCAAGATCACGACGAAGCCGGGCGAGACCTTCATCGACCGGATGATCAATCTGGTCGAGGGCGCGGCCCGGCAGAAGACGCCGAACGAGATCGCGCTGAACATCCTCCTCGCCTCGCTCACGATCGTCTTCCTGCTCGCCGTGGCCACCCTGCCACCGTTCGCGGACTATGCCGGTTCCAAGCTCAGCATGGTCGTGCTGGTGGCGCTGCTGGTCTGCCTCATCCCGACCACGATCGGCGCCCTGCTGTCGGCGATCGGCATCGCGGGCATGGACCGGCTGGTCCAGCGCAACGTCCTGGCCATGTCCGGCAGGGCCGTTGAGGCCGCCGGGGACGTGTCCACGCTGCTGCTCGACAAGACCGGCACCATCACGCTCGGCAACCGTCAGGCCGCCGAGTTCGTGCCGGTAGCGGGCACGACCGAGGCCGAGGTCGCCGACGCCGCCCAGCTGTCGTCGCTGGCCGACGAGACCCCGGAGGGACGCTCCGTCGTCGTACTGGCGAAGGAGAAGTACGGGCTGCGCGAGCGCCATCAAGGCGAGCTGGCGCACGCGGAATGGATCGCCTTCACCGCCCAGACCCGCATGTCGGGCGTGGACGTGGACGGGCGGAAGGTCCGCAAGGGCGCCACCGCTTCTGTCATCGCCTGGGTGCGGGAGGAGGGCGGCACGGTCTCAGAGGACGCCGACCAGATAGCCAACCGCATCTCCGAGGCGGGCGGTACACCCCTGCTGGTCGCCGAGGCCGACGACCAGGGCGCCCGCGTCCTGGGCGTCATCCACCTCAAGGACGTCGTCAAGGACGGCATGCGGGAGCGGTTCGACGAGCTGCGCCGCATGGGCATCAAGACCGTCATGATCACGGGTGACAACCCGCTGACCGCGAAGGCGATCGCCGAGGAGGCGGGCGTCGACGACTTCCTCGCCGAGGCCACGCCCGAGGACAAGATGGCCCTCATCAAACGGGAGCAGGCGGGCGGCAAGCTCGTCGCGATGACCGGTGACGGTACGAACGACGCGCCGGCGCTCGCCCAGGCGGACGTCGGCGTGGCGATGAACACGGGTACGTCGGCTGCCAAGGAGGCCGGCAACATGGTCGACCTCGACTCCAACCCGACCAAGCTCATCGAGATCGTCGAGATCGGCAAGCAACTCCTCATCACCCGGGG
>NZ_JBEYUY010000045.1:0-76897 GCF_040643775.1 Streptomyces sp. NPDC047081 | reverse complement strand
GGAACACCTGGGCGTACGGCGGATGACGGGCTTGGCGCTGGGCCTGGCGGGCGTGGCGGCACTCGACCTTCACAGGGCGACGGAGTTGCGGTTCTCCGCTGCGGCCAGGTGGTCGTAGGTCGGGTTGAGCAGCATCTCGTGGAGGTGGCGGCGGCGGACGCCCATATTGCCGCCGTCGTAGACCGGGAAACAGAGCACGTCCTGCATGATCGGCCCGAGCTTGGTGCGGTCGCCGTAGGAGTCGACGCCGACCAGCCGCATGGCGTCGTACACGGTCTGGACGGAGAGCTCGGAGTTGTAGATCTTGACCATGTTGGACAGCTCGCGGTCCATACCGCCGGTCTTGTCGAAGTGGTCGGCGGCCTTCCACGCGAAGTAGCGTCCGGCCTCGATGCGGGTCTTGATGTCGGCGAGCATGTAGCCGGCGTTCTGGTACTCAAGGACGGGCACCGGGCCGGAGCGCTTCTCGTTCTTGGCGAAGTCGTAGGCGAGTTCGAACGCGGCCCGCATCTTGCCCACCGCTGCGGCACCGATGCTGGAGCAGGTCCAGGAGAAGGCGCTCTTGGTCAGGTTGAGGCCGTCGCCGGGCCGGCCGATCAGGTTGGACAGCGGCACGTGGACATCGTTGAACTCCACGATCGGAGAGTTGGTGGCAACGTGTCCGAAGGTGTCGATCATCCCGGTGATCTCGACGCCCGGTGTGCCCTTCTCGACGACGATGATGGCCAGCGACTCGGCCGGCGGCTTCGTCTTGTCGATGCGGCAGACGACACTGATGAGGTCGGCGCCGCTCTCGTCTCAGCCCGAGGCGTTGGTGGTGTACGCCTTACGGCCGTTGATGACCCACTCGTCACCGTCTTGTACGGCGAAGGTCTGTACGCCGAAGTCCGGGTCGGGGTGGTCGAAGTTCGCGCCGCCGGCGGCCTCGGTGAAGGCGATCGCCCCGAGGGCCGGGCTCCCGTCGAGGAACGGCGCGAAGAACCGCTTCTTCTGCTCCGCTGTGCCGGCGATCAGGATCGGGTAGACGCCCAGGCCGGTACCGAGGACGGCGCTCGGGGTGTTGATGTCGACCCGTGCCAGTTCCTCACAGGCGAGCGCGAACTGGAGGTTCGTGAATCGGTGTCCCCCGTCCTCGACCGGGATCAGTCCTTTGACGAAGCCCGCGTTCACCATCTCCTGGTAGAACGGCTTGAGCGCACGGAACCGTTCGAGTGGCGTAGCCAACGGTGCGATCGCGGCTTCGACGCCGCTCAGCACGCCCTCCGCGAACTCGCGCGCTTGCTTGCGAAGTTCGAGTTCCGCCTCGGAGAGGCTGAAATCGATGGCCATCTCTGCTCCCTTGGTCGATATCCGGCTGAGTCCACAGAGCATCGATCACCAAGGCGCCGCCCGGCTCGGACGAGAGCGCAGCGAGGCCGGAACCGTCGTGCACGGTTCTCCAGCACTCCGCGGGCGGGCACCGGGTGAGACCGTGAGAGCGGTGTAACCGAATCTTCTCCGTCGGCCGTACGGCTTGAAACGGTCGTATCGCTTTTCTGGACCTGGAACCGTCGCCACGCAGCGGGGCGCGCGACGCGACGGTCCGGGGACGCGGCCGTGCCCAGGCGGAGGAGGTGTGACCGTGCGGCAGTGGCGAACCGCCGACCGCCCGGAGTCCGAGCAGTACAGCTACTGGCGTGAGGTGGTGTGCGAAGCATTCACCCCCCTTCGGCCGGCGGCCCGTGGCACCCGGGACTCCTGGGACCGCGGAGGACTCAACGGGTGGGTCGATGCACATGCTTACGGCAAGATCAACGGCGCCGAGATCGAGACGTGCGACCAGACGATCCACCACGGACGGGAGGAACTCAGCCGGATCGAGGATGAGGTCGTCTTTGTCAACCTCATGCTCAGAGGGCGGTGCGTCGTCAGCCAAGGCGCCTCGACCTGCCTGTCCGGCCCAGGCACGTTCTCGATCGTCGATGCCACCAGGACATTCCATCTCGACTACCTCGACGACTGGCGGACACTTTCGTTCCGCATCCCCGTCCGCTCCCTCCCCCATGGCCTCCCCGCCGAGGTCAACGCCGTCACCTACTCCGCCGCGCACGGCATGGGATCGATCGTCGCCGACACAATGCGCGCGGCCTGGCGGTCCGCGGCGACGCTCACCGAGGCCCAGGCCACGAGCACGGGAACGGCGCTGGCTTCCCTCGTCAACGCGCTCGCGCACGGAATGCCGACCGGTGACCACGTCAACAGCGGCACGAACGACGACGCGATACGAGACAGCATCGAGCACTACCTGACCCGTCACCTGCTCTACGGCGACACGTCTCCCGCCGCCATCGCCCACCACTTCGGAATCTCCGTCCGCAAGCTCCACCTGCTCTACGAAGACGCTCCGGCCACATTCAGCCAGACAGTGATGAGACTGCGCGCGCACCTGTGCGCCGAGGACCTGCTCGCGCACCAAGGGCGCGTCACCCTCACCGACCTTGCGATGAAGTGGGGCTTCAGCGACCTGTCCCACCTGAACCGTGTCTTCCGGCGGCAGTTCGGCTACCGCGCCGCCGAGTACACACGGATCCGATCCGCGGAACGGGCCTTCCCGGACCCGCTGCCCGTCGAGTCCGCCTGAACTGCCGAGCCGGCTCCCTCAGCCGTGCCGCACGTCCCTGGCGGGGCCGTGTTTCGTAGGCCGATTGCCGCCGTTCGGCGTGACTTGCGGAGTTGGCCGGCACGTCGGGGAGGTTCTTGGAGATGTCCTTCCAGGTGGTGCAGCCGTCGGTGGACTCGGACGGTCGAGCGGATGGCGCCCCGTCAGGCCGGGCGACTCGCCGCGATACAGTCACCCGATGTAACCGACTTCCAGACACTCCTCCCGGAGGATTTGCCGCCGTTCCCGACGCCCGGCGGCCGCGGTGCGCCGCTCACACCGTGACGCCGAAGGCTTCGAACCACCGCACCGCACGCCATACGGTACGGCCGTCAAAGCCTTCAACCACGCCCCCGCCGGATCCAGTGTCATCTCCGGATCGCGGCCTCAACTCTGAACCAGCGGCGCCTGTTTCACGTCGTAACGGGTAGATCATCCGCCCGAGTGGAGCCCGAGGCGCGAGAGGGAAGGGGGAAAGAAGGGAAGAGGTGGCGGGAGGTTCGTCGGTGCGCTGGCGTTCGGGGCGCTCGGCCTGCTGATCCTCGCAGCGGCGGTGCACGAGACCGTGGTGGTACGGCGGCTGCGGCACAACGGGACTCGGGCGCAGGGCCTCGTGGTCGACAACGTGCGGACCCGGCAGGCCGACGGGCCGACCTGGGTGCCGGTCATCGCCTTCACCGACCGGCTAGGGTGCCGGGTGGAGTTCTCACCACGGCTCCGGGGCGGCGGGTTGGGGGCGGCGACCGGGCGTGAGGTGACGGTGGTGTAGCTGCCGCCCGACCCGCAGACGGCTCGGGTGCTGATGTGGCGGCACACGGCGGGACTGGTCCTCTTCCTGTACGTCGGGGGCGTCATCTTCCTGCTCCTGGCGGTGTGGATGGTCTCGACGGGCTGATCGCGCCGCACACTGTTGCCCGACTAGTGCGGAGGTGGGCGCGCCGTGGTCGTCAGCGGGCGGCGATCAGTTCTTGCGTGCTGGTGACCGTGCCGTCGGCGTGCTGGGTGAGGCGGACGACCAGGACGTGCCGGCGATCGGCAGGCGCAGTCGCATAGAACGGCCGGCCGCCGTTGAGGCCGGCAGCCTTGAACTCCACGCGGGATCCGAAGGCTCCGGCAGCCATATCGCACCCCTTGGCCAGGGTACGACCGAATGGATCATGGTCGTGACCGGTGGCGCCGACGTCGTAGTCGACCTTCCTGTCGTCAGGTTGGGCCACGGTCCCGATGTTCACCGTGACCCATGCGTGGACCTTCACGTCCGAGCAGACGGAGATGACACTGACGGTCTTCAGACCCGGGTCGCCGCCAAGGTCCTTGCCCTGAGCATCTTCCCCGGCAAACAGAACGACGCCCGCCACTACGGCGAACCCCACGACGGCGGCGCCGAGCAGAATCATCGAGCGCGGGCGAACGATCCGGAACATGCACTCTCCTGGGCTGACTGTGGGCCGCGAACCGGCCGGCGCGCGGTTGGCCGCCCAATGGTTCGCCGACGCTTGTCCGACGGTCTGCCAACGCACCCAACTCCCCTCCCAGCAGGGGGACTTAGATGCGTCACATGAGTTGGGACGTCACGGATGGGGTACGTGGTTCACTCGCCCACCGCAGGAATCTCGGCGACGGCGAACAGGGAGGACGGCTAGCGTTCGGCGCGTGAACTCCCGAGGTGCCGCCCCCGACGAGCCGCAGACGGTGAGTATCCGCTGCAGCATCAACCGGGATGTGTGCGTGCGGCTGTCCGACCCCGTGCGCGCTGACCCCGACTGCTCGCACTACACGATCGAGGCCGACGCACCGGGGCTGAGGGCCCGCATGGACGGGGTGACCGCCTGGATCTGGGATGCCGACCTCGCACCGTTTCTGGCTCAACTGGCCGCGGACTTCCGCGGCTGGGACGGCGAGCGCGTCTGGCAGACCAACGCTCGCGACCTCACGGTCACGGCATCCTTCAGGTCGGGCGGCCATGTCGCATTGACCTGGACGCTCCGTCCCTGGCGGGGCCCGACGGACAGCTGGGAAGCCTCGATCACCACGTGGCTGGAGGCCGGTGAGCAGATGGCAGCTCTCGCCGCGGAGGTTCACCAGCTTCTCCTCCCCGAGCATCCGGGCTGAACGTGTTGAATCTCGGCGGCACCTGGCACAGGTTCGCCGGCACCTGTGCGCTTTTGAGGGGTGGATGTTGCTGGTCACGGCCACGGACGGGCGTTCGTAGGCATGCCGATGTCGTCGACGATCAGGCCGCCGCGGCAGATCCGAGCGACGGTGCAGCCGGTGGTGCCGCTGGCCTTGGCCCGGCCGACGGTGCTTGCAAGGGCGCATCGGTGTCCGTGCCTGATGGTTGGGCGCCACATCGTCTCGGCGATCGCCCGACCGCGCACGGCATGGCGGCGGCCTCACGCGGGCGGCAAGCTCCTGAGTGTGTGGCCGGGAGCTCATGGTTGGGCCGACCACGAACGTTGTGTCGTCATCGTGGGCCTGGTCAGGGGTTCGTGGTCGGTCCTTGGGTCGGGGTCAACGGGTTTCCTCACGGTCAGCAACGACCGTTGCGAGCCAGGAGTTTGACCACCCGCCAAGAAGGGACAGCAGTGGCCACTAGCGTTACCGAGATCGCCGCGTCGTGGACTCCCCCTCCCGCGGAGCCGCTGCCTCATCAGCTTCTGTCTGTGCTCGCCCAGCACCGGATGGCCACCACCCGTCAGCTCCGTGGTCTGCTTCGGCCGAACGCTGCGGCACAAGGGGCTTGTCGACTACACGGTGCTGCCCCGGTCCAACCGCTCCCGCGCCTGGTACCTCACGGGTGAAGGTGCCCGCCTTGCGCGGGACTTTCCCGCTCTGCGGGGCCGCCCACCGTATCCGATCAATTCCGCAACAGCCGCCTCGCTCAAGACACCGCACACGCTCACCGTCCTGCGGGCCCACCTGGCCTTCACGGAAGACGCCCGCCGGCTCGGGCACGAGCACGGCCCCTGGGACTGGACCCCCGAGGTGTCCCACCCCATCGGTGAGGGCGAGCGGCTCGTTGCCGATGCCGTCCTGCACTACACCGTCATCGACGGCGCGCACCGTCGGAAGCTGCGCGCGTTCGTGGAGGTCGAAAGCCGGCCTGCTGCACCCGAGCACCGTGCGGCCGGGTCATAGAGGAATGAGTGCTGGCGAAGCCCTGTGCAGCCTCTCGCGGCACGCTGATCAGCAACGACTGCACAGCTATGCCCCGTTGGGTCCCGAAGCCCTGACCTACCAAAGGAAACGGCGCCTACGGGATCGACGAACTCCCGGCGGGCCAGACGCCGCACGATGGCCGGTGTGGAGAGGCCAGCCACCTCTCCCCCACGAAGCCGTACGGCTTCGCGGAACCGGCCATCGCTACGAATCTCCTGCTACTCCTCCTGCCTCAACCGCTTGGGAAAGTACGTCAGCCGAGATCTCGGCCCTGGCCGCCACCGTGCGCGGCGAACTCCTGGAGGCGGCCGCCGTAGAAGCCGAGCTGCTCGAGCCGGCCGCCGAGCCCGTGTCGACCGAGGCGCGAACGTCTACACCTGCGGTGATCTCAGGGTGCGGGTTGGGGTCGGCGGGCAGTACGCGCGCCCGCGCCCCGGTCAGGGTGACCGTCTCGAAGAAGTCGTACGCCACAAGGGCTTCGGCCTGGGAACGCAGGAAACTGGTCCGTACGGGCTCGCCCACGCCCAGCCGGCCCCGCACCGGACGGTGACCCAACCAGGACTGACGAGCAGTCAGTTCGCCTGGGAGCGGCGGGACTCAGAGCCAGCCGCGGCGAGCGGCCTGCCAGGCGAGCTGCATCCGTGTGTCGGCGCCGGCGAGCGTCATCATGTGCTGGATGTGGCGCTGCACGGTGCGCCTGCTCAGCCCCATCTGACTCGCGATGGCCTTGTCGGCGACACCGGCCACGAGCAGCGAGAGCAGCCGACGGTCGGTCTCGGTCAGCGGGTCGGCGTCGACGACTCCGTCGCTGCCCTCCACCCCGCCGGAGGCGCTGACGTTCAGCGGGACCGCGGTCTCCCAGTAGCGCTCGAAGAGCGAGATGAGCGCCTCCAGCAGGCTGCTGCCCCGCACCAGCGCGGCCGTCGCCACCTGGGGACTGCCCTGGGGGCCACCGGGGACCAGCGGGCAGATGGCGATGGCGCGGTCGGCCACGGCCAGGCGCAGCGGCAGGTGCGGAACCGACCGGGCCACCTCACCGGCGCGGACACCTTCCACGACGTTGTCGACGGCGCCCTCGTCGTCGAAGAAGGCCTGCTCGTACAGGACGCGGTAGCGCACCCCGCGGGCGAGGGCGTCGTACTCGGCGCGGTTGCTGCCCGAGGGCATCGCCACGTACTGCGCCTTGCAGAACCAGAGCATCTCGTGGCGCGCGTTGTCCTGCATCTGCCGCAGGTGCTGGCGCAGCGCCTCTGCTCCGGTGATGACCTCGATGAGCTGGCCGGGGTCGTGCCTGCGGCGTGTGCTGCGGTAGCTGTCGAGCAGGTCGGTGACGGCGGTACGCGCCTTGTCCAGCGCGTCGGCGTTGCGCTGCAACCGCGGCAGCAGCGCCACGTCAGGCGGTACGGCGGCGTAGTGCAGCGGATCGCGGTCGGTGGGGCTGGCGAGACCCTTGCCGCGCAGGGCCGCGAGGACGGCCTCGGCGGAGTCGCGCGGGAGCCCGGTCCGGTCGGCGACCTCCTGGGCCGACGCGGTCGCGGTCCCGACCAGGAGCCGGTAGACCGTCTCCTCCATCGCCGTGAGACCTGCCGCCTCCAGCATGCCGTGCCCCTCCCTCGCCGAGCCCAACCCCGAGCAGGGGACGACCCGTTGAAGTCTGCACCGCGAGCCACCACCGGGCAAGCAAACGGCGGGTGCCGGGGCGTCCGCCCGGGCACCCGCCGTCGTTCAGCCGCTCCGCAGGGCCGACGTCACCGCCCCGAGGAGGGGCCGTGGTGCAGGTAGGCGCGGTCTACGGTCTGCCGCACGCTGTTGCCCGCGGCATCCACCGCGGTCACCCGCAGGCTGACGTACGCGTCCCCGCGCACGCCTGACGGCCGTTCGACCGCGGCGGTGAAGCGCGTGCCGCCGTGCCGCGCGGTGCGGGCGGTGTGCGCGATGTGCCAGGTACGGCCGTCGTCGTACGACGTCTCGACCTTGAGCGTGACCCCGCGCGGGGCAGCCAGGCCGTCCGGCATCCGTACGTTCAGACCCAGCGTGTGCGACCGGCGCGGGCCGACCGCGTTGCGGAAGTCCACCGGCGCGCTGTAGTCGACCTGGAGCAGCGGCAGCAGCGTGGCCGTCGCCGCGGTGTCCGAGGTGAACGTCCAGGACGTCCTGGTGCCGGTGCCGAACTGCCAGTTCGCGGAAGTACGGGCGGTGGTGAGGTCCAGCCGGTAGCCGGCCTTGCCAGCGGGCACCTCGAATCCGCCCCAGGCCCCGGTGTCGGACTGCGCCACGAGCCGGCCGTTGCGGTACACCTCGGCGTGGGCCACGTCGCTCGGGTCGCCCACCGCGGACACCGCGGCACCGGTGCCTACACCGCCACCCAGCGAGCTGGCCTCCGCGAACGACCAGTGGCCGGACTGGGAGTCGGTGAATTCCGGGATGTGCAGGGACAAGGTGTCGCCGTTGCGCACCGAGCCGGGCCAGCCCGTCACACCGTGCGGGATCGACGGGCGCACCGGCCCCGCGAACCACTTCTCCGCGGCGTGCTGGCCGGGCCGGTAGGTGCGGGCGGCGTCCTGCATGCCGACGCCCAGCTCGAGGTCGCGGTCCATGACGGTGTCGTGGTGCACGGTGTGGCTCCACAACGTGTCACCGGCCGTCACGTACTCGGTGCGCTGCTGTCCCACCGGCACGTCACGGGTGTACTGGTTCCAGGCGAACTCCTGGTAGGGGCGCCAGCCGAAACGCTGCTCGCTTCCCCAGGCCGAGGCGCCGGTGCGGGTGTAGGCGGCCTTCACCACCGCGCTGTTCCGTTCGCTGACCGTGTACACCAGCTTCTCGGGAACACGCTGCTGGGACACCTGCATCACGTCGTACAGGTAGGGGCTCTTCACCGTGCCGGAGAAGTCCACCGTGGTGGTGTGCTCACCGGCGCGCTTGAGCAGGTCGGTGCCCTCCGTCGTGCCGGCGCGCATGATCGGCAGCGCGAGGCGGTCGCCCTCCGGCTGCCAGCGCGTCCAGGGGAAGAAGCCCTCGGGCATGACGAGCATCAGCGCCTTGGCCCCGGCGTCCGAGGCGGCCTTCGCCAGCTCGGCGTCGTTGCCGAAGTCGTAGCGGACGACAGCGAGCTTCCCGCGCACATGGGCGGCCTTGAGGTCCGCGGCGGTGCCCGCTCCGGCGTCCACCGCGGTCAGCCGGACGCCGTTGTCGTCGAAGACCGGAGAGGTCGGCAGGTAGTACGGGACGAAGGGCGCCGAGGTGCCGGACACTTTCGCCCGCAACTGCGGGGCCGTCATCTGCCAGCGCGAGGCGAACTCGAAGGTGCCGTCGGTGACCTGCGCGGTCGGGCTGACGTAGATGCGCTTGGCGACGTCGAAGAACATCACGCCCTGGATCAGGCCGTGGCCCTCGATGCGCCGGTACGTCTGGTAGCTGAGGATCCCTCGCTGCTCGGCGGGCTCGGGCGTGCGGATCTGCACCTGGGTGACCTTGGAGGCGTCCAGCGTCACCGTGGTGTCCTTGGAGACCTTCACCTGCGGGTTGATCACCTCGACCAGTTCCTGGCCGTCCGAGGCGTTGTCCAAAGTGCTGAAGTCGACCTGGTAGGTGCCCTCCTCGACGACGGCGACCGCGGGGTCGGCGCTGGTGTACGAGACGAAGCCGTCCTGGCCCCAGATCGTCGGCAGCCAGCCCGGCAGCACCTTGCCCGCGCGGTCGCGGGCGATCACGGTGAGCCGGTGCTGCGGCGCGTGCACGACCAGGGAGAGCGTGGTGTGGGCGAGGACGGTGCCGTCAGCGCCGGTCGCGGTGGCGTAGCCGTAGTAGGCGCCGCGCTTGGCGTCCTTCGGGTCGGTGCTCAGCGGCACGTCTGCGGAGGCGCCGGGGGCGAGGTGGACGGTGCTCGCGCCGGGCGCGACGACACCGGCCGTCAGGGCCACGCCGTCGGAGTTGGCCAGGGCCACGCTCAACTTCAGGTCCACTGCCTTGTCACCGGTGTTGGTGTAGTGCAGGGTCGCCGACTGCTGCTTGTCGCCGCCCAGCTGGACGGCGGGCAGCAGCACGCTGCCGGTGGCCGTGACCGCGCCCATGGCCGCGGCGACGTCGATCCGGCCGCCGCCCTGCTCGGTCGCCTTCGTGCCCGGCACGGTGTGGGCGGTGCTGATCAGCGCGTCCTTCAACTGCCGGCCGCTCCAGCCGGGGTGCTGCTGGGCGATCAGCGCGACGGCACCCGCCACGTGCGGGGTCGCCATCGAGGTGCCGGACGCCGCCGTGTAGTTCGCGTCGACCGGGTCGCCCATGGTGGTGCCGGACGCGCGCGCGGCGACGATGCCGACGCCGGGGGCGGTCACGTCGGGCTTGACGGCCTTGTCGCCGAGGCGCGGACCGCGGCTGGAGAAGGAGGCGAGGGAGTCGTCGCGGTCCACGGCGCCCACCGTCAGCGCGGCGTCGGCCGCACCGGGCGAACCGATGGTGGAGTCCCCGTTCTCGCCCGCGTTGCCCGCCGCGACGACGAAGAGGGTGTCGCCGGAGGCGGACAGCGTGTTGAGGGCCTGGCTCATCGGGTCGGTGCCGTCGGTCGGCTCGTCGGAGCCGAGGCTCATGTTGACGACCTTGGCGTGCTCGGCGGCCGCCCACTCCATGCCGTCGATGACCTGCGACTCCGAGCCGTAGCCGTCGTCGCCGAGCACCTTGCCGATCAGCAGCTCCGCCTTCGGTGCCACGCCCTTGCGGGAACCGGAGGACGCAGCGCCCGTACCGCCGACGATCGACGCCACGTGCGTGCCGTGCCCGAAGTGGTCCACGGTGTTCCCGCTGCCCGAGAAGTCCTTCGCCTCCGCGATCCGGCCCGCCAGATCGGGGTGGGCGGCGTCCACACCAGTGTCCAGCACGGCCACCTTCACGCCCTGGCCCTCGTACCCGGCCTTCCACGCCGTGGGCGCGTTGATCTGCGCCGTGCTGCGGTCCAAGACCGGCGCGACCCGGCCGTCCAGCCACACCCGCGGGGTCGCGGCGGCTCGGGCGGTGCCCTCGGCGTCGCCCGGGTTCAAGGCCTTCCAGAAGGCGCCGAGGTCGTCGTCCGCGACGCGCAGCGACCGCGCGCCGATACTGGCGAGGGTCCGCGCCGGGGCCGATGCCTCGTTGAACGCGGCGACCCGGTCGGCGACGGCGGCCGCGGCCTTGTCACTCTTCGCGGTCGTCCGGGCGACGCCGCCGCGCGGGGAGGCGGAGACGATCAGCGGCAGCGCGGAGGTGCCGGCCTCGTCGTAGCCCTGGGCGATCAGGGTGGACACGTCGAACAGACGCCGGTCCAGCGTCCCGGCGGAGACCAGGTCCGCGGCGTCCGACGGCAGCACCGTCAGGTCGCCGCCGTCCTCCTGGTACGTGCGGAAGGCGATGCCCTCGCGGCCGGGTCCCGGCTCGACGGAGGCGGCGCGGCGGCCGTCGGCCCCCGGCGTCACCGTCACACGGTCGCCGGTCACCAGGCGTACGGTCACGGGCGGCCCGCCCGGGCCCCCGGCCGGTCGCGCCGCGCTGTCCCGGGGCGTCTGGGCGGAGGCCGCCGGTACGCCTCCGCCGGCCAGCAGCAATCCTGTCGATATCGCCGCCGTCAGGCGGATCCATGCCATCAGCCAAGCACCTCTCGTACAGCTGGGAGTCACGCGCTGTCCGACAGAATCTGCTGTGGCGGTAGGCATGTCACTGGCCACTGGTGTCACACCTGCGACATGTCCCAATGGCGCCACGGGGTGCGGCCGCGGCCCTCGTTAGGGGCTGTCGTTTGGATCAGGCCGGTCTGACTCACGGTGCCCTGCCTGCTGGACACACCTTCGCCGCATGAACCGCCTGCACAACCTCGGCTCGTTGAAGACCGGCCCATGGCGGACGTGCTCGACGCTGAGCATGTCGAGCCAGTTGATCATTGTGGGACAGGCTTTGGGGCCAATGCCGTGACTCTGCTGGTGGTGTTGGTAAGCCGCTGACGGCTGGCTGTGCGCGGTGCTTGGCTGGGAGTGTGCGGGGTGGTGTCGTCGGTGGAGGTGGTCGCGGTGTCGCTGCGGCCGGAGGATCACCAGCGAATCCCGGTACGGATGGCGCGGGCGGCATGTCCGAAGGGCATCCCGGCCATGCTCATCCGAGGCCGGTTGGATGTCCTGTTCGAACACCCGGCGCGGCAACACCGGGCATGTGGAGGAGCCCCATGGCTCCTCCACCACGGCGGTCCCGCCCCGGTCGGCCGGGGAGCGCAACCGCCGTGCCGCGTCGACGGCCTCGCGCTCAGCGGAGCGTGCGCTCCAGCCGTTCCGCCACCAGCTTGACGAACCGGGCGGGCTCCTTGGGCTGTCCGCCTTCCGCGAGGACGGCCAGTCCGTGCAGCAGTTGGGCGGTTTCGGCGAGTTCCGCGCGGTCCTCCTGCTCCGCGTGGGCCTGCCGCAAGCCACGGACGAGCGCGTGACCGGGGTTGAGTTCGAGAATCCGCTTGGTGACCGGCACCTCCTGGCCCATCGCACGGTACATGTTCTCCAGCGCCGGGCTGAGGTCATGGGCATCGGAGACGACACACGCCGGTGAGACGGTCAGGCGGGTCGACAGCCGGACATCCCTGACCTCCTCCCCCAGCTGCTCCTTCATCCACTCCAGCAGGCCGGCATAGCTCTCGTCCTGCTCCTGCCGTGCGCTGTCCTCCTGTTCGCCATCCTGAACGTCGAGGTCAATCTCGCCCTTGGCGACCGACCGCAGTTGCCTGCCCTCGAACTCACCCACGGCGTCGACCCACACCTCGTCGACGGGGTCGGTCAGCAGCAGGACCTCGATGCCTCGGGCCTTGAACACCTCCATGTGCGGGGAGTTCTCAATGCTCTGCCGGGACTCGCCGGTCAGGTAGTAGATGTGCTCCTGACCGTCCTTCATCCGCTCCACATACTGCTGGAGCGTCGTCGGCTCGTCCCCCTCATGGGTGCTGGCGAAGGACGCGACCGCGAGGATGGCGTCGCGGTTGTCCGGGTCGCCGAGCAGTCCCTCCTTCAGCACGGCGCCGAACTCGCGCCAGAACGTGGCGTACTTCTCACCGTCGTTGGCCTTCAGCTCCTTCACCGACGACAGGACCTTCTTGGTCAGCCGCCGCTGGATCATCCTGATGTGGCGGTCCTGCTGGAGGATCTCCCGGGAGACGTTGAGCGAAAGGTCCTGCGCGTCGACGACGCCCTTGACGAAGCGGAGGTACGGCGGCAGCAGCGCCTCGCAGTCGTCCATGATCAGCACGCGCCGGACGTAGAGCTGCAGACCGCGCCGGAAGTCCCGGGTGAACAGGTCGTGCGGGGCGTGGGCCGGCAGGAACAGCAGCGCCTGGTACTCGAAGGTGCCCTCGGCCTGGAACCGGATCGTCTCCAGCGGGTCGCGCCAGTCGTGGCTGACGTGCTTGTACAGCTCGTGGTACTCCTCCGCCGAGACCTCCTCGCGCGAGCGTGCCCACAGGGCCTTGCGCGAGTTCAGCGTCTCCGGCTCGGCCGTCTCCTCGCCGTCGCCGGTCTGGGGGACGAGACGGATCGGCCAGGTGATGAAGTCCGAGTACCGCTTGACGATCTCCCTGATCTTCCAGGTGGAGGTGTAGTCGTGCAGCTGGTTCTCGGGGTCGGCGGGCTTGAGATGGAGCGTCACGGACGTGCCCTGCGGCGCCTCCTCGACCTTCTCCAGCGAGTACGTGCCCTCACCGCGGGACGACCAGCGCGTGCCGCTGCTCTCGCCGAGGCGCCGGGTCACCAGGGTCATCTCGTCGGCCACCATGAATCCGGCGTAGAACCCGATGCCGAACCGGCCGATCAGCCCCTCCGCGCCGGCCTCGTCCTGGGCCTCCTCCAGTTCCTTGAGGAGCGCCGCCGTACCGGAGTTGGCAATGGTGCCGATCAACGTGCCGACCTCGTCGTACGACATCCCGATGCCGTTGTCCCGCACGGTGAGCGTTCGGGCCTCCGGGTCCACCTCGATCTGGACGTGCAGATCGGACAGGTCCACGTCGAGGCCGTCGTCGCGCAGGGCGGCCAGGCGCAGCTTGTCGAGCGCGTCCGAGGCGTTGGAGACGAGCTCCCGCAAGAAGACGTCCTTGTTCGAGTAGACCGAATGAATCATCAGCTGGAGCAGCTGACGGGCCTCAACCTGAAACTCAAACGTTTCGGTGGACATGGTTCGCGTGTCCCTCACAGGTCCCTGAGTCGCGGAAAACGAGCGACATTCACTTTAAAACACCACGTCAGGGTGTTTCACGTGAAACTGACAGCTCGTCACACCTCAGTCCCGGCGGGCCGTGACGTCACCGTTGACCGTGGTCAGGGTCATCACGCGGTTTCGGGCGGCATCCTGGACGTGGACATCGGTCGTGGTGCGCCCGTTGTCGGTGCTCATGGTGACGCGGTAAGCCGGGGCGTCGTGGGGGACGGTGACATCGACCGAGCCGTTGACGGTCCTCGCGGTCACGCCCGCGGGCGCGGCAGCGCACTGCACCACCACATCGCCGTTGACGGTGCTCGCGTGCAGCCGGCCAGCCTCCACCGATGTCGCGCGCACCGATCCGTTGCGGGTGGACAGCCGCAACGGGGCGTGCGCCTGACCGGAGTGGGTCACTGCCACATCACCATTGACGGTCGTGACGTCCAACGCGGCGGCGACGTCCACCACGTCGACGCCGGCGTTGCGGGCGGTGACGATGACCTTCACGCCGTCGGGGATCTCGACGTACGGCATCCGTGGACAGCCGCGACCGTCGTGGTCGGCGCAGTCCAGATCAAGGGTCCAGCGGTCGCCGTGGTGGGACCAGTGCCCGTCGATGCGGTCGTCCACCGTGATGTGGCGGCCGCTGGCCGGGCGCAGCCGCAGTCCGTTGTCGGTGCTGATCAAGACTTCGCCTCCAGACGCCGCCGCACGCAGTGCGTTGTCGGTCCGTGAGGGGTCGGTGCCACCGCTGTCGCAGGAGCTCGCGGACGGCAGCGCCAGCAGCAGCAACATCGTCGCAGGCATCAGGCGCCGTAGAGGCATCACCTTCATGCCCCTACGGTTGCCCCGCATCGACGCGGCCATGGCGGCGCGCGCGGCGTCGGCTGGACGGACAGGCCTGGGCAGGCCGAGGCCGGGCCCTACGGGATGTCCCGGCGGACGCTGCTGACCGTACGACGGCCCTGGCGGCCGTGGCGGAGGCAGTACTGGCCGCCCCAACTGCCCTCGCGGCGACATCTCAGGAAGCGGATCACGCGGGGCCTCAGGAAGCGCTGGACGGCCGTGGCCACGGGGCCATGGGTGCGCTGGCGGAGGTGGGTGACACGGACGGGATATGGCGGGGCGTCAGCGGGGTCGCCGTACTGGGCGCGACGCCGCGGGTTCCGACTGCCGGGAGGTTCCGGGCTCCCCCGCGGGAGGCCGGCTGACCGCCCGGGTCCGGCCAGTAGGCTGCGCGGGCCGTGCCGTGCCGAACGCAGACGGTACGGCACCGCCTCAATTCTGCGGGCCGATCACCAGGTGGCAGCGGTCTGTCCGTACGCCGCGTTCACAGCGACGATCGCCTGCTCGTAGGTGTCGGTCCGGGGGTCGATGGGCACCTCCATGCCCTCCGTCGTCGCGAGCTCCCGCTCCAGGCGCACCGCGGGAGACAGCCCGAGCAGGGAGTGGCGGAAGCGGCGGGTGGCCGCGTTCAACTCCGCGGCGCCCTCCCACTCCCCCGGTAGTCGATCTCAGGCAGCCGCCGGTCGTACAACAGCCCCTCCGCGATGCAGGCGACGTTCTCCGGGTCGGCGACGGGGGTGCGCAGGGAGGCGATGCCGGCGTAGAGGGTGACGTCGTAGGGGTTGGGCCCGAGCAGGGCGTAGGACCAGCCCTGGCGCTCGATCCAGTGCAGCCGGATGCCGCCGTGCCCGCTGGTGCGGCTGATGTCCCAGGTCAGCTTCATCCAGGTGGCCAGGCCGCGATGGCGAGGGTAGAAGTCGGCGCGGACGGTACCCCGCGGGATGCCGCGGGCGATGAGAGCGTCGTCGACGGCCTGCACGTGGCGCATGTGCGGCAGCCCCAGGGGCATGGAGGCCGGGCCCGGCGGGTGAAGCAGCATCGTGCCTCCAGGGCAGATACAGAGCGGACACGGTCAGCGGGCGGCGTTCAGGAGGTGCGGCGGTAGACCGCGGCGGGGCCGATGAGCCCGGGCCGAACTTGTCGCGGACGCGGTCGACGGCCGCCTCGGCGACCACGCGAGCCTCCCGGGTGGTGTCGAGGCTGATCTGCCGTGCCGCCCGGTCGACGCCGATGAGGTCCTCCCCCTTGAGGGTGAGACCGGTCAGGCGTCCGCGCTGAAGGCCGGCCCCGTCCATCAACCTGGTAGGCCAGCAGGCGCAGATCGTCGTCGCGCGCGGACGCCTCCGGCAGGCGGCGGGTCTTCTCCCACAAGGCGCCGCCCGCGAACCGCAGGCTCAAGGTCACCGCGCGGGCCACCTGGCCCCGCCGGCGCAGCCGGGTGCCGAGCTGCACGACCAGAGCGAGCAGGGCCGCCCGGACCATGGCGCCGCCCAGGGTGTGACGCTCGAAGGTGCAGCGCACGCTCGCCGTGGCCGGCAGGCGCGGGGGACGACGGGGCGCGGGTCGATGCCGCGGGCCCGATCCGCGGCCAGCCGCGCGGCCTTCCCGCCCAGCAGGCGCTGCACCGTGGCGGTGGGGACGGCGGCGAGCAGGCCGACGTAGTGGATGCCGTAGTCGCGCAGCACCGCGGCCTGGCGCGGTGCGATGCCATGCAGGGCGTCGACCGACAGCCGGCCGAGCCACTCCGCGGCCTCGCCGGGGGGCGACGGCGAGGACGCCGCCGGGCTCGGAAAACTGCGCGGAGGCGGTCGCCGCGACCGTGACCGAAAGACCGATCCCGACGCGGACGTCGACCCCGAGACGGGTCAGGGTCCGCACCCGCAGGACCTCGCCCAGGCGGCGGGTGTCGCTGCCGTACACGTCGTGGTGAATCAGCATGTGGTGGCCACGCTGGCCCGGCAGATCCCTCTGAGGCGGTCCTGCTGGGCGCGGGGTCTGACTACTTGATCAGCGTCCGGAGCATGACGCGCTCGCCGGCGAAGGTGAGTCGCCCGTGCAGGTAGCGCCAGTTGTCGATGATGTAGCCCTGGCCGGGACTCAAGGCGAAGGTGAAGGTCCGCAGGGCGATGGCCTCCCGCAGCCGGGTGACAGCGTGCAGAGTCTCGGCGGAGAAGAAGCCGTTCGAGTCGAGCCGGAGGCGGAACTGCCAGCGCCCGTTGGGGTCCTGTGACATCACGGGGCCGGAGTACTGTTCGCGACCAGACCGGTAGATGGCTGCGTTCGGCCTGGCCAGTGCGTCGATAGCCCAGGGGCTGGTCTGTTGAAGGTCCTCGACGACGCGTTGGCCGTCCGCCATCGAGCATTCGCCGCCTGTTCCCTCGTTCCTCTGGCACCACAGCGTTATGTACCGAGGGACTACCGAGTTGCCGGAACCGTCGGTGTGGGGCAGGAGGGGGCCGGCCGAGAGCCCGGCGTATCCGTCCTCGCCGTCCACCTCTGGGACGTGGCGGACGACGGTCACCGCGTCCGGCTCGGCGTCGCGGTGCATGAGCAGTTCGCCAAATCCGGCGCTGAACTCCACGAGTTCCTGACGCGACCTGAGGCAGAACCGTGCGATGCCATCGGCTAGTACCACGTTTTTCAGCTCGTCGGTCCGTGCGACGTCGTTCTCCTCGATGACCACGGTCATGAGTGAGTAGCCTCCCCCTGTAGATTCCTGAGCCTGTCGATTCCGATCCGGATTGACGTCCGATACCCTTCGGGCAAGTTGATGCCGTCGAGTTCCCGAGAGTGAAAGAACGCCAGATCGGCATGCTCATCGCCGAGGACGAGTGAGACATCCCCGAGAGGCCATGCCAGGTAGCTGGTCACAGCGACGCGTCCCTCCCCTGGGATGTCGTAGTACCAGGTGTCGACGATGGCACCGACCGCGATGTCGATCCCGGCCTCCTCATAGACCTCGCGCCGCACCGTGTCCTGCGGCGTCGCGTCATGGGGCTCGGCACGGCCACCCAGGAGTTCCCACTCCTCGCGGGGATTGGTGCCCAAGAGTACGCGCATTTCGGAGTCGAGCAGAATCGCTTTGAACGACGTGTCGATTTTATTACTCCTCTCCTTCGAAGGTCTTTCCGGCTGCAGCCATGATCTCTTTTCTGCTGGATGGCATGACGGGCCGCTCATGAAAAAGATGGCTCAAGAGTTCGGGGTGCCGTCGGATCGGTGCGACCTTGTGAGCGCGGTCGGCGAAGTCTCGGTCCTCACCACCCCAGCCTTTGAAGTTTTCATCGAATCCCCCAGCGGACATGAAGGATTCTCGGGTGATCCATACGCACCCGCCCACGGGATGTGTGATGAGATACCCGTTGTGCTCTCTCCCGGGACGGTAGCCGTCGGAGGCCATCGTTGCGGAGTCGGCCGGCAGAAGGCAGAACATGTCGCTGTAGGGCAAGTGCAGGTGGCTGGGATCCTGCGATACGCGGGCTGCGTTTCGGAGGATGAATTCCTCGTCGGGCAGGATGTCGCCGTCGAGCAGGCACAGAATGCTCCCGTCAGCCGCCTGCTCGGCGCCCCGGTTCATGGCGAGTGCCCTGTTGAACGGGCCCGTATAGGGGACGTGAATGTACTTGTCCAGCGGCATCTGAGGGTTCGCCGGTACGTTGCCCAGGGGTGTTCGGCATCAGCCATACCGTCCGCTGGATCAGCCTTTCCAGGTGGCGGCGGGTGCGGTCGCCGATGTCCTCCACCGTGTCGAGCAGGACGACCGGCATGGCCTTCCTGCCGTCCGGGAGGCGGGCGAGCTCCTACGCCAGCAGGTGCGGATAGAAGCTGAGGGCGTCCAGGTCGGGTTCGGCCTCCAGCAGGTCCGCCAGCCGGGCGCAACCCGCCAACGCCCGTACGGTACGGCGGTGTTCGCGCGGGGCGCCGATCAGGGCGCCGGTGACCTGGTCGACGACCGAGCCGACGGTGCCGGGCAGCATGAGCGCCTGGGCGACATCGGCGAGCGCGGACTGCATCTGCTGTGACAGCGCCTGTTCGAACCGGGAGCCGAGGCCGCCGCGGCGGAGGTACTCCTCCAGCGGCTCGCCGGGGTGGTTGGCCTCCCAGTGGCGCCGCGCCAGGTCGAAGGCGGACAGGGGCGGCCGATCCGGGTGAGGGCGGCCCGGATGGTCAGCATGATCTGCTCGAAGTCGGTTCCGGCGGACCGTGCGAGGTCGATGCGCAAGGGGAGGAGCTGGTCGGCCGGCCAGCCCGGTGCGCTCCACTGGGCGGGTCTGTGGCCGGCGTCGGCGAGCGTGGCCTCGAGCGTCCTGGACCAGGTGGTCTTGCCGATGCCGCCGACGCCGTGGAAGACCAGCACATGGGTGCGGGGTGCCTCGAGGTTCTCGGGGTCGAAGGCGGGGGAGGCGACGCGCTGGCGGTTGGTGGTGAGCGCGGCGGCGACCGTCTCCCACTGCGCGGCACGGTACGTGAACAGCCTCGCCCAGGAGGACGAGGGAGCGATCTGGTGGTGGCAGTTCGCCGCTGGCGCCGGCGACGCGACTGCGGCCTACTGCCTGTACCTGCAGCACCTGCGCCGAGGTGAACTGCGCGACGGCGAGCTCTGGATCGACGAAGCCCTGAACTCGGACGCCCGCATCGACATCAACTTCAGCCTCCCTGCCATCTCGGAGATCCACCCGACTCGCCCCCGTATCGCGTTTGTGCGTGAGGCGGTGGAGCGGTTGAAGGTCGAGGAGGTCCAGGGCACCAGATACCACCTTCCCGATCACCGCGTCGCGGAGCGGATCAGGGCGCTCGACACGAGGGCCGGCGCGCTAACCAGGTCGCGCCCCGCACAGGCAGGGGATCGGCCCGCGACGGCGGCCTGGACGTGGCAGGCCGACACATCGCCGGTGCGCGGACTCCTGTGGCAGCCGTGCCGACAGGAGGCCGAGGAGAGCACCGCAGAGGGGGCAAGGACGTCTAGAGGAAGGGCAGTTGGGCGGCTTGTCTCACGTGCTGTCGGCGTGCGGCTCTACGCTGACTGGTGCAGCGAGGTTCGCAGCCAGGTGTTGGTGCTGTTGTGCGGGGGAGTGTCGGCGACCATGTTCCCCTCGCTATCACGGAAGCAGGCCCCGCGAGCCCCCCTGCGCGCCCGTGCCCGGGTAGTTCTCGCCGACCTCGAAGATCTCGTTGGTTGTCCGCGCTCCACCGAGCCGACGGCACGGGTGTGGGTCCTCCCATGCCGCGCGGTGCCCTCGTGATGTCAGGTGGTGCGTTTCACGTGGCGGACCAGCCACATCAGCAGGGCGTCCAGATCGGCGGTGGCCGAGAGAACCCGGTCGACTGCCTCGGGGGTGTGCAGCCACTGCTCGCCGCCGAGGGGGCGGGCGGCGATCAGCGAACGGTGGCGCAGCAGGTTCATACGGGGGTGATTCGTCGGATAGCCGCGCGGGGGGCGTTTCATCACGTCCCCGGAGATGTCGTAGCCCCTTTTCCGCACGTCCTCGACGATGGCGGACAGTTCGTGGCCGCTCCCCTCGGAGGCCACGGCTTTGCGGAACATGTCCACCTGGCCGGGATCGGGGTACCACCAGGCACCCTGGATCCGCAGGCCGTCCAGGTCGAACCGGAGACCGATCTCGATCTTGCGGCCGAGTCGGATCACCGCGCCCTGGTGCTGCCACCACCAGGAGTTGGTGCGGTAGTGCCACACGGAGAAGTCCTCGTACCGGGGGTCGGTGTCCGCGACCTCGTGGAGCAGGGCGATCATCGGCTGCCGGACCATGCGTTCGCGGTCCGCGCGGCAGCGCTCGCGGGTCGCGTGGGTTGGCTCGCCCTGGAGCTGCCACAACACGTCCATGGCCTGCTCCGGCCAGCCGGTGAACTGTCCGCGCATGCGCGGAGGATAGCTCACCCATGCTTCGCGCGCGGAGAGTGAGACGGGCCGGGAGGCGTAACCCCAGACAAGGTGGGAGGTGGTGTGGCGGGGCTCGCCCGCCAGTTCGATGCGCCGTGCGCGGTGGGCGAGTTCGTCTAGGAACAGGGAGAGTGCAGTCGATATGAAGCGGGCGGTACCTGTGCAGCCCCCGTCGCTTGTCTCACGCCGATGCCTGGGGCTGTTGTCTCAAGGACCTGTCACTTCCTCCATTGGAGTCTTCAGCCGACTGCGTTGAGGAAGGTGGGGTAGTCGGGGAGCTGCCAGTTGCCGCCGCAGTCCTCCTTCGAAAGGCGCGCGCCCGGGTCGGGGTGGCTGTCGCGGCCTATCGGTGTGCCCCGCGCCGGCCAGGAGCATGGTCTTGAGAGATGGGGCGCAGACGGGCGAGCAGGCCGAGTCGGCCGGTGGCGGTCAGGCCGAGGTGGCCGGCGGAGTCGAGGTCGAGGATGCCGCCGAGCAGTCCGAGGACGGCGCGGGGCGGGCCGTCCAGGACGAGGTCGGGGTTGCTGGATCTGCCGGTCCGGGTGTGGACCTGTCCGTCACGCAGCTCGATGACGGCCGTCTCGCCGGCCGCGATGAGCTGGATGACGGCGGGCGGGGCGTCGGGGTCGGCGTCGACGGTGAACCACGCTGGGGCGTAGGCCAGCCACTGTGCCCGGAACGTGTCGTCGGGGCGTTCTTCGGTCATGAACCGCAGCCCCCACATGCCCAGTGCCTTGAGGACCGGCTCCAACTCCCGGCCGCTCTCGCTCAATTGGTACAGGACGGTGGCGACGGGCGGCGGCGCGTCCTCACGTGTGATCAGCCCGGCCGACTCGAGTTCCTTGAGGCGGGTCGAGAGCAGGTTCGTCGCGATCCCGGGCAGCCCGTTCTTGAGATCGGTGAACCGGCATGGGCCCTGTACCAAGAGCTCCCGAACGATCAGCAGTGTCCAGCGGTCCCCGACGACGTCGAGCCCTCGGGCGATCGAGCAGTACTGGTCATAGCTCCGCATACGACGACCTTACCTCAGATAAAGCGTTCGGTAGAAAAACTAAACCAGTCGTGCCTATATTTAAACCATGACTCGATCGCCATCGAAACCCCTCATGCTGGTCGCCCTCCTGACGGCCTCGTTCCTGATCAACCTCGACACGACCCTGGTCAACGTGGCGCTGCCTGCGCTGACGCGGGAGCTGGGCACCTCGATCTCGCAGCTGCAGTGGGTCGTAGACGCGTACAACCTCGTCTTCGCCGCGCTGCTGCTAACCGCGGGGAGCCTGTCCGACCGGTTCGGCCGCAAGGGCATGCTCATGGCCGGCCTGCTGGTCTTCGGGGCGTCCAGCTTCCTCGGCGGCTACGCCACGTCCCCCGAGCAATTGATCGCCGCCCGCGCGGTGATGGGCCTGGGCGCCGCGATGACGTTCCCGTCCACCCTCGCGCTGCTCACCGGCGTGTTCACCAGCCGCAACGAGCGGGCCCTGTCGATCGGCCTGTGGGGAGCGACGGCCGGGGTCGCCATCGCGCTGGGTCCGATCGTGGGTGGATTCCTGCTCGCTCACTACTCCTGGGCGAGCATTTTCACCCTGCTCGGCCCCCTCTCGCTGGCCGTCATCGCGCTGGTGGCCCTGTTCGTGCCGCGCTCCAAGGAGGCGGTCCCGCACCGGCTGGACTATCTGGGTCTGGTGATGTCCAGCGGCTTCATGGGGCTGCTCGTCTACACCATCATCGAGGCCCCCACCCGCGGCTGGAGCTCGCCCGCCTCGCTGGCCGGTTTCGCCGGAGCGGTGGTGCTGCTGGCCGTCTTCATCCTCAGCGAGCGCCGGGCCACCGAACCGATGCTGGACGTGCGGCTGTTCAAGGACATGCGGTTCAGCGCGGCGAGCGCTTCGGTGACGATCGCGTTCTTCACCCTGTTCGGGTTCATCTTCCTGATCACCCAGTACTTCCAGTTCGTGCGCGGCTACAGCGCCCTGTCGGCCGGGGTGCACCTGCTGCCGGTCGCGACCTCCGTCGCCGTCGGCTCCACGTTGGGCACGCGCCTCGCGGTACGGATCGGCACCAAGGCGATCGTCACCGCCGGGCTGGTCTTCCAGGCGGCCTTCTACTTCTGGGTCGCCGCCACCATGTCCCCGACCCTCGGCTACGGCGTCATCGCCGTGCAGATGGTCCTCTTCGGCCTGGGCATGGGCCTCACTTCCGCCCCCGCCACCGAATCCATCATGGGAGCGGTCAGCGCGGACAAGGCCGGCGTCGGCTCCGCGGTCAACGACTCCACCCGCCTGCTCGGCGGCACCCTCGGCGTCGCGATCATCGGCAGCGTCTCCGCCACCTTGTACAGCGCCCGGCTCGACACCGGCCTGCCGGCCTCCTTGCCCGCCGGACTCAGCCACCTGGCCCACCAGTCGGTCGGCGCAGCGCTCGGGGTGTCCGGCCAACTCGTCGCCCACGGGCAGTCGGGCCTGGCCGACACCGTGCGGCAGACCGCCATCGCCGCCTTCGATCACGGACTGAGCGTCGGATGCGTCGTAGCCGGACTCGTCGCCATCGCAGGTGCCCTGCTCTCCGCCGCCTTCCTGCCCCCTCAGCCCCCGCGTCAGCCCGCGCCCGAGGTTCAACGAGTCGAACTCACTGTGACCAACAGCTGACCAGATGCCCTTTCAGTCAAGCACCGCACCCAGACCTGTTGCGGCGCGCTGCTCACGATCAGGGGCGGCGGTTGCTGTGCCGCGTGCGGAGCGGCAGCGGCTGGACCGGCCCCGAACCGCAGGGAGTGTGCGTCACTGCGCCTCTTGACCCCCAGCTCCCGCAGGCGTTCGTATTCTGCGCGGTACGGATGGTGGCCCAGCCGCCGGGTGCCGGCCACGAGCTTGGCCGGACCAGCGCCATGGCGATCACCTCCATCAGCTCCTGTCGGGCGCTCTCGGGCAGCTCGGCGGGTGCCTCCTCCACCCGCAACAACAGCTCCACTTCGTACGGCATGAGCACCCCCGTGCTCGTGACCAACTCGGGGCAGTGCCGTGCAGCGGACGCGCAACCCTCGTGAGGGCCTGTGGATAAGTGACTGCCTGGTACTCCAGCGGTAGATCGTGATCTCGGTGGTGAGGGGCGCCGAGGCAGCAGACGGCCAGTGTCGATCATCTTGCCCGAGACAGCCCACGCTGTCGCGGGCGTCGGTTCCTTCTCCGTCTACCCGAGTTCACCGTGACGGAGGGCATCCCTTATCTCGCTGAGCTTCGCGGTCGTGGCCGGGGTCCGCTCCCTGTGCTTGTTCAGCGAGTCGGAGGGCGTCGTCAATCTCGCTGAGCTTCACGGAGGACAGGACGGCCGCCCGCTCTATCAGGTCGTCCCGGGACACAGTGGTCACCCACGTGCACGGGGTGAAGCCTGGACGCGGGAACGCGAGCCGCAGCACGCCTTCGAACGGCAGTCCTTCACCGGCGCCGACCGTCACTTCGATGCCCAGACCGCTGATGTCGACGCCCGCCGGAGCGACGACCTGCATCACCCGGATCCCGGACGTGTCGTCTCCCGACAGCAGTACGACCAACCTCCGCTCGTCGAACTGGACCCACCAGACTTCGCCACGTTGCACAAGTCCTCCAGACCCATGACCGCAGACAGACGCTGCGCGACCCAGACGCGCTGGGCAGACAGGTGCGGCCACCGTTGATCATCGGTGTGTGAAGACTGAAGATCATGCGGTGGCCGCAGGTCACAGCGTAGACCCTGCCCGCTGGCAAGGAGGCGTTCGAGGGCCTGATGGCCCAGATCGCGCGCCGGAGCCACTCGATCAACTTCGAAGTGAGCACATCGATCCGGTGCCAGTCCGCCAGACCAGCCCGGCGAAGGAACTCCACGATGTCCCATATCCGGAACGCGCCTGGACTGTACTGCCTGAGCGGTGTGCGAGGCTGGCAGTCGGTGAAGACGGGGCTGCGGACTGGAGGGTGAGGACGGGATGCGCGAGGCGTATCACAAGGAACTGGAGTTGATCGGTCAGGCACTGGTGGAGATGGCGAACCTGGTCAGTTCGGCCATGGGCCGGGCCACCGGCGCCCTGCTGGACGCCGACATCCAGCAGGCGCAGAGCGTCACCTCCACCGAGGAACAGGTCGAAGCGCTGCAGCGGGAGTTGGAGGAGCGGGCGATCGCGGTGCTGGCCCGCCAGCAGCCGGTCGCCACGGATCTGCGGATGGTGGTCACCTCACTGCGGATGAGCGCGGACCTGGAACGCTGCGGCGTTCTGGCGCAGCATGTCGCGACGGTGGCCCAGCGGCGCCATCCCCAGCACGCGGTGCCGAATGATCTGCGTCGCACGCTTTTGGAGATGGGCCAGCTCGCCCAGCGGCTGATGGCCCAGGCCGCCGAGGTGCTCATCACCCAGGACGTCGAGGCGGCCCTGCAGATGGAGCAGGACGACGACCGGATGGACGAGCTGCACCGCATGATCTTCCATCACCTGATGGATGAGCGCTGGCACCACGGCGTGGAGACGGCCGTCGACATCACTCTGGTCGGCCGCTACTACGAACGCTTCGCCGACCACGCCGTCTCCGTCGCCCGCCGCGTGGTCTTGCTGGTCACCGGCGAACAGGCCGAGGAACTGGCCGCCACCGCGCCCACCCCGCGCGGGCAGACAACCTGAACTGCCCCATGCAGGCCGTCAAGGCCGGGCCGGCCCCAGATTCTCCGCCGGCTCCTGCGCGTACGGGTCCGAGGTCTGCGCCGCACAACAGAGGCCGTCCCACCGCTGCACCAGGTCGTACTAGGGCCCGCACCGCTCACTGGATCTTGCGGTGCGCCCCTCTGTGCCGCACGGTCATTTTCCGCCATCCCAACAAGAGGCAACACCTTTTCATGTCGATGGAAACATGATTCAACAGGGGCCGCCGGGCGCGCATGTCGACAGCAGAGCGTGCCCCTCCTGTCGGGATCTGGGCGCCCGAAGGCCGGACGGAGCAAGCCAACACGGAGCGAGGCATGGGGTCGCTGCGACCTGGGGAAAGGCAGCGACCGAACCCCTGGGCCGCAGCTATCACCGTTGGACACCGCACCCTCATGGATGATTACAGCCGGTGACATCCCTGCGCCTTCGGGCCCGACTCACGCAGCGGCCCGATATTCCCGAAAATTCCAATATCCACAAAACCTCCAGCAGGCTCGATCCTTGTGCCATGAAGGTAAACATAAAGGAAACTGCAATTGACATCCGAGTGAAGGCTGCATAGTTTCATGGTGAAATCTTGAGTGGGGGCCGACGGTGTCCTGGCCATCTGTCGGCGCTGCAGGCCAGTTACGAAAGGGGCACGTTGCAATGCTGAAGGTCGGTGGCGCTCGGTTATCGAGCGCTTTATCGGCCGTCGCCTCCGGGCGAAGCAAGAGGCGCGTTCTCGGATCTATTCTGGTCGACACGGTCGGCAGCGGAATGTTCTCCTCGCTGCTCCTTCTTTACCTGAGCACCGTTAATAAGATCGCTCCCGAAGTGGGCGGTCCGCTCGTCACGATCTCTGCCGTGCTGTCCTTCGCCCTGATGCCGTCGGTCAGCCGCGTCACTCACGCCCTGGGCGGGCGTCGCGCGATGATGGCCAGCAGTGCGCTTAGCGGTGTTGGTTTCCTCTTGGTGTTCGCCGCATACCGTGCGGTGGTGGTCCCGTTCGCGGCCCTCCTCATCTTCGTGGGTGACCGTCTCAATGGCACCGCGTGGCCTGTTCTGGCGACTGAACAGTTCGGGCGTGAACGTCTCAGTTTCCTTTTCGCCGTCGCCAACTCGGCCAAGACCATTGCCCTGGGCTCCGGGACACTGATAGCCGCACTGGCTCTGTCCGTGAACAGTTCTACGGGCCTGCGCCTGGCATTGGCCGCAAATGTCGTCTCCTACCTCATCGGTCTCTTTCTGCTGATCGGAATTCCGGACAACAGATTTGAGGCCAAAAAGAATCCCGAATCAATTCGAGTCGCTCTGCGAGATCGCGGCTTCATGCGTCTGGTGGTGTCGCAGACAGCTCTCTCGACGAGCTGGATAATCCCCGGCGTGGCCTTCCCTCTCTATCTCACCGATACCTTGGGAGAGGCGCCCGCGCTGGCTGCCGCGCTGCTCACGGTCCGCTACACCGTCATAAGCCTTTGCCAAGTGCCACTCGTGCACTACGCAGCCGAATGGTCGCGGCGAGCTGTCCTTGCCTTCAGCGCCGCATCGTCCGCGCTCGGCGTCATCGCCGTTTTCTCTCTGTCCGTTCCGTCTGGAGCCTTGCGCGTCTCACTCGCCGTGGGTGCGACGATCCTGCTCGCCGGGAGCGAGATCGTCAGTAAGCCGACAGCCTCCGCCCTGGCCGTGGCGCACGCGCCCGAGGGGCACGAGGCCCCTTACATGGCCGTCTTCCAGGCCACGTGGACCCTGTCCTACGCGTTGGGTCCCGCCGCGATCGGCCTGGGCCTCAAGTACCCGCCTCTCCTGTGGTCCGCCATCTTGGCGATCGTTGTGATCGGCTCGCTCATGGGCGGCATCGTCGGCACGCAGACACCCTCAAATCACAGCCGTCGCCAAGCCGGCACGCTCAGAACCCGGCCTCCAGCCAGTCCCACGACTACTCCGTCCACGACCAAGCCTGAACGGTAGGACTGCATGCCCGCTTTCCCGCGCCGTGACATCGATGCCGCCTCCTGGGTCGCCGGTGCCGTTGTGACCCATCTCGACGCCACCTCCCGAACCGTGAGTGCGACCTGCTGGTCATCGAGCCGGCAACTGAACGAAATCGCCTTCACGTTCTTCACGAGCATCGCCGGAGATCGCCGCCCCGACGTCAATGACCTGCGCGAACAGGCAACATCCAGCCCTGCGGACCTCTTTGATCATGCCCGCGGCCTTCTTGCGCCCCACACGTCCGCAAACCTGGAGCGTATGGCCGCCATGATCGAGGCCGAGACACGCCTGGTGTTCCACCGTTCGCCAGTCTCCGCGGCCAGGACGACAGAATCGACCTTGCTCGTGGAGCGCCCGGTCGATGTCGTCATCCCCTACCGGTCGACACCTGACAACCCGTTGCGCGCCCGCAACCTCGTCGCGGTTCTGTCGGCTCTGCAGCACCAAACGGCCCAGCACGGTGCCTACCGGATCACCGTCGTAGAGGAGTCGGATGCTCCCAACCATTGGTGGTTGGCCGCAGGAAGAACCGGCCCCCGTGCCCTATCTCTGCTGCGGGACCGGTCATCCCTGCAGGAGCCTGCGCTTCTGCTCCTCGAACTCGGCCTCGGTGAGGATGCCCTGCTCCTTCAGCTCGCCCAGCTGCTTCAGCTGCTCGATCTTGCCGGACATGTCGGGGGCCGGCGGAGGCGTCGGCGCTTCGGCGTAGGAAGCCGAGCGAGGCGCAGGCTCCTGGTACTGCTGCTGGGCGGCCCATCGCCCCTGCTGTCGGCGTGACACACGGTTCGACACGGCGGTCGCCGTTCCGGCGACGACGGCGGTGCGCGCGACCCCGCGGAGAAGACCTGGCATGGCACTACCCCTTCTGTCCATCAGCTGTCCGTCGGCGTCACCGGCGATGATCAGTCGGAGGCCTCGGCCGCATCGAGAGCGGCGACGATCGCAGGCACCGGAATCCGCCCCGAGGCGACCATCCGGGCCCCGCCGCGGCGCAGAGCGGCGGCGAAGGGCGCGGCCCACCGGTTCTCGTAGAGCAGGATGCCGGCGGAACTGCCCGGTTCCAGCGCCTTGGCCGCCTCGTCGATGTCGTCCTGGCCCAGAAGTCCTGACGACGCTCCCTCAAAGACGGCCAGGTCGAGTCGGCCGTCGCCGGTGAAGTCGGCGATCTCCATGCCCGTCACGGATCCGTCGTCGTCCTTCTTGATGAACGTCAGGTCCAGGATCCGAATGAGTCCGCGGTCCACGAGATCGACCAGGATGGGCAGGCCCTCGCCCGTCATCCGGTTGCCGGGGAACTCGACGACCAGATAGTCGATGGGACCCACGTCTTCGAATTCGTCGCTCACGGTGTCACCTCTGGTGCTCGTGGCTGCCGTCCCCACGACCCCCGTGTCAATTGCATCACCCGCGAGGGATCCCCGCACCTCGGTCCGCCGGTTCACCCGTCTGGCAGCCAGGTGCGGGCGACACGCCAAGCAGCTTCGCTTGCCGCGGCAGCTGATCCATGTGGAACGGATGGTCACCAGCCAGTGCCTTCGAGACGGTATGGTTGAACGCCGGCCGCAGGGCACACATGGCGCTGGACAAGGTCCTCACCGGCCAAGCCAGTGGCGCTGTCCGCCTGAAGAAACAACCAGGTCGTCATCGGCCTGGGGCCGATCGTCGCCGGCGTCAAGGACGAACTGGTCGCGGCCGGCTTCTCGCCCGCCGCGAAGATCCCGGCGCCCACACGGAGTTCGTCGTGTTCGCCTTGAAGGAGAGGTGTACGGGGCGTTCAACCGCCGGCACACGCTGATCGGGGCCGCGCTCGCGGTGTTCCTCGCCATGCTGGTTCTCGGCATCGGTCTCACCGCCACCCGCGACGCCTACCTCAACTATCTGCCCCCGGCGCGTCCGAGGCCGCCGCGGGATCCGTGTACGACGCCCTGGTCAAGTTCCTGCGGGCCGGTGTCCACGCCCTCGGCGCGGTCGCTCTGTTCACCGCCGCCGACGCCTTCCTCCCCGGCCCGTCCCGATCGCCGTCGTCACGGGCACGGCGGCTGCCGCAGACGCATCGGCGCGCTGTGCGACGTGACGACGTCGGCGGGCCTCCGGCTCGGTGCCGTGGGCGGTTCCTCCAACGCTTCAAGCGCTGGATCGGGGTGGTCATCTTGATGGTCGTGGCGATCGTCCTGTTCGCCTGGAACTACCCGACCACCCCGGTCGTGGTGTGGACAGCGGTGATCACGCCGGCGGCCCCCTGGCGATCCGCGAATTCCAGGACGTCGACGGCGCCGCCCCGCCCCGCGGATCCCGACTCCAGGGGCGGAGCCGCCGCTGCTCACCGACTCGGCTCGCCGGGTGCCTGCCGCAGGGATACGTTGGTTGAGGAAGCCTGTGAACCGGCCGTCCCGTAGGCGCGAGACCACGACCACGGCAAGGGCGGAGCACGCTCCGAGAACAGCCCGGCATGCCCCGACCGCGCTCCGGCATACGGGGTGGGTGACCCGGAGCGGTCGATTCCACCGCCGGCGGCCCGCCGCCACCGCCGTGTGCGGAGGCGGCCGTCCCCCGGGAGCCGCTGCCATGACCGACACCCACGTGGACCGCCGCGAGACGCGGCGCCGCACCCCGCAGGAGCGAGCCGCGCTCGGCCGGGCGGCACGGGCCGATGTGCCCCGCTCCAGCCACGCCGAGTTCGCGCCGGGACCCAAGCGGCCGGACCCGCTGGAGATCATCGAGAAGCAGTCGGCGATGCGGCTGCCCGAGCTCGTACCGGTCCGCTACGGAAGGATGTCCGAGTCACCCTTCCGGTTCTACCGAGGGGCCGCCGCGATCATGGCGTCGGACCTCGCTGAGACGCCGAGGACGGGTTTCAGGACCCAACTGTGCGGCGACGCCCACATGTTGAACTTCCGGCTGCTGGCCTCGCCCGAGCGCCGCCTCATGTTCGACATCAACGACTTCGACGAGACGCTGCCGGGCCCCTGGGAGTGGGACGTCAAGCGCCTGGCCGCCAGCCTCGCCATCGCCGGCCGGCTCAACGGCTTCAGCACCAAGGAGCGGGCCGCGATCGTACGGGCGACCGTGCGGTCCTATCGCGAGAGCATCCGCGCGTTCGCCGGAATCGGCAACCTGGGTGTCTGGTACGCCCAGTTCGACGAGAAGTGGGTGCTGGAGCGGTTCGGACCGGACCTGTCCGAGCGGAGCCATGAGCGCTGGACGCGTGCCGCGACCAAGGCGCGTTCGCACGACACCCTTCAGGTCTTCGACAAGCTCACCCGGGTCGTCGACGGCAGGCGCCGCATCGTGCCCGACCCACCGCTCATCACCCGGCTCGAGGACCTGCTGCCCGACGACCGTCGCGGCCAACTGGAGCAGCAGATCAGCGAGTTGATCGAGCGCTATGGCAAGACACTGCAGACAGACCGGCGGTACCTGCTGGAGCAGTACGAGGTCGCCGACATGGCGCGCAAGGTCGTCGGGGTCGGCAGCGTGGGCACCCGGTGCTGGATCGTGCTCCTGTTGGGGCGGGACGACGAGGACCCGCTGTTCCTCCAGGCAAAGGAGGCCGACCAGTCGGTGCTGGCTCCCCACGTCGGGGACACCGAGTATCCGAACCAGGGCGAGCGGGTCGTCTCAGGGCAACGGCTGATGCAGGCCACCAGCGACATCTTCCTGGGCTGGGAGCGGGTCGAGGGCATCGACGGCCGACAGCGCGACTTCTACGTACGGCAGTTGCGGGACTGGAAGGGGGTCGCCGTCGCCGAGGACATGGTGCCTCGGGGCATGCGGACCTTCGGCGCTCTGTGCGGTGCGACGCTGGCCCGGGCCCACGCCAGGTCCGGCGATCGCATCGCCATCGCCGCGTACCTGGGCGGCGGGGACTCCTTCGACCAGGCATTGGTGACGTTCGCCGAGCTGTACGCCGACCAGAACGAGCGGGATCACCAGGCACTCGTCGATGCCATCGGCGTCGGCAAGCTGCCCGCCGAGGCCGCCTGAGAAGGAGAGGTGCTGTCGCCCTCGTCCGGGTCTCGGGGATCGACGAAGCCAGGAAAGCAGGACCATGGCCACGACCGCGCCCCACCGCAACCCGGTATCCGCCGAGGCGGCCGCCGGCGGACCGACCGTATTCACTGCCCTCCCACTCGTTGCCCGGCCCAGGCGGGCGACGGCGAGCCCGGTCTCGCCCTCCGTCCATGTTCGTACCGATATACGCCGACAAGGTATTCGATGATCAGACCGACGCGACCACATGGTGTGGCGCCGACCTCGGGAGGACCCATCGCCGCAACGACGCCGAAGAGCGGCTCCGGGGCCGGCCCGCGTAGTCAGCCCCCGGAAGCCGAGCTGCTGCGGACCATGCTGGGCCGCCCGGAGTACCGCAAGGCTTTGTTGTTCTGCGGGCTGATCGGTGTTCCGGTGGCACTGACCGCGTTCTGGTTCCTCGTGGCGGTCAACCAGCTGGAACAGCTGATCTGGACAGACTGGCCCAGGGACCTGGGCTGGAAACGGGCCCCGTGGTGGTGGGCCCTGCCCCTGCTGACGGTGGCCGGTCTCGTCGTGGGCCTGGTGGTCACGCGGTTTCCCGGGCGGGGCGGGCATGTTCCGGCCGGGGGGCTGCACGCGGGTGGCGTCACCCGAAAGGCACTGCCGGGAGTTCTGGTCGCCGCTCTGGTGGGCCTGCCGCTCGGCACCGTGCTGGGACCCGAGGCACCACTGATCGCGTTGGGCGGCGGACTGGCCCTGCTCTTCGCGAGACTGGCCCGGGCGCCTGAGACCGAGGCGAGTACGGCGCTGCTCGGCGCGGCCGGGGCGGCGGCCGCCATCTCCGCGCTCTTCGGGAACCCGATCGTGGGCGCGGTGCTGCTGATGGAGGTGGCCGGGGTCGGCGGGCCGCAGTTGTTCGCGGTAATGCTGCCGGGCCTGCTGGCCAGCGGCGTGGGAGACCTGATCTTCACCGGATTCGTCCGCTGGACCGGCTTCGAGACGGGCAGCCTGGACATCGGCCTGCCCAAGCCGCCGCCACTCGACTGGGAGGACGTGCTGTGGATGCTGCTGGTGGCACCCGCCCTCGCCTTCCTCATCCACTGGATCTTCGTGGGCGGACGGCTCGCCGCCCGCTTCGTGGCGGCCCGGACGATGGCCAACACCACCCTGTGCGCGCTGGGCGCGGCGGCCTGCATCACCCTCTACGCGGTCGCCACGGGCCGTTCGCCGGCCGAGGCGGCCCTGTCCGGGGAGGCCACCCTGTCCGCGCTGGCCAAGGACCCGCACGCCTGGCCGGTGGGCGCTCTGATCGCGGTGCTGGCCTTCAAGGGCCTGGCGTACGCGCTCTGTCTGGGCAGCCTGCGCGGTGGCCCCGTCTTCCCCGCCCTGTTCCTGGGCGGGGCAGCCGGTGTGCTGCTGGCGCCGCTGCCCGGTCTGGGGCTGGTGCCGGCGATGGCGGTCGGAATGGCGTCCTCGGTGACCGCCGCCCTGCGGCTGCCCGTGAGCAGCGTCCTCCTGGTCGTGCTCCTGCTGGGCAACGTGGACACGGTGGCACTGGTGGTGCTCGCTGCGGTCGTGTCATTCGTGGTCACGCAGCTGATGCCGCTGGGGCCGGACATCCCGGCGTTCGTCGAGCGGCCAGCCGATCGGTCGGCCGACTCGACGTCGTCACGTCCGTGACGGGCGGCATACGGTGGCGCACCGCGTCGTACAGACGAGGGCCGGCGCGAGACGGATGCCCGCGGACATCCTCTCTCCACTCGGCGCCGAGCGGTCACCGCGGAGGCGACCTGATGGGCGCAGTATCGTCTGCCGACGGCGCACCGGACGGCCGTCCCGATGATCCGGGCGAGCCCAGTCGACGGACAGCCCAGGGTTCGCGGGCGACGACCGCGCCGACGGTGATGCACAGGGCCGCGACCACGCAGAGCGTGATGAGCCAGGACAACGAGGTGAACACCGCACCCAGCGAGCCGTACTTGTCCAGGCTGTGGTCGAGAGCCCGGGGCATGTACAGCGGCGCCGTGAACGTGAGGACGCTCAGAGCCGTTCCGGTCAGCAGCGCCCCCGGCAGCAGCGGCAGCCACGGTACGCGGGCGGACAGCAGCAGATGCTGCGTCCACCACCAGATACCGACCTCGGCGACCAGCAGCAGGGGCACGCCGAGCCACGGACCGAGGCCGAAGCCGTTGCGCAGGCTTCCCTGGACTCCGAACATGACCAGCCACGCCGCGAGCCAGGCGATCCAACGCCAGGCGGCCACCCGCGCGTGCGCTCCGGGCAGACTCCAGGCTCGCTCGCACATCCGTTGCACGGCGCGGCTGCAGGCAGTGGCCGAGATGAGCACCATCAGTCCGCCGACCGCACCGGTCGTCTCCCGCAGCCCGTCGGAGGGCTCACCCGTGCCTTGGACGGCCATGTTCAGTTCGGCGTCCGCGCTTCCGGACAGTCCGAAGGTGTCGCGCAGGGAATGGACGAACTGGTCACGCACCGACTGCGGGGCGATGGAGGCCACCACGAACAGCAGGGGCACGGCCGTCAGGAAGGTCTGGGCAGCCAGCCGGGTGGCCGAGTCGAGCACGTTCACCGAGATCAGGTGCGACAGGAGACGTGTGATCACCGGGAATCGGCTCTCGGTCCGGGTCCGCAGTCCCGCCGGCCAGGACCGCAGCGAGGCGGCCCGCTCCCGCCGCGACGCGCGCCGTGACGGGCGGTCCGGGCGTCGCTCTCCGGCACCTGACCCTGGCTGCATGCTGCCAGCGTGCCGCCGCCGCGACCCCCCGGCCCCCGGCAGAGGCCCGACACAAGGCCGAACGGGTGAACAATCCACTTCCGGTACGGAGCACGCGCCTCGCCGAAGCAACCGGATCGCGTGAGCGTCCGGCCCGAACGCGCCCCGTCGCCGACCATTTGTGAGGCGTGGCTACGACGGTGAAACTGACACCATGAGCGAGAGTCGCCCCGTGGCCGGGCGCACAGAACCCCGCGAGGGCCCCGATGGTGCTTGACCTCCTGGTCATCGGCCTCGCGATCGCCGTCTTCCCTCTGTCGGTGACCGCGTTCGTCCTGGTGCTGTCGGCTCCTGGTGGAATCTGGAAGGGCCTGGTCTTCATCCTCGCCTGGCTGGCCTGTTTCGTGGTCGTCCTGGCCGCCGTGCTGCTGACCACCGGCGGTGAACCGCCGGCTCCCAAATCCCCGCCCTCCACCGCCTCGTCCTCCGTCAAGCTGGCCATCGGACTAGGGCTGGTCGCGTACGGCTGGCACCGGCACAGGATCCGCGAGCGGACCGGCGACCGGCACAAGTCCTCCGGCGGACTGACGGCGCGGCTGGACCAGCTCTCCCTGTGGACCTCGGCGGGCCTGGCTCCGCTGCTCCAGCCGTGGGGGCTCGTGGCGGCCGGCGCGGCGACGGTGGTCAGCGCCGACATGTCCCACGTCGCCTCCTATCTGGCCCTGTTCGGGTACTGCCTCCTCGCCTCGAGCAGTCTGCTGGTGATGGAGGTCTACACGACGTTCGCTCCGGACTCGGCCCGTGTGCGCCTCGGGAAGCTGCGCACCTGGATCGAGACCCACCAGGAACAGACCCTCGTGGCCGTGGCACTGGTGGCCGGGATCTTCCTGGTGAGCAGAAGCATCGCCCAGCTGACGTCCTGAGCCTGCGACGCCGAAGGCTGCGGGCCGACACTGGCGGCTGGGCAGGCGTCGCAGGTGACGTTGGCGAACACGATAGGCGGGCGCACACTGACCACAACCTCGCCGGGCGGCGGACATTGCTGACACCTCGATCGAACGCCCGGCGAGGCCCGTGTCAACGCCTCCCGCACCACAGGGCCCCAACTCCCCTTACGGGCAGCACCTCTGGATACGCGCCTAGACCCTCTTCGATCCCGGCTGGGTCGTCGGAATGCGGTGGGAGAAGAACAGGGCGACCAGGGCGGTCGCGGCGAGGACGGCGAGGGCTGCGCGCAGGCCGTCGAGGCGGGCCGCGGCGTTCGCGTCGAGGGCGGCCTGGGTCACTTCCGGGCTGGTGCCCGCTTGGTCGAGGGCGTCCTTGAGCTGTGCGTCGGACAGGAAGGGCACGCCGCTCTGGAGTTCGGTGGTCGCCTGGCTGTTGACCTCGGCCGGGATCGCCGGATTCTGCTCGACGGACGTCAGGAACGAGGTCGTCAGGGCGGCGATGAGGATCGAACCGGCGAGAGCGGTGCCGATCGACGAGCCGAGGTTGGTGACGGCGTTCTGTACGCCCCCGACCTCCGCGCTCTGCTCGTCCGGCACCGCGGACACCGTGACCGACCCCAGCTGCGAGGCCAGCGCGCCCATGCCGAGTCCGATGAGCAGAAGGGGGATGGTGACGATCTCGCCGCCCGCGTCCGCGTCCAGCGCGGCCATCAGGACGACCGCCCCGACGAGCAGCGCGAGGACGCCGAGCCGTACCACCAGCCGCGGAGAGACGTCGGGCAGAAAACGCGGGATCAGGAGCGCGGCGGCCAGCAGGGTCAGCGAGAGCGGCAGGATGTGCGCGCCGGTCGAGAGAGCGGACAGGCCGAGGGCGACCGACAGGTAGAGCGGTACGAGGAAGAACACGCCCATCTGCACGAGATACTGGAAGAAGAACATCGTCAGGCCGCCGGTGAGCTGTCGGTTGTGCAGCATGTCCGGGTCGATGAGGGGGTCGCGCCGTTGCCTGACCTGGTGCGCCTCCCAGCGCAGGAAGAGCCAGACGAGCAGCAGCCCTGCCAGCATCAGCCACACCGTGAGCGAGACGCCGAGCCAGGCCGGGGCGTCGGGTTTCGGCCTGAACCAGCCCCATTCGTCGGAGCGCAGGACGCCGTAGACGAACGTCCCGAGTCCGAGGGCGCAGAGCGCGGCGCCGAGGAGGTCGAGGCGCCGGCGGGCCTCGGTCGGTGCGTCGGCGATACGGCGGGCGAGCAGGAGGATGGCCAGGACGATCGCGACCTCGCCGACGAACACCCAGCGCCAGGAGAAGTACGTCGTCGCGATGCCGCCGATGAGCGGCCCGAGCGCGATCGCCACGGCCCCGGCTGCGGCGACGAGGCCGTAGGCGGCGGGCCGGCGTTCCGGGGGGAAGTTGCCGGCGACCAGCGCCACGATCGCGGGAAGGATGAGTGCGGCGCCGATCCCTTCGAGGAACGACCAGCCGAGCAGAAGCACCATCAGGTTCGGGGCGAGGGCGGTGGTCAGCGAACCGCAGCCGTAGATGACCGAGCCGATCACGAAGGCGCGTTTGCGGCCGATGAGTGCGCCGACCTTGCCACCGGGGATCATGAACATCGCCATGACGAGCGTGTATGCGGTGATCGCGCCCTGGATCCCGGTCACCGTGGTGCCGACGTCCTTGGCCACCGTCGCGATCGACACGTTCATGACGGAACTGTCGAGCGCCATCAGGAACTGCCCCGAGGCGAGCGTCAGCAGGACGATGCGGCTTGAGGACGAGTCTTCGGGTGTTCCATCCCCGCTTCTTGCATCCCCTGTTCCATCTCCGTTGGCCATGGGCCCATCGTTCCAACGCCCCTGGAGGACGGCCCGTTGCCGCGCAACGAGGTCAACCGGACGGCGCACACCGCGTCTGGGCCGCCCTCAAGCACTACCTCGCCAACACCGCGGTCTCCTGGCCCGCCCGCCAACGACAGGTCCACGCCTTCTTCCGCAGCCGTAAACCGACCAGCTCCTGACCACCGCCGCGCCCTGGACCAGCCACTGGTTCCCGATCAGATACCGACAGAACTTCCGGAAAGCCGCTTGGACAGTACGGGGCGTCGGCGTCGCCCGGACATGACCGGCCGTCAGGCTCCCGGGGGTGTGACGGTGGTCGTGGCGCTGCCCGTGAACACCGACGGCCGGAAGGCCGGGGTGGGCAGGCCCCGTTCGGGAGCGCGCCGCCCCGGCCTTCGGCCAGTCCTGCCTACTTTCTCTTGAGGGTGAAGTTCTTGATGACGGTGGACTTCTTCTTGATCGTCACCGTTGCGACGGTCGGCTGGAAGCCGTCCTTGGCGGCTATGACGGTGAGCGGGTTGTTGCGGACGTCGAGCCACAGGGCGTACCCGCCGGTGGCGTCCGTCGTCAGCGTGTAGCTCGTGGCCCAGGTGTCGATCTGGACGGTGGCCCCGGCGATCGGCGCGGTGCCGCCGGCGGCGGTCACCCCCAGCACCGTCCCCGTGATCTTGCCCCAGGTGCTGGGCGGGGCGACGTGCATCTCCACGGGAAGCCTGGGCACGGAGTAGGGAGTGTCGGTGCTGAAGGAGAGCTGGGCGGTGAAGTCTCCCGGCTGGGTCACCTCGGCCACGGAGGCGTCCAGGGTGATCGTCACCTTCGAGCTCTTACCGGGCTGAAGAGTGAGCTGCTGCTCGCTCTCGCTCAGCCAGCTCACCTCCCTCGTCTCTCCCTGGTCGTAACCCGGCAGCACCTCCACGGTCGTTCCGGGTGTCGCCAGCGCGACGCCGCCACCGACCTTGAAGAAGCCCAGTCCGCCTCCACCGCGGTAGGTGGCGGTGTCGGCGTTGGGGAGGGCGGTCCAGGTGTCGGCCTTCGGATCGAAGGAGAAGCCCTGGTTGGTGATGCTGTTCCCGGTGACGCCGCCCGCGGTGACGAGCAGGCCGTTGGCGGAGGTGTACGCGGCGCCCCAGAGGGTGATCGGCAGGTCGGCGACCTGTGACCAGGCGTTGGCGGCGGGGTCGTAGACGTAGGAGTGTTTGACCTCGCTGCTGCCGTTGAACCCGCCGGCGCAGTAGAGCTTGCCGTCGATGCCGGCGCAGGAACTCCAGGAGATCTGCTCCGGATAGGCGGCCAGTGTGGACCAGTTGTCGGCGGCCGGGTCGTAGACGGTGACATCCGTGGAGCCGCAGGAGTCGGCCCCGCAGCCGCCGACCACGTAGAGCTTGCCGTCGAGCACGGCGCTGCCGGAGCCCGCGTAGGGCTTGGGCGAGGCGGCGCCGGTGGTCCAGGTGTCACTTCCGGGGTCGTAGATCTCCAGCTTGGAGTCGGGGGCGCCGCTGGGCCCCCAGCCGCCGACGGCGTAGAACTTGCCGTCGATGAAGCCATGGGCGGGATCCTCCCGGGTGTCCGCCGCGGCGGCCTTCTTGGTCCAGGTGCCGGCGACCGGATCGAGGACGTACATGTCCTTGGTGTCGGCGCCGCCGTTGAAGCCGAAGGCGGAGTAGACCTTCCCGTCGTCGGTGGCGACAGCGTTGTCCATCAGCTTCACCGGCAGGTCGGCGGCCGCCTGCCAGGCGTCACCGGCGGCTGACGGGACCACCTTGGCGGTGGTGCCCGCGGCGGACGCGGCGGCCTTGCTCGACAGCGGGGAGTACGTGCCCTTGACCCGCTTCAGCGGGGCGCCGCTCGCGGCCGCCATGGTGAACCCACCGGGCTGTTCCCCGAGTTTGACGGTGGCGGGTGCCGTGCCGGTGTTCTTCACGGTCAGGGTCTTGGTGGTCTGCTCGCCCCATCCGAGCGACGCGGTGATGGAGGTCTTGTCCAGCGTCACCTGCCCGGCGCCGAGTGCGAAGTCCGCGCCGACCGCGCTGTCGGCTTGCACCTTCACCGTCTTGTCGAGCCCGGTGTAGTGCGGCTTCGCCGCGGTGAAGCCGTGGCTACCGAGGGAGGAGAACAGGGCGTAGACGCCATCGCCCAGGGCGGGGTCGTCGGGGGTGGCGAACGTGACGGCGCTCTGCTCGCTGTCGTCCTTGTTCGTCACGGTGGCGCCGACGAGCCCCGTGGCGGTGTTGGCATCCGTCACGGTGCCGGTGAGCAGACCGCCGGGGAGGGAGGTGACGTGGCGATCGCCGATGAAAACGTTGTCAACCTTCCACCACCAGCCGAAGGAGCCGGTGAAGTGGAAGCGGAGTTGCACCGATGCCTTGCCGGCGTAGTCGGTCAGCGGGAGTTCGACCTTCTGCGCGCCGAAGGTGGTGCCGGTGGCGGACCAGAGTGTGCTCCAGGTGGCGCCGCCGTCGGTGGTCGCGTCGACGTCCGCGCTCTGGCCCCCGATGGCCCAGTAGTCGTTGGCGAAGGCGATCTCGGGTGCGGAGTCGTCGGTGAAGTCGTATACGGGGCTGAGCAGTTGTGAGTCCTGGTGCGCCCCGCCGCCGTAGTGGTCGCTGTCGACGATGGCGAACCCGCCGTCGCCGCCGGTGGTGTTGGAGCGCGAGCCCGGGTCGTCGAAGGTCCAGCCGCCGGTCGTCCCGTCGGCGTTGACCACGCTCCAGCCCTTCGGGGCGGAGTCGGTCGAGTCGAACGGCTCGGTGGTGCCTTCGTCCCGTACCGAGTAGCCGGCGGGCACGGTGGCTGCCCACGGGTCGACCGGAACCGTGACGTTCAGGCTCTGGTCGGAGTCCGTGACGGTGATCTTTTTGGTGGGCGATGTGTAGCCAGGATGGGCGCTGACCACGTGCAGGGTGTAGTCGTGGCCCTGGGGCAGCTTCAGGTCGAAGGCGCCGGTGAGCGGGTCGGTCCACACCGGGCCGCCGGGGACGCCGTCCGCTGTGATCTTGGCGTAGAGCGGCCAGCCGTGGCCGGAGCCGTCGGTGACCTTGCCGGAGACCGTCCGGCTCGGGACCGGGGTCAGGGCGAAGTTCTTGGTGAGGGCGTCGCCGTCGCCGAGGGACACGCCCGAGGCGGTGCGGGTGGCGTAGCCGTACGCTTCGACGGTGACGTCGTAGCTGCCGACCGGCAGGACGAGCGAGTAGGTCCCGTCGGCAGCGGTGTGTGCGGTGCCGCCGCCCTGGGTGGTGACGGTGGCTCCGGCGACCGGCTTGCCGGTGCTGTCGTCGGTGACGGTGCCGGACAGCTTGCCGTGCGGGCCGCTGCGGAACGCGGCCAGCCCGTCGGGGGTGCCCAGGCCGGTCGGACCGTCGTAGCCGGCGCCGGCGGTGCACAGGTACGCGGGGGTGCAGGTGCCGTTGTCGCCGGTGGTCACGTCATTGAGACCGGTCCCGGCGGCGTACGGGTAGGAGTTGGGGTACGTACCCGCGACGGGGGTCCCGGCGGCCGCGTACACACCGGCGATGATCGGTGAGGAGGCGCTGGTGCCGCCGTACACCTGCCAGCCGCCACCGCCGTAGGTCTGGTAGACCGCGACGCCGGTGGCCGGGTCGGCCACGGCGGAGACGTCGGCGACGGTGCGCTTGTCGCATCCGGTGTCCGTCTGGAAGGCCGGCTTGGGCTCATAGAGGGAGCAGCCGGATCCCGGGCCCAGGCCATTGCGGTTCCAGACCGACTCGGACCAGCCGCGTGCGGTGCCGGAGTCCCGGACCAGCGAGGTGCCGCCGACGGAGGTCACGTACGGGGAGACGGCGGGGTAGGCCACCCCGTAGTCGCTGTCGCCCGAGGAGGCGACCACGGCGACACCCGGGTGGTTGTAGTGGGCGTCGTACGTCGTCTCGTCCGGGAGTTCGCCGCTGCCCGGTGTGCTGCTGTAGTTGGTGCCGTAGGAGTTGGAGACGTACTTGGCGCCGAGCGCGACCGCTTCGTCCACTGCCGCCCCGAGGTCCTCGAAGCTCGGCTGGTCCGCCTCGACGAGCAGGATGTGCGCGTTCGGCGCGGCTGCGGAGACCATGTCCAGGTCGAGTGAGATCTCGCCGGCCCAGCCGGCGTCGGGCGCGGGGTAGTCGGTGCCGCCGCGCTGGTCGACCTTGGTGAAGCAGCCGTTTGCCGTGGTGCAGGCGGGCAGCCCGTACTGCTCGCGGTAGACGGCCAGGTCGGCCTCGGCGCTGGGGTCGTCATAGGCGTCGACGATGGCGATCGTCTGCCCCGCACCGCCGTCGGCGGGAAGGCTGTAGGCGCTCTGCAGGTCGGCGGCGCCGTAGCCGCTGGGAGTGGCGGAGGCGGCCAGCAGGCCCTTGACGGCCTTGGTGTCGGTGCGACGCAGGGCGAAGCATGCGGCCTCGCCCTTCTTGGGGGTGGCGCAGGAGGGTTCGAGGGCGATTTTCTTCTTGGCCGACGAGGCAGATGAGGCCGATGAAGCGGGCGGCGCCACCGCGTGCGCCGGTATCTGTATGCCCAGGACCGTCATTGCGGCGGCGCTGAAAAGGGTCAGGCAGGCGGCGGCTCTTCGGCGTAAAACCGAACCGGTTCTCGGTGAGGTGCACAAAGGATTACTCCTCGGTTCGCCTTGCTTGAGTCGACTCGTACGTGGTTGCCGGTCGACAGCGAATGCGGGCAGTTCACATTCGCCGCAATCAATTGGCGTACCTCGAAGCTCAATTGACAATAGGCTGTGTGTTACATGTGCATGTCGTGTGCCCGTTTCACACAAAAGGAGACCCGGGCCGGGTACGGAAATAAATCTCCACGCCAATTGGGCCCGCCGCTCAAAAAACGCGTAGGGCCGTATTCCGCACGGTAATTGAATTTCAGTCGGTTGCAGGCAGTCGGGTATCGGGTGACCTCTGATCATCCTGACCTCGGCCGCCCGGCCTGACAAGATCCACCCTTTGCGGGCCCGCGCAGTTGCGCACTTGCGTAGCATCGGCGTGCACCTCGTTCCGATCTCCCCAGGAGTCGCTGATGGACGTGTCCTCCTCAGACGCGTTGTGGGCAGGCACCGGTCTGGACTCCCTCGCCCGGCAGGCACTGGAGTACCTGGTCAGCCATCCGGGCGCGGACGAGGACGCGGTCGCGGCGGGGACCGGCGTCTCAGCCGCGGCGGCCCGGACCGCCTTACGATCCCTGGAGGCCGAACTCCTCGCCGTACGCATCGAAGGACAGCCCACGCGCTGGAGCGCCGGCCCGCCCCGCTCCTCGCTGGGCGCACTTCTGGCCCGTAAACGACAGGAGTTGGCCCGGGCGGAGCTGTACGCGGAACAACTCGACGAGGTCTATCGCACTGCCCCCGGACGGCAAATCGCCTCGGATCTCTTCGAGGTCGTCGAGAGCGATGAACAGGTCGGCGCCCGCTACTCCCACCTTCTGAGGAGCAGTCGGCACGAGGTGCTGCATTTCGCGAGACCGCCGTATGTGACGCGACGGATCTCCCCCACCGACACGTCCACCGCTGCGGGATCCACGGTCCGTCCCGGAGTCCGGCTCCGGTCCGTGTACGACAGCGACGGAATCGCCGACGACGGATGCCTTGAAACGGCTCTCCGGGGCGCCCCCACGGAAGGGGAGCTGCGGCTGCTGCCCGGACTTCCCATGAAACTGGTCATCTTCGACCGCGTCGCGGCGATCATGCCGCTACGCAAAGACGATCCCGCCGCAGGCTCACTCGTGGTGCACTCCTCAACGCTGCTCGAAGTACTGACCGCCCTCTTCGAGAGCGTATGGGAGCGTGCGATGCCCCTCTCACTGGAGAGCCGCCCCGCTTCGCATGCCGCGAGCCCCGAAAGACAAGAGGCCGCTCTGCACAGTCGGACGCGGGACATCCTTCGCCTGATGTCCGCCGGTATGAAGGACGACGCCATCGCACGCGCCTTGCGACTCAGCCGCCGGACCGTGCAGACCCATATCAGCGATCTGGGCAGACAACTGGGCGCACGGACCAGATTCCAGATAGCCCTACTGGCCCAGGAACGCGGCTTGTTCGGGGATACGGAGGGGTGAGCGTGGCCGTCACGGCGCTCGCTGCGGCCACTCCAACAAGGATCACCAGGACCACGGGCGCCCACCACGCCTTTCCGACGGCACCGCCGACCGGGACACATGCTCACCCCGAAGGAGAAGGCCGAACTCCTCAAGCTGAAACGGCACGCCGCACACCGCAAGAGCTTCCATAAGAACGGGGAGAAGACTTCCCGCCGCTTGCAGCACACCCACGACCAGATCAAGTGGCCCACTCGAAGAGGGAAACAATGGCCCACATGATGGGGCAGCCTGGATCCTAAGGTCGAAGGTGACCACCGCGGCGCACTCCGGCGCCCGCGCCCCCCGCCTGGGAGGAACCCCTCATGCAGGCCATCACCGTCCAGGACCGCGAGGCCGGTGCCAGCGGCCTTGCCCTCGCCGAGCTGCCCCACCCGCACGCCGCGGAGAACGACGTGATCGTGAAGGTCCACGCCGCCGGCTTCACACCGGGCGAGCTGGACTGGCCCGCCACCTGGACCGACCGGGCCGGACGCGACCGGACCCCGAGCGTGCCCGGCCACGAGCTGTCCGGGGTCGTCACCGAACTCGGCTACGGCACCACCGGCCTGACCATCGGACAGCGCGTGTACGGCCTGACCGACTGGGCCCGCAATGGCACCCTCGCCCAGTACACCGCGGTCGAAGCCCGCAACCTCGCCCCGCTTCCTGCCGACGTCGACCACATCACGGCCGCCGCACTGCCCATCTCCGGACTCACCGCCTGGCAGGCCCTGTTCGACCACGCCCGCCTCCAGACCGGGCAGAGCGTCCTCATCCACGGCGCCGCAGGCAGCGTCGGCTCGATCGCCGTGCAGCTCGCCCGCGCGGCGGGCGCCCAGGTGATCGGCACGGGACGCGCCGACGACCGCGACACCGCACTCGGTCTGGGCGCCCACGCCTTCGTCGACCTCCAGGCGGACAAGCTGGAGGACATCGGCGACGTCGACGTGGTGCTGGACGTGATCGGCGGCGACATCCTCGAGCGTTCCACCGCTCTGGTCCGCCCCGGCGGCACCCTGGTCACCGTCGCCGAGCCCGTCACCGTCCACCCCCCACGACGCACGCGCCGTCTTCTTCGTCGTCGAACCCGACCGCGCCCGCCTGAGCGACCTCGCCCAGCGAGTGCGGGACGGACGCCTCAAGCCGATCATCGGCGATGTGCGACCGCTCAGCGAAGCGGTCGCCGCCTTCACGCCGGACAAGCGGAGGCACGGCAAGACGATCATCCGCGTCGCCGAGGACTGAGCCGGCGAGCCGCATCAGCTCAGCCCCCCCCCGGTCTGGGACGGGGGCCGTGGTGCCGGAGGGTGCGTGCGATCGGTCATGCGAATGCCACGCAAGCGCTGAACCTGGGCGGCGGGACATGCAGGGGTCGAGGGCCCTGTGCAATACCTTGCTGAGCGGTTGGTCCCACTCCCCGAGGTGTTCGACGGCCTGGCCGCGCCCGTTCCCGGTCCTGCACGCCGAGCGTGAGGCCGCCGCCTCGGGAGGGTGAGGCGCCCTTCCGCTACCCGCGCCTTGCCGTCGTCACGTCCGCCCGGTTGCAGGACCCTGGCCGGGGACCGGCACATCGAAGCAGTTCAGCACCATCGCGATGAGGCAGTAGCTGCCGATGAGGAACACCAGCTCGCCGACCCCTTCATCGCCCAGGAGTTGGGTGGCCCGGTCGTATGTCGAGTCCGGCAGTATGCGCCCGGAGGTCAGGGCCATGGCGACGTCGTGGGCGACGGCCTGTTCGTCGCTCAGCCCGGAGGGGCGCCCGCCCGCCGCCAAGGTCGCGATCTGCGCTGCTGGAAGGCCGACCTCGTCTGCCGTCTGCTCGTGCGCGTACAACAAGTACCGGGCGCCGTAGGCGCCTCCGACGGTGAGGATCGCCACCTCTCGGACGACGGGATCGAGGCGGGCCTCGGCCGCGACCGCCCTTTGCAGGAACAGGGCCGGGACCCCGAAGGTGGGAAAGTGCAGCATCGCCGCGAACGGCCCGACGAGCGCGCCGTCGTCGTCGAGGATGACGACGCGGCCCTGCTCCTCGGTGACGAGGCCGGCGATGCCGTCATGCACCTCGCGGAGTTGAGGGGTGAGCTCATCGGGTGGGATCGGTCGAATACGCATGCGTTGCTCCGTCTCAGAGTCCGTCGGTGTACTGGCCGTCGATGAGCACGAAGGCGACCCGGCAGTTCGCAGCCGACCGGTTTGCCCACGCGTGGTTGGTGCCGCGCTGGATGACGATGTCGCCGGCACGGAGAGTGGTCTCACCGTCGTCGAGAACCAGCGTGAGCTCGCCCTCGATGACGATCCCGTAGTCGATCGTCTGCGTGCGGTGCATCAAGGGGTGCGGGGCGCCGGCAGTGGACCGCGCGGCGTCCGCATCTCCCATCTCGCCGAACTTCTCGGCTGCCTCGGCCCCCGTCAGGTTGCGGATGCGGTCGTCCTCCGGAGGGAAGTCGATCACCCGCAGGCGCGTGCCCTGCTCGGGCGGTCCGAGCACCAGACGGTCCTCCGTCGGCTCACCGGACTGCCGGTCGATGACGGCGGGCGTCTCACGCGTGTTCCAGACCTCGTAGAAGGTCGGGCCGCCGGGGCCGCCGATCTCCAGCACGCGCGTCGGCGGCGCGTCCTGCGTGATCATCGCACGGTCGGCCGCGTCATGGCCGGTCACTATCCTCCGGAACGGTTGCAGTGAGCTCATGTCGTGAGTCCTTGCCCTTTCAGCCGAAGTGAGCGTTCGAGGTCATCGCGATGTTCACGCGCGGGCGGGCACGGGTGCCGGCTTCGCCCGGGCCACGGTCATGACGTACAGGAGCAGACCCGCGGTGGTGAGGAGGAAGCCCGACCGCACGGTGGACAGGGTTCCCCAGCCGGCGTCGAGCGCGATCGCGCCGCCGATCGCGCCGAGGCAGTTGGCCAGGTTGAGGGCGGCCAGGTTGAGGGTTCCCATCAAGGTGGGGGCGTCCGGGGCGAAGCTGGTCAGTCGGACCTGGATGGTGGGGATGGCGAGCATCATGGTCGCGCCGACGCCGAAGAGGCAGGGCAGCAGAACCAGCAGGTTGTCGCCTGCCGCGCCGATCAGTACCAGGAACGCGAGCGCTCCGCCGTAGCCCCAGAGCAGACCGCGGCTCTCGTACTGGTCGGCGATCCGTCCGCCGACCTGGTTGCCGACCGCCATGCCGAGGCCGAAGACGGCGAGTGCGATCGGGATGAGGGAAGCGCTGCGCCGGGCCGCGTCGGTGATGAACGGGCCGATGAACGTGTAGACGGCGAAGATGCTGGAGATGCCGAGCGCCGCGACGGTGACCATGAGCCAGACTCCGCGCCTGCGCAGGGCGCCCAGTTCGCCCGTGAGGGAGCTGCCGCGCAGGTCGTCGGTGCGCGGCAGCCAGGCGACCAGGGCAGCTCCGGCGAGCAGGCCGACGGCGACCACGGTCGCGTACATGACGCGCCAGCCGGCGTGTTGGCCGACGAAGGTGCCGAGCGGCGACCCGGCGATGGTGGCGACGGTGAGTCCTGCCATCACGGTGGCGAACGCCTTGCCGCCCTTGCCCGGCCCGTACACGTACGCGGCGACCACGGCCCCGGCGCCGAAGAACGCCCCTTGCACGCTGCCGGTGACGAACCGGCAGGCGACGAGCAGCGCGATGTTCGGTGCCAGGGCGGAGAGCGTGTTGCCAATGAGGAACAGTGCGATCAGGCCGAGCAGCAGGGTGCGCCGGTTGACCCTGGCCGCGAGCAGCGTGATGGCCGGGGAGCCGAGCATCACCCCGAAGGCGTAGGCGGTGATGGGGTAGGTCGCGACCGGGACGGACACGTCCAGGTCGGATGCGATCAGCTGGATGATGCCGTTGCTGCCGAACTCGCCGGTGCCGATGGCGAAGGTACCCAGTGCCAGCGCTGACAAGGTGAGCCTCGGATTGCGGATGGTCGAGGTCGCGAGGGTGTGCCGGCGCTCCTCGGCGACGCACTGGCTGTCGTACGCATGCCGATGCATCGGCTGGTCCTTTCCACGGGCTCCAGCTGGTCAGCGTGCCGCGCGTTTGATCAGCGCGGCCGTCGCCGCGGGCTGCGAGATCATCGCGACATGCGAGGCGTCGGCCTCGTAGATGTGGGCCCCGGCCCGGCGTGCCATGAACCGCTGGGCCGCCGGGGGCAGCACCTGGTCGTCGCGGCCGACGAAGTACCAGGACGGAATGGTCTTCCAGGCCGGCGGGCCGGACGGCTCCCCGAGGGCGCGCGTGTCGGCCGGCCGCTGGCCGGCCCACATCAGGTCGGTGACCGACCTGGGCAGGTCCGCGGCGAACACGTCGTGGAAGAACTCCTTCTTGATGTAGGCGTCGACGAAGCCCTGGCCGTAGGGACGGAAGTCCAGCGCCGCCTCGTTGATTCTGCTTCCCGGGTACTTCGTCTGCAGGCCCTGCAACGTCTCGCCCTGATCGGGCACGAACGCGTCCACGTAGACCAGCGCTTTCACGTTCGGGTTGCCGGTCGCGTTCGTGACGACGATCCCGCCGTAGGAGTGCGCGACCAGGACGAGCGGGCCGCTGAGCGTCGCGAGGATGCCGGCCAGATAGGCGGAGTCGGAGGCCACGCCACGCAGGGGGTTGGGCGGCGCGATGACCGGATAGCCGTCGCGGATGAGCCGGGCGGCGACCCCGTTCCAGCCGGAGGCGTCGGCAAAGGCTCCGTGCACGAGTACCACGGTCGGCTTCGGGGAACTGCCGCCCCCTGTGTGTGCCTGTGCGGCGGGCGTGTCGAGTACGGCGCCCGCTACGATCGCGGCGGATCCGGCCAACAGCACCCGGCGAGTTGTCGTCATCGGTGTATGCCCTTCGCTCCGGCGTTCTCGGTGGTGATGGCCGGTCAGCGTAGGGCGGGTCACTTGACGCGCACTGAACGGACTTCCGGGCGTGCGCCGGGGTCCGGTTCACCATCGGTTCCGTTGTCGTCAAGCCCGTGGGACCAGCCTGCGGATACGCGCCCTTACGCGTCGGCCGGCCGGGCCAGCAACTCCTCGGCGCGGTGGGCGAACAGGTGGGCCTCGCGCTCGGCGGAGAGCGCCCGGGCCCGCTCGGCGGCTGCCCGCACGGCGGTGACCGGCGCACCGCGGGCCGCCATGAGCCGCGCGCGCAGCAGGAGCAGGAAGCCCTCGGCGTAGCGCTGGCCGTGTGTGTCGAGGGCCGAGTCGGCCTGGTCGAGGGCTGCCGTGGCTTCGTCGAGTCGGCCCGCGGCAAGCCACATCTCGCCGAGGAGGCCGTACCAGGTCGCCAGACCGGAGCGTGGTGGGTCGGCCAGTGCCGTGGTGATCAGGTGTTGTGCCTGTGCTGCCGATCCGGCCGGGTCCTCGCCGGTCACGGCATGCGCCCAGCACTGCGCCAGCCGCTGGTAACTGCCCAGGAAGACGAAGGAGAACTCCGGGTCCAGGGCGCTGCCCCGCTCGGCGGTGTGCAGCGCCCGTACCGGGTCGCCGGCCAGTGCCGCGGCCGTACAGGCGAAGGCAGCCCAGACGGTGAGCACATAGGCGTCGCCGTCAGCGGTGGCCTCGATCGTGTCGAACAGCGTCCGTGCCGTGTCGGTGTCGCCGTGCAGCGCTGTCATCAGCGCGAGCATGGCGGGGCCGAGCAGGCGCAGATCGCGCCGGAGCGTGTCCTCTCCTGCGTTGGCCAGGTCGTCGAGCATGGTGGAGCGGCTTCGGCTCAGATACCGGAACGCCTCGCCGATGTTGCCGACGTCCCATTGGTGGATGCCCCACGCGTGCCAGCCATAAGTGCGGACGACCGGGTCGGCCGAGGCCTCGCCCTGTTCCAGCAGTCGCTGTGCCAGTCGTGCGGCGCGGTCGAGTTGGATGCCCTGGGAGTGGGCTGCCCAGCGGGAGAAGAGGAAATCCGTGGTCTCCCGCTCCCGGCCGAGGGCACGGGCCAGGTGCTCGGCCCGCTCCAGCAGTTCGAGAGCCGCACCGACGTATCCCGCACGCATCCCGTCGACCGCGATGAAGAGCGACAGAGCGGACAGCTCCAGCTCCGCCAGTCCCGCTCTCCGGGCTACTTGCGCGGCCGATTCCAGCTGTTGCGCGGCGGCCTCGAACGCCGACTTTCCCGCCGCGCAGCGACCCGCGCGGATCAGTGCGGCGGCGGTGCGGGCCGGGTCCGCGAGCGGGCCGGCGGCCCACAGATGATGGGCGAGGCGCTCGTCGTCCGTCGTCGTGTGCTGCTCCAGGGCATCCGCGACGAGCACATGCAGCCGGGTCGCCCGCGGTGGCGGTGTGGCCCCGACGACGGACTCCCGGACCAGGTCATGAGCGAAGCGGAAGGCATAGGGGTCCCGCAACGACGGCTCCAGCAGGCCGAGTTCCTGCAGAGGTTCCAGGCGGTCGAGGCAGGCCTGCACAGGCAGGTCGGCGGAGCGCGCGAGCAGGGCGAGGTCGATGTCACGGCCGATCAACGCCGCGGTCTGCAGCAGTCGTACAGCCTCGTCGTCCAGCTTCGCCATCCGGTCGCGCACGACATCGCGGACGGTCGCCGGTACTCCCGCTGGTGTCGTGGCGGCCTCGGTGAGGACGCTGCGGTCGGCGAGGAGGCGGGACAGTTCCCGGACGAAGAAGGGGTTGCCGGCGGTTCGCGCGTGGATGTTGCGGGTCGCGTCGGGGCCGGGATCCTGGCCGGTCTCCTGACGGACCAGTTCGGCCACTTCGGCCGGGCCGAGCGGGCCCAGCCGGATGCGGCGGTGGCGGGGCAGCCGGCTGGTAGCGGCGAGCATCCGCTCCAGTTCCGAACCGGGTGTCGGCGCGCGGTCGCGCAGGACACCGGTCAGGCTGGTGCCGTGCGGCAGGTGAGCCGCCAGGTGGCTGAACAGTTCGAGTGAGGCGGCGTCGGCCCACTGGAGGTCGTCGACGACGAGCGCCACGGGTCGCCGTGCCGATGCCTGTCGGACGAGCGCGACGGTCTGCTCGAACAGACGGAACCGGGCACCGCTGTCCGGCAGTACCGGCGCGGCGGGAACACTCCCGTCCGGGCCCAGGAGGCGGCCGAGTTCACCGGCCTGCCACTCCTTGCGTGCCGCGACGGGCAGGCCGGCGAGCAGCGCGCCGACCACCTGCACCCAAGGCCACATCGACGGCGTGCCGTCCCCCTCCAGACACCGGCCCCAGACCACCAGCGCGCCACGCCGGTCCGCCTCGGCACCCGCCTCCTCCAGCAGCCGGGTCTTGCCCACCCCTGGTTCGCCCTCGACCACCACCAGACCCGTGCCACCGCCGAGCGCCGACTCCACGGCCTGCCGCAACACCGCCAACTCCTCGACTCGGCCCACCAGTCGACCGTCCGACGGCAGTGCACCACCAAGGGCTGACGGGCGCTCAGAGGGCGACTTCTCGGCCGGCGCCGGATCCAGCACGCGGCGCTGCGCGGCCAGCAGCTCCGTGCCGGGATCGAGGCCCAACTCCTCGACGAGCCGGGCCCGAACGGCCTGGAAGACGGCCAGTGCTTCCGCCTGCCGGCCTGCGGCGGCCAGCGCGGAGACGAGACTCGCCTGCACGGTCTCGTGCAGCGGCGCCATCCGGGCGGCCAGTCGCAGCGGCCGGAGCACGCGTTCAGGCTGCCCGAGCGATATCGCCAGCTTGGTCGCCGCCACGCACGCGACGTACAACTCGGCGTCCAGGGCCGCGAAGACCGGCACCGATGTCGGTCCATGGAGCAGTCCGTCGCCGGCGGAGGCGTGCCACAGATCCAGCGCCCGGACGTAGAAGTCGAGTGCCACGTCGGGCCGTTGCTCCGAGCCGCCGGCCTCGACCAGCTCCCGGAACGTGAGGACGTCCAGCGTGCCGGGACCGGCCGCGAAGAGGTAACCGTTGCCTCGGCGCTGGAGGTAGGAGCCGGTGCCCCGTGCGGGCAGCGCGGGCTCCAGTAGTCGCCGCAGGGTGCCGACGTACTTCTGGAGGATGTTCAGGGCCGAGGCCGGGACGTCCTGGTCCCAGATCAGGTCGACCAACTCACTCGTGCTGACCGGCTCGCCCGCACGGGCCAGCAGCACCGCGAGGAGATACGCCTGCTGTCGAGGCCCGGCGTCCAGCTCGACGCCGTCCCTCCAGATCCGTAGCGGACCGAGAATCTGAAGACGCAGCTGTCCCCCGGAGGACGCCATGCCCACCCCCACCCCCACCCCCACTCACAGGCCGACCATCGTCGGCTGCGGCGCAGCCACTTTACTGTCGGTCCGCGACCTGGGGCCATCAGCCGGGAACGGCCGCTGAGCGGTGCCCTCGTGGGGAAACGGGGTGCCCGACCGGCCGCTCCCCCGCGTGAGCCGGCGAGGTGACGGTCGGCCGCCGGCCCACGTCGTGCGCCCGGGTGTCAGCGGGATGTGCCGTGCGCAAGCTCCGCCATCAGCTCCTCGGCACGACGGGCGAACAGGTGAGCCTCGCGCTCGACGGACAGCGCGTGCGCCCTCTCGGCGAAGGCCCGCACGACGGCGACCGGTTCACCACGTGCCCGCAGCACCCGTGCCCGGATCAGCAGCAGCAGGCTTTCGGCGTAGCACTGGCCGTAGGTGGCAATGGCCGAGTCCGCGCCGTCGAGCGCGGCGTCCGCCTCGTCCAGCTTTCCGGCTGCCAGCCACATCTCGCCGAGGAGCCCGTACCAGGTGGCCAGGCCCGAGCGGGGCGGGTGACAGAGCGACACTTCGATCAGTTGCTGTGCCTCTGCGGCGGCGTCGGCGGGGGCCTCGCCGGTCACGGCGCGCCCCCAGCAGCGGGCCAGCCGTTGGTAGCCGCCGAGGAAGCCGAACGAGAACGCGGGGTCCACGGCGATCCCGCGTGCGGCCGCGCGCAGCGCCCGTACCGGGTCACCGATCAGTGCGGCGACCCTTGCCGTGTAGGCCGCCCAGACGGTGATCGCGTAAGGGTCGTCTCCTGCAGCGGCCTCCATGGTGTCGAGCTGGGCCAGTGCCGCGTCGCTGTCACCGTGCAAGGCGGTCATCATCGCGAGCATCCCGGCCGCCACCCGTCGCAGATCGCGCCTGAGCGGGTCTTCCTCCTGATGGGCCAGGTCGTCCAGAACGGTCCAGTCGGTCCGGCTCAGATACCGGAACGCCTCTCCGATGTTGCCGACACCCCACTGGTGAATGCCCCAGGCGTACCAGCCGTAGGCGCGCACCACCGGGTCGTCGGACGCCTCGCCCTGCTCCAGCAGTTGTTCGGCCAATCGGCCCGCGCGTTTCAGCTGTAGACCCTGGGCGTACGCGGCCCAGCGGGAGAACAGGAAGTCGGCGGCCTCCCGTTCCCGGCCGAGTCCACGGGACAGGAGTTCTGCCCGCTCCAGTTGGTCGACCGCCGAGCCCACATATCCCGCCCGCATCCCGTCCACCGCGGTGAACAGCGACAGGGCGGTCAGTTCCAACTCCGCAAGGCCCGCTGTGCGTGCCACGCGTGCGGCCGAGTGAAGCTGGCGCGCTGCTGCCTCCAGCGCCAGTTTGGCCGCGGCACAACGACCGGCACGCACGAGCGCGGTCGCGGTGCGGGCCGGATCAGCGAGCGGCCCGGCGGACCACAGGTGATGGGCGAGGCGCTCGGCCACCAGCTCGGTGTCCGCGGCCCTCTGCTCCAGGGCGTCGGCGACCAGCAGGTGCAGCCGGGCCGCGCGCGGGGGCGAGACCGTCTCCGCCACCGATTCGCGGACCAGGTCGTGCGGAAAGGCGAACGAGTAGGGATCCCCGGGCGAAGGTTCGAGCAGGCCCAGCCCTTCACACGACTCAAGGCGGTCCAGACACGTCTGATGGTCGAGACCCGCGGTCCGGGCAAGGAGCGCGAGGTCGACGGCCCGGCCGATCAGCGCGGCGATCTGCAACAGGCCTCTGGCGGCACTGCCCAGTGCGGCCATCCGGTCGCGCACGACGTCTCGGACCGTGGCCGGCACTCCGATCCGGGCCGCGGTGGTCTCCGTGAGGACACCGCCGTCGGCGAGGAACCGGGACAACTCCCTTACGAAGAAGGGGTTTCCGGCAGTGCGGGTGTGGATGAGGCGGGTGACAGCCGGACCCGGGTCCTGCCCGGTCTCACGGCGCACGAGTTCGGCCACCTCGGCAAAGGCGAACGCGGCGAGCGGGATCCTGCGGTGACCGGTCAGCCGACTCGCCGCGGCCAGTACCCGACCCAGTTCCGGGCTCGGCGCGGGCGCGCGGTCGCGGAGCGCCGCGATCACGGCGGTGCCGCCCGGCAGCCTGGCCATCAGGTGACCGAGCAGATCGAGGGAGGCGGTGTCGGCCCACTGGAGGTCGTCGAGGACGAGCACCACAGGTCGCCGCGCCGCCACCTGACGGACGACAGCGACGGCCTGCTCGAAGAAGCGGAACTGGACACCGCTGTCGGGCAGGGCCGATGGTGCGGTGCCGCTGTCCTGCGGTGTCACCAGGCGGTCGAGCTCGCCCACCTGCCAGCCCTCGCGCGCAGCGGCCGGCACATCGTCCAGGAGCCCGCCGACGACCTGCGTCCACGGCCACATCGACGGCGTGCCGTCCCCCTCCAGACACCGGCCCCAGACCACCAGGGCGCCGCGCCGGTCCGCCTCGGCGCCCGCCGCCTCCAGCAGCCGGGTCTTGCCCACCCCTGGTTCGCCCTCAACAACGACCAGACCCGTGCCACCGGCAAGAGCCGACTCCACGGCCTGCCGCAACACCGCCAGCTCCTCGACCCGGCCCACCAGCCGGTCGGCGGTCGGCGCGCCGGCGGTGGGTGTCACCCGTTCGATCGGCCCTTGCTCGGCCGGTGCCCGTTCCAGGACACGCAGGTGAGCGGCCATCAGAGCCGGGCCGGGTCCGATGCCGAGTTCCTCGGCCAGCCGGGCGCGGACGGCGCGGAACAGCGACAGAGCGTCGGCCGGCTGGCCGGCGGCGGCCAGGGCGGCGATGAGACTCGCCTGCACCGACTCGTGCAAGGGTGCCATGCGGGCGGCCATGTGCAGGGACGGGAGTACCCGCTCGGGCCGGCCGAGCGCGGTCGCCAACTCGGCTGCCGCGATGCACGCCCGGCGGAACTCGTCGTCCAGTCCGGCGAAGATCGCCATGCCGGTAGGACCGTGGGCGACCCCGTCGCCGGCCGCGCCCTGCCAGAGTCCCGTCGCCTCCAAGTACGCGTCGAGTGCCGCACCGAGGCGCCGCTCCGCGACGCTGCCTTCGGCCGCGACGACCAGTTCACGGAACCTGACGACGTCCAGTGCCCCGGAGGCGGCCACGAACAGGTACGCGCTGCCGCGACGCTTCAGGAACGCGCCGGGTTCACGCGCGGGCAACTCCGGCTCCAGCAGTCGTCGGAGCGCGCCGACGTACTTCTGGAGAATGTTGACCGCCGAGGCCGGGGCATCCTCGGCCCAGATCAGGTCGATCAACTCACTGATGGTGACCGGTTCGCCGGCACGGGCGAGAAGAACGGCGAGCAGATATGCCTGCTGCGGAGGCCCGACGTCCAGTTCCGCGCCGTCTCGCCAGACGCGCAACGGACCGAGAACCTGCAGACGCAGGGATGCGCCGGAGGAAGTCATTCCCTTGTCCATTCTCAGTGCCGGGTCGCCCTCACGGCCCCCGCTGCCCCCGCCGAAGGTTGTGGAGTACTACCGGTCCTGCCGCCGGGACCTTGCGCGTGGTGACCGCCGCCGTCCTACCGACCGACCGTCCTACTGACCGACCGTCCGTCCTACTGACCGATCACCAGGTCCTCGGTGGGCAGCGTCTGGCAGGCCAGCCGCCAGCCCCTCGCCAACTCGTCCGCGGAGAACATCCCTCGGTCGTCGCTCTCGTGGGCGCCGGAGAGCACCCGCACCCGGCAGGTGCCGCACGCGCCTTCGCCGCACGACTGGGGCAACGCGACGCCGACGGCGTTGGCGGCGTCGAGGACCGACTGCCCAGGACTGCACGGGAACGCCGGGGCGCCACCATCCGTGTCGATCATGAACTCGGTGACACCGGCCGCCGCGGCGGCGACGGCGATGGCGTGCGCCTTCTCCCGGCGGGTCTCCCTGCTCCGGCCGGACACGAACGCCTCGGTGTGGATGGCCTCTCGCGGCACCCTCAGCTCCGTCAGGCATCCGATCAGGTCCTGCATCATGGCCGCCGGCCCGCACAGGTGCACGCGGGTCGTCGGACCGGCATGGGGCGCTAACGCGTCGGAGCCGATCCGCCCGTGCCGGTCGGTTTCGAAGACCGACATCTCCAGCCCGGGCAGCCGGGACCGCAGCGCCGCGAGTTCCGGACCGAACACCACCTCGTTCGCGGTCCGGTAGCTCGCCAGCAGGACAATCCGCCCGGTGTGACCGGCGTCGGCGGCGGCCAGCAACACGCTCATCAGCGGGGTGATCCCGACACCTCCCGCGATGAGCAGAAGGGTGTCCGCCGTGCCGTGCGAGGAGCCCGGCTGCCAGGTGAACGCCCCGTGCGGGCCGCTCACCCGCAACGCCAGTCCGGCCTCCAGTTCCTCATGGAGGAACCCCGAGCCCAGGCCGTCCGGCTCGTGCTTGACGGCGATCTCGACGAAGCCGCTCTCCCCGGGACTGCTGCAGATCGAGTACGACCGTTCGATCGGCTCGATGGCAACGGGCAGCTCGACCTTCAGGTACTGACCGGCGGCGAAGGAGAACGGCATCGTGTCCTCGTACAGAGGTGCGAGGCGGATCCTGCGGACCGTCGGGGTCAGCATCTCGATGCCGGCCACGCGCAGATAACCCTCCCAGGGCACGGCCGGGTCCCGGGCCGTTGCTCCGGAGCGGATGGCCCGCCACATCGTTCCGAGCTGCCGCGGTCTCAGGACGGCGTTCGCCGCCATCAGCCCGCCTGCCAGGGCCCCCACCACACCGGAACCCCAGGCGTCCTGACCGGCGACGAACAGGCCCTTGACCGGAGTACGGCATCCCGCCCGGGCCGAGCGCAGTCGTCGCGGAGTCGCCGCGAGGCCGTAGAAGGATCCCAGCACGCTGTGCTGATAGGTCTCGAACGACAGCGGCGTCGCCAGTTCGGCGAAGGCGACCGTCTCCCGGAATCCGGGCCAGCGCTCCTCCAGGCGGGCCAGCAGCCGTTCGGTCAACTCGTCCTTGAACTTCCGGTAGCTTTCCGGCCGCTCACCCTCGGGTGTCCCACGCCACGGGTCGACCAGCCGGGGATCGACCAGTTCGAGCAGCTCCACGGTGTGGAACCGGGCGGCCGGGTTGTTGAGCGACGCGAACGACACGTACAACGTGCCTTCCCCCGGCGGGCGCGGCCCGCTGTCGTGTTCCTGGAGATCGGGCATGAACCAGTGGTTCTCGCCGCGCAACCCGAACACGGCCGGCGACCGGTCCAGGCCGAGGAACAGCATGACCGCCGACCGTTCCTCGGGCAGATCCGCCAGTTCATGGCTGCGCCCGATCAGGGCGTACGTGTTGCGCACTCCGGCCGCCGAGACCACCGTGTCGGCCCGCACCCGGTAACGGCGGCCGGTGGCGGTGTCCTCGACGTCCACCCCGGTCGCTCTGCCGCCTTCGACCACCACCTCGTGGACCCGCTGCCGGGGGCGCAGCACGACGCCGTACCGTCGCAGGATCTGCAGGACGACCCGGTTGAGTTCCTGCGGGCCGCCCACGGGGTGTGCGGTGCCGTCCATGAAGAAGGTCAGCGGGACCGCCGCGTGATAGCCGAACGCGCTCGATGCGGGCGGGGTGCCGTACAGCCCCCACCGCGCGGCCAGAACGGCTCGCAGACCCGGATCGCCAAAGCTCCGCAGGACCTGGTCCCGCAACGATCGGAAGGTCGAGGGGAAGAGCCGCTCCACCAGCGGCGCAGTCGCCTTGCGGATACCGGCCGGGAACGATGCAAGGACATTGCGCGCCGTCAGTCCCGCCATGGCCCGGCGAGTGGTCCGGAAGAAGTCGTCGATGGCCTCGGCCTCGGCGGGGAACCGTTCCTTCAGACGCGTGCGGAACGCCTCCTCAGTGGCGGGGACGGCGAAATCGAGTTCCGGGAAGTGCAGGGCGTCGTACTCGTCCGGCAGGAGCGACAGTTGCGCCCGTCCGTCCGTCATGAATCCGAGGAACGGGCCGGAGTTCGCGCTCATGTAATGCAGCCCGGTACCGAACCGGTAGCGCCCGGCGCGGGAGAACTCGTGCGTCATCCCGCCGAGCGTGTAGTGCTGTTCGAGGACGAGAACGCGCTGACCGCCGAACTGTGCGATCGCCCGCGCTGCCGCGAGACCACCCATGCCCGACCCAATCACAACGACATCGGCTTCCTCGTCCGACATCTTCCGCACCCCCCAGTCATCCGACCGCCGAGGCTCAGGTTGGCCGAATGCGCTTGACGTCGACTGAATGATCTGTGAAGTCCGCCGGGAACCGGGCCCTGCTCTCATTCCCTGTCCGTCCAGTGCGAGGCCATAGCTTGGCGCCGAGCGTGAGGGTGTGGAGCCGTGTCGTTCTGTGCTGTGTTCCGACGGGCCCGCACATGTCCGGCGGCCGAGGTCACATGAGCGGACGTTGCCTGCTGTCGCGGTGCGCAGAAGTGGTCGTCGGCCGGACGGTGCGGGAGAGACGGAGCACCGCTGCGGTCCTCGTCGGCCGTCGTCCGAAGAAGAGGGTGGTTCATGGTGAACGGGAATCCGACGATCGTGCTCGTACACGGTGCCTTTGCCGACAGCAGCGGCTTCAACGCCGTCGCCAAGCGGCTTGTCGCCGACGGCTATCCAGTGGTGGCCGCGCCGAATCCCCTTCGGGGGCTCGCCTTTGACGCGGTTCACGTCAGGGCGCTGCTCGACAGCATCGAGGGACCGATCGTGCTGGTCGGGCACTCGTACGGCGGAGCGGTCATCTCGGCCGCCGCCGAAGGGAACGCCAACGTGAAGGCACTGGTCTACCTGGCGGCGTTCGTGCCGGAGACGGGCGAGAGCGCGCAGGCACTGGTCGAGCGGTTCCCGGGCAGCACCGTGGGCGAATCCCTGAAGCCGGTCCCGCTGCCCGACGGACAGGTGGATCTCTACATCGAACCGAAGGTCTTTCATCCCCACTTCGCGGCCGACGTGTCGTTGGAGGAGGCCACGCTCTACTCGATCACGCAGCGTCCGGCCACCGGCGCCGCGCTGGGCGAGCCGGCCACCGGTCCGCAGGCGTGGCACACGATCCCCAGCTACAACCTGATCAGCGGCGCCGACAGGATCATCCCACCGGCGACGCAGGAGTTCATGGCCCTGCGTTCGGGGGCGAAGTCGCAGGTGGTCGAGGGTGCTTCCCACATGGTGTTCGTCTCCCGGCCCGGTGCGACGGTGGCCCTCATCGAGACCGCCGCACAGGAGCAGGCGCCCCCGCGGTAGCACCGCCGGGCGGCGCAAGTGCAGTGCCCCGAGGACCCATGGGAGGGAAAGTGCACAAGAGCGAAAAGGCCATGCGGTGGGGTCTGCGGATCCACTTCTTCTGGTACGTCCTCGCCAACGCCGCTCAGGTGGTGCTGTGGGCGATTTTCACCCCGGACCGCTTCTTCTGGCCCTTGTGGTCGATTGTGGGCTGGGGCATCGGCATGGTGATCCATTTCTGGGCGATTCGCGTGAAGTCCCGCTCAGTTGCCCGCTCGTGACGTGAACCATCTCAAAGACGACCGGAGGAAAAGTCATGTCCGAGAAAGTGGTTCCGGGTCGCAACACCGCCGCCGCCGAAGGCGACGTCGTCGTCTTCCATATCGGGCTACGGATCAATCGGCTACGAGCATTCTCCAACTGGCTGCCGGCATTCATGTCGATGCCGCGCATGCTGCGTGAGCTGTCGCAGGAGAAAGCCAGCGGGCTTCTCGGGTACAAGGTGCTCTACGGCAGCCTGCGCGACTTCTACGTCGTCCAGTACTGGTCCGACAAGGACCGGCTCCTGGCCTACGCCCACCAGCAGGACAAGGAGCACAGGCCCGCATGGACGGCGTTCAACCGACGAGCACGCGCCGCCAAAGGGCATGTGGGTATCTGGCACGAGACGTTCATCGTCCCGGCCGGCTCCTACGAGTCGGTGTACGTCGACATGCCCGCGTACGGCCTCGGCGCCGCGACCGGTGTCGTTCCGGTCGGCCGGCGCGGCGACACGGCGGCGCAGCGGCTGCGTACGGGAGAGAAGTGAACTGCCGGGTCCGGACGCGCAGGCCGCCCTGGCGGTGACGTCCACCTCCTCCGCCGGAAGCACCCGGATCGTACGGCTGGCGTAGCCGCTCTAGAGCGCGCAACGGCTGGTGGAGTCAACGCGGTTTCATCTTGTACCGTCCTCCCTCACCTGAGGGAACACATCCCGCGCGCCTCCGGAGCGCTCAACCTCCTGAACACCGTGGGCGGTTCGATCGGCACCGCGGCGGCTGACCGTCCGCCACCAAGCCGTCCTGGATGCGTGCGCCGACACGTTCTGGTCGGTGGGCGGCCTCGGCCTGTCGGCCGCCGCCGCGGCGACGTGACAGCGGTGACACCGCAGGCGGTCCCCTCGGTGTCGCCGCTGTCCCGTGCGGCTCAGCGCAGCCGGTCCTTGGCCTTGTAGTAGGCGCCGCCGAAGGGCAGGAACCAGGCCGTGCCGTTGTAGAAGGGGACGGGGACCTTCGGGAAGCCGAGGCCGCGCAGCGGGTTGGCCTGCGGTTTGCCGTCCATCATCTCGGCGACGGCGCGGCCCATGTACGTGGCCATCTGGACGCCGTGGCCGCAGTAGCCCATGGAGTAGTACAGGCCGTCGGTCTCGCCTGCGTGCGGGACGCGGTCCCAGGAGAAGCCGACCGTGCCGCCCCAGACGTAGTCGATCCGCACCCCCGCGAGCTGCGGGAAGATCTCCGTCATCTCGCGCCTGAGGACGTCGCCGCTCTTGAGGTCGGAGGCGGGGTTGGAGGGGGCGAAGCGGGCGCGGCCGCCGAAGGCGAGGCGGTGGTCGGGGGTGAGGCGGATGTAGTGGCCGATGTTCTTGGAGTCGACCACCAGGCGGCCGTTCGGGATGAGTTCCTTCGCGCGTGCCTCCCCCAGCGGCTCGGTGACGATGATGAAGCTGCCGACGTTGATCAGCCGCTTGCGGAACCAGGGCATCGCCTTGTCGGTGTAGGCGTCGGTGGCGGCCATGACCTGCCCCGCGCGGATGGTGCCGTGCAGGGTCTCGACCAGGAAGCCGCCGCCGGGCAGGCGGGTGAGGCCGGTGGCCGCGTTGCGTTCGTGGATCTCGGCTCCGGCCCGTTCGGCGGCGTCGGCGAGGCCGTGGACGTACTTGCCGACGTGCAGGCCCGCGCTGAGCGGGTCCAGCAGGGCGCCGTGGTAGTAGTCGGAGGACAGCTCCGCCTTCAGCTCCGCGCGGGTCAGGAGCTGGGTCTCGTGGCCGAAGTTGTCGGCCAGGTCGCGCTGCTTGGCCCGCATGGCCTCGAAGTGCCGCGGCTTGAAGGCGACGCCGAGGCGGCCGGCGCGGTGGAAGTCGCAGTCGATGTCCTCCTCGCGCGTGAGGTTCTCGACGACGTCGACCGCCTCGCGGAAGGCGTTGTACAGCTCGCGGGCGCGCTCCTGCCCGTAGCGCTTGCGGGCCTCGGCGGGGCTGATGGTGATGCCCTGGGTGCACATGCTGCCGTTGCGGCCGGATGCGCCCGAGCCGACCTTGTCCTTCTCGACGAGGACGACCCGGGCCCCCTTGCGGGCGGTGTGGTAGGCGGTGGACAGGCCGGTGAGTCCGCCGCCGACGACCACCACGTCCGCCTCCTCGGGGAGGTCCTTTCCGGAGCGGTCGGGCAGGGGCGGGGCGGTGTCGAGCCAGTACGGGATCTGTTTCATCGTGGGCTCCGGTTCAGCAGCCGAGCAGCGCGGGCAGGCCCGACAGGTCGGGGAGTTCGTCGTAGGGCCGGTAGGCGGTGCTGCCGGGGCGGCCGTAGCGGTTGATCCAGACCCGGCGCTTCAGGCCGAGGTCGCGGGTCGGGATGAGGTCGTACTCCCAGCCCTGTGCCGTGTGGATGACCTGGGCGGGGTCGACGCCGATCGTCTTGTACGCGTGCTCGAAGGTCTGGCGGTCCGGCTTGTACGCCCGCGCCTGCTGGGCGGTGATGACGTGGTCGAACTCGACGCCGATGTTGGCGACGTTGCGGGCGATGAGGTCGTCGTCGGTGTTGGAGATGATGGCGATCTCGTACCGGGACTTCAGGGCGCGCAGGGCGTCGGGCACCTCGGGGAAGGGGCCGAAGGTGGGGACGGCCTCGACGAGGGCGTCGCCGTCCGAGGTGCGGTATTCCAGACCGTGCAGACGCATCGCCATGCGCAGGCTGGAGTGCAGGACCTCGTGGTAGGGGCGGTAGGCCTCCAGGACGGCCTGGAAGCGCATGACGCGGAAGTCGTCGAGGAACTCGTCGACGTCCAGGCCGTCCAGGTCGAGCCGGTCGGCGAGGACCTTGAGGGTGGTCGGGCCGAGCTGGAAGTCGACCAGGGTGCCGTAGGCGTCGAAGGTGACGATCTCTCGCATGCTGGTTCAGCCTCGATTCGCGGGATTTCTGGGGGACTTGGAAGATTCAGACGACGCGTTCGCCGGGCGTGACGATCGAGTCGAGGGCGGCCAGGTCGTCGGCGTTCGGGATCCAGTCGGCCGCCTCGGCGTTGGCGGTGATCTGGTCGGGGGTCATGGCGCCGCAGATGACGGAGCCGACGGCGGGCAGGGCGGCGAGTGCGCCTACGGCCACCTGGAGGAGGCTCAGGCCCCGTTCGGTGCCGTAGGCGGTGAGGGCCTCGACGCGGTCGAGGGCGGCGTCGGTGAGCCAGCCCTGGCGCCAGGAGAGCCGGCTGCCGGGCGGGGGTGTCCCGCCGCGCCGGTACTTGCCGCTCAACAGACCGTTGGCCAGGGGGTAGTAGGGGAGCACGCCGATGCCGAGGCGGCGGCAGGCGGGGATCAGGTCGTTCTCCGCGCCGCGGTCGAGCAGGTGGTAGCGGTCCTGGGCGCAGACGAAGGCATCGGTGAGCTGGTCGGGCGGGAGGTTGGAGCAGCCGAGGTGGCGGACCTTGCCCTCGTCGACCAGCTCGCGCAGCGCCGCCACCGTCTCGTCGAGGGGGGTGACGCCGTCCGGCTCGTGGTACTGGTAGAGATCGATGCGGTCGGTGCCCAGGCGACGCAGGGATGCCTCGACGGCGTACCGGATGTAGCGGCGGGAGCCGCGCGGGCCGTGCCGTTCGGCTTCCGCCTCCGCCCCTGACATCTCCATGCCGAACTTGGTGGCGAGGACGACCTCGTCGCGGTGGCCCTTGAGCGCGGCGCCGAGGAGTCGCTCGCCGTCGCCGCGCGAGCCGCCGTCCTCGCCGAACGCGCCGTAGATGTCGGCGGTGTCGAAGAGGGTGATCCCGGCGTCGAGGGCCGCGTGGACGACCGCCCGCGTGCCCTCCTGGTCGAGACGCGAGCCGAAGTTGTTGCCGCCCACGCCGACCACGGAGACGGTCGGGCCGCGCGCGCCGAGCGTGCGGTATCTCATGAGCGGTCTCCGAAACCGATGCAGACGTTCTTGGTCTGCGTGTAGCTCGCCAGGCCTTCGAGTCCTTTCTCCCGGCCCCAGCCGCTGTGCTTGTAGCCGCCGAAGGGCAGCTCGACGCCGGTACCGATGCCGGTGGCGTTGACGGAGACCTGGCCGGCCCGGATGCCCTCGGCCAGGCGCAGCGCCTTGTCGAGGTCGCGGGTCCAGACGTAGGAGGACAGGCCGTACGGGGTGTCGTTGGCGATCCGCAGGGCCTCGTCGGTGTCGTCGAACTCGATGACCGTGACGACTGGGCCGAAGATCTCCTCGCGGGCGCAGCGGGCGTCGTTGGTGAGGCCGGTGAGGACGGTCGGCTCGATGTAGTAGCCGTCGGCGAGTTCGGGGGCGGACGGCGCTCCTCCCCCGGTCCGTACCGTGGCACCCTCCTCGCGGGCCAGGTCCAGGTAGCCGAGGACCCGGTCGCGCTGGCGGGCGGCGACCAGCGGGCCGATGTCGGGGTCCGTGAGGCCGGGACCGATGCGCAGCGAGGCGAGCTTGGCGACCAGCCGGTCGAGGAAGTCCTCGGCACCGCGCTGGAGGAGGAGCCGGGTGCCCGCCGAGCAGGTCTGGCCGGCGTTGCTGAAGGAGGCCCCGAGGATGGCCTTCAGGGCGAGGTCGTAGTCGGCGTCGGCGAAGACGACGAAGGGCGACTTGCCGCCCAACTCCGTGACGGACGGGACCACGTTGGCGGCGGCGGCCTGGGCGACCTTGATGCCGGTGGCCACCGAACCGGTGAAGGTGACCTGGTCGATGCCGGGGTGGCCGGCGAGGGCGGCGCCGGTCTCGCCGTCGCCCGGGACGACGTTCAGCACGCCCGGCGGCAGGCCGCACTCCAGGGCGATCCTGCCGATCTCCAGCGGGGTGAGGGGCGCCTCGGGCGAGGGCTTGAGCACCACGGTGCAGCCAGCGGCGAGGGCCGGCGCGGAGCCTCTGGCGATGTTCTGCATCGGGTAGTTGAAGGGGATGATCTGGCCGGTGACGCCGATCGGCTCGCGGACGGTGTAGTCGATCAGGCCGGGGCCGAGCGGGATGGTGGTGCCGCCGAGCTTGTCGGCGACGCCCGCGTAGAACTCGAAGTAGCGGGCTGCGGCCTCGACGTCGGCCCTGGCCTGGCCGAGCGGTTTGCCGACGTCCTGGCTCTCCAGTCGGGCCAGGCGTTCGCCCTGGTCGCGGATGGCCCCGGCGATCCGGTACAGGAGCCTGCCCCGGTCGGCGGCGCGCATCCTGGCCCACTCGGGTGCCGTGAAGGCCGCCCGTGCGGCGGCCACCGCGTGGTCGACGTCCGTCTTCCCGGCCAGCGCGACCTGGGCGATGGCGGTGCCGTCGGACGGGTCGAGGACGGTGAAGGTGCGGCCGTCGGCGGCCGGGACCTGCTTGCCGTCGATGAGCAGTTCGGTGAGCTGGAGTTCGCTGGTCACGGCAGGATCTCTCCCTGTACCTCGCCGAAGATGACGACCTCGTCGCCCGGGTGGACGGTGCGGATCCGGCGCACCCAGAGCACGACGCCCTCCTGCGGGGCACGGACCTCCTCCAGGGTGCTGCCGTAGTGATCGACGATGCTGCCGATCAGGTCGCCCTCCTTGCAGTTCTGGCCCGGCTCGGTGTGCGCGACGAAGAAGCCGCCGGCCTTGGAGCGGGCGAAGGTGCCGGAGACGGCGGTGTAGGTGGTGCGCAGTTCCGCGTCGCCTTCGGTCATGCCGAGGCTGCGCATGATGTTGCGGACCGAGTTCATGTGCAGTTCGACGGTGGCCTCGCGGTAGGTGCCGCCGCCGGCCTCGATGGTGATGGCGGGCTTTCCGGCGTCGAGGGTGGGGTGACGGACCGTGCCGCCCCACTTGCCGCCCTTCCAGACCAGTTCGTGTCCGGCGGCGAGGGCGAGGTCGGTGGCCAGGTGCTCGTAGCCGCCCTGGAGGATGGCCAGGGGGGCGATCTCGCCGAAGGTGCCGCCGGTGTGCAGGTCGACGAGGGCGTCGATGGCGGGGATGACCTGTTCGACGAAGGTGGCCGCCAGGCGCAGGGTGTACGAGCCCTCCGTGTCGCCGGGGAAGATGCGGTTGAGGTTGAGGTGGTCGAGGTCGCTCGCGCGGGCCGCCGCTTCGAAGGCGGGGGTGTTGAGGCAGGGGATGCCGACGAGCGTGCCGTGCAGGGTGGCGGGGTCGGTCTCGGCGAGGACGCGCCGGATGGCCTCCTGGCCGTCGTACTCGTCGCCGTGCACACCCGCGTCGACGCAGAGCACCGGGCCGTCCTGGGCGCCGTTGACGACGATCAGCGGGATGCCGAGCTCCACGCCGTAGGTGCTGGTGCCGACCGGGATGAGGCCCTGGGCACGCTCGCCGGGGGCGACGGTCAGCGGACCGATGAAGTACATATGGGGGGGTTCCTTTCGGATGCGGGTGTCACAGACGGCCGGAGGCCTCGTCGAGGCAGGCCGCGAGAATGTCGGCGACGCGGTCGAGGAGGGGGCGGTCGCTGATCAGTGGGGGTGCGATCTGGACCAGCGGCGCGGCGCGGTTGTAGACGCGGGCCAGGAGGCCGGCCTCGCGCAGGCGGCGCGGGAGCAGGTCGGCGATCAGGGCGGCGCGGGCGGTGTCGCTGAAGCCGCCGCCGTCGAGGTCGCCGACCAGCTCGGCGGCGTAGAAGAATCCGGCGCCGCGGATGTCGCCGACGATCGGTAGGCCGGCGAGTGCGGCCATGCGGGAGGCGAGGTGGTCCTGGAGGCCGCGGACGTTGTCGAGGATGCGGTCCCGCTCCATGATCTCCAGGTTGCGCAGGGCGATGGCCGCGCTCAGCGGGTGCCCGGCGAAGGTGTAGCCGTGGTTGAGGACCGTGCCCGGCCGGTTGACGACCTCGACGACCCGGTCGCCGACCAGGGTCGCGCCCATCGGGGCGTATCCGGCGGTGATGCCCTTGGCGACGGTGACGATGTCCGGGCGGGCGCCGTAGCGGTCGCCGCCGAACCACTCGCCGAGCCGTCCGAAGGCGGTGATGACTTCGTCGGCGACGAGCAGGAAGCCGTACCGGTCGGCCAGGGCCCGCAGTCCCTCCCAGTAGCCGGTGGGCGGGGTGATGCAGCCGCCCCGGTTCTGCACCGGCTCGGCGATCAGCATGGCGACCGTCTCCGGGCCCTCGGCCAGGACCGCCGCCTCCAGTTCGCCGAGCAGCCGGGAGGTGAACAGCTCGTCGTCGAGGTACTCGGGCGCGAGGCGGAAGCGGTTGGTGTGGGAGACGAACCTGGTCTCGACGGCGGGCGGGCCGTACGGTTCGCGCAGTGCGGGGTCGTCGGTGAAGGAGAGGGTGCCGACGGTCAGCCCGTGGTAGGCGCCGCGCCGGGCGATCGCCTTGGTGCGGCCGGGCTCACCGCGCAGTGCGTGGTAGCGGCGGGCGAGCTTCCAGGCGGTCTCGACGGCCTCGGCGCCACCGCCGCAGAAGAACGTGTGCTCGATGCCCGGCGGTGCGATCCGGGACAGCCGCTCGGCGAGTTCGATCGCCGTGGGGTGCGCGGAGGCGGACCACAGGGGGCTGAAGCACAGCTCGCGCAGTTGCCGCTCGGCCGCCTCGGCGAACTCGGGGCCGTAGGAATAGCCCAGCTGGCAGCAGTACAGGCCGGAGAGCCCGTCGATGTAGCGCCTGCCGTCGGAGTCCTCGACGTACGCGCCCTCGCCGCGGCGGACGACGAAGACGTCGTCGCCGTCCGGGCCGAAAGAGCCGTTGGGAGTCATGTTGAGGAGCAGGTGGCGGGCCGCGCTCGCGGACAGCACCTCGGTGGCGGTAGCGGTGGTCATTTCGCGGCCTCGCTCACGGCCACGATGCCGGCACCCGGCTCGGTCGGCAGCAGGCCCGTCCGGTCGCCGGAACCGCCGAGCCGGCGTACCACCGCGACCAGGGCCAGGGCCAGGACGGCGATCGCGATGAGGATCGCGCTGATGGCCGTCACCGACGGATCGACGTTGTACTGCAGGACGTTGAACACCTGCACCGGCAGGGTCACGGTGTTCACCGTGGACAGGAACTGCGCGATGAAGAACTCGTCGAAACTGGTGATGAAGGAGAAGATCGCGGCGGCGACCAGGCCCGGCACGGCCAGCGGGAAGATGATGCGCCGGGCGACGGTGATGCGGCTCGCGCCCATGCTGGCGGCTGCGTCCTCCAGGCGTTCGTCGATGCCCTTCAGGGTGGCCATGAGGATCATCACCGCGATCGGCGCGGACAGCACGGTGTGGCCCAGCGCGATGGCGATCGGGCTGCCGAGCATCGCGGCCGGTTCGAAGAGCAGGAACAGCCCGAGGGCGATGACGACTTGGGGAATCACCAGTGGTGCCAGGACCAGGCCGTAGAGCGCCGAGCGCAGCGGCAGTTCGCTGCGGACCAGGGCGGTGGCCGCGGTCATGCCGAGAATCAGGGAGAAGACGGTGGTCAGGGAGGCGACGAGGGCGCTGAGCGCCAGCGCGGCGGGCCACTTGCTGCCCTCGGCGAAGAGCTTGTGGTACCAGCCGAACGTCCAGCCGGACGGCGGGAAGTTACCGAAGGCGTCCTTGCCGAAGGAGGTGACGACGATGACGACGATCGGCAGCACCAGGAACAGCAGGATGAGCGTGGACAGGACGGCCAGGGTGATGCGGCCGGCGAGGGTGGAGCGGAGTTCGATCATGATGCCGTACCTCGGTTCCGGTACGCCTCGCCCGCTGTCTTCAGGAGTCTGAGCAGCCCGAGTCCGGCGAAGGTGAGGAGCAGCAGGATGATGCCGAGCGCGGATGCCCCGTTCCATTCGCCCTGCTGCATGACCTGGTTGTCGATGAGGGAGGCCACCATGGTCTGCTTCGGGCCGCCCATGAGGGCGGGGGTGATGTAGTAGCCGAGGCAGAGGATGAAGCAGAGGATGCCCGCGTTGACCAGGCCGGGGGCGACCAGCGGCAGGTAGACACGGCGGAAGATGGTGATCCGCCCGGCGCCCATGCCGGCCGCCGCGGCCATCAGCCGGCGGTCGATGCCCTGCATGACGGCGTACAGCACCAGCACGGTGTACGGCAGCATCACGGAGGTGGTGCCGATGACGACTCCGAGCTCGTTGTAGAGCAGGTCGAAGGGGGCGCCCGGGACGTGGAGGTCCTTCAGGACGGTGTTGATGACGCCGTACTCGCCGAGCAGGATGATCCAGCCGTAGGTGCGTACCAGCGCGCTGATGAAGTGCGGAAGGACGACGACCACCATCACCAGCCCTGCCCACAGGGGCTTCAGCCGGGACACGGCGGCGGCCAGCACCAGGCCGATGGCCAGGCTCAGCAGTGAGGTCTCGGCGGAGATCCGCAGGGTGGTCAGCAGGATGTCCAGGTTGGCGCCGCGGAACGCGTCGGCGTACCAGTGCAGTGTGAAGCCGCCGTGCTCGCCCTTCAGGCTCAGCAGGAGGGTGCTGAAGATCGGGTAGACGAACAGGATCAGCAGGTACACGACGACCGGGACGGCGTTGAGCAGTCCGAAGCGAGTACGGCGGTCGGACCAGGCGCGGCTCAGCCGCTTCCCGCGGGTGACCGGAGCGGCGGAGTCGGGTGCCGGAGCGAGCACGGCCACCGTTCTCACCTCCCTTCTTCGGGGTCGGCGAACACGCTGACGTCCGCCGGCTCCGCGCCGAGGCCGACCCGTTCGCCGGGCACGGGGGCGCGCCCTGCGGGCAGTTCCAGCCGTACGACGCCGGTGGCCACGGCGCCTTCGGGGCGGACGGTGACCCGGACGAGGGTGCCGACGTAGGTGACCGTCTCGACGGTCCCGGTACAGAAGCCCTCGCCGGCGGGGCGCAGGGCGAGCCGGCCGGGCTGGACCGCGGCCCGCACCGGCGCCTTGGCCACGGACGCCGCCTGCTGTGCCCGCGCCTTGAGGAGACCGCCGGTGTCGAGCCGTACCAGCAGGTGGTCCGCGGTGTGTTCCTCGATGTGGCCGGGGAGGAAGTTCGCGGCACCGAGGAAGTCGGCGACGAAGGGGGTGCGGGGGCGCTCGAAGAGCTCCCGCGGGGTGTCGAACTGGTCGATGCGGCCGTCCCGCATCACCGCGATGCGGTCGGACAGGACCAGGGCCTCCTCCTGATCGTGCGTCACATAGATGACGGTCAGGCCGAGTTCCTGCTGGATGCGTTTGATCTCGGTCTGGAGCTGGTCGCGCAGCTTCTTGTCGAGGGCGCCGAGCGGTTCGTCCATGAGGATCACCGGGGGCCTGTAGACCAGGGCCCGGCACAGGGCGACGCGCTGCTGCTGGCCGCCGGACAGCTCGCGCGGGCGGCGGCGGGCCATCGCGGAGAGCCCCGCCATCTCCAGGGTCTCGCCGACCCGACGCCGCAGCTCCGCCTTGGGTGTGTCGCGCAGTTGCAGCGGGAAGGCGACGTTCTCCCACACGGTCATGTGCGGGAAGAGCAGGTACTGCTGGAAGACGAAACCCAGCCCGCGCTTCTGCGGGGCGAGGCGGGTGACGTCGTTGCCGCCCACGACGATGCTGCCGGAGTCGGGTTCGCAGAATCCGGCGATCATCATCAGGGTGGTGGTCTTGCCGGAGCCGGAGGACCCGAGGAAGGTGACGAACTCGCCCGCCGCGATCTCCATGGAGACCTCGTCGACGGCCGTGACCCCTCCGCGGTACCTCTTGCGCAGGCGGGTCACGGAGAGGGGTTTGCCGCTGCCGGTCAGGGCGGCCGGGGCGGAGTGCGAGAGATCGGACATCACGTCTGCCTCAGGCATGGGCCCACTCCTGCCAGCGCTTGGCCACCGCGTCCTGGTTGTCGTGCCACCACTGGACGTCCGCGTCGAAGCCGGTCTTGAGGTGGTCCGGGGAGCTGCCCAGGTTGGCGGCGACGGTCGAGGAGAGCTTCTTGTAGGCGGCGGGCACCGAGGGGGCCATCGGGTAGAGCTCGGCGTAGTGCGCCTGCACCTCGGGTTGCAGGGCGAAGTCGATGAGCTGGTAGGCGGCGTCGAGGTTGGCGGCGCCTTTGGCGATGCCGTAGGCGTTGCTCTGGCGGCGGGCGCCGTTCCACTGGTAGGCGAGCGGGGAGCCCTGCTTGATCAGGTCGTCGAGGCGGCCGTGCCAGACGGTGGAGGCCACGACCTCCTTGCGGCCGAGGAGCACGCCGGGCAGGGCACCGGTGTCCCAGTACTTCTTGACGGACCCCTTGATGTTGTCGAGGGACTTGAAGGCGCGGTCCACGTCGAGCGGGTAGAGCTTGTCCATCGCCACGCCGTCGGCGAGCAGGGCGAACTCCAGCTCGGGCAGGTCCGCGTCCAGTGCCTGCAGGGAGCGGCTGCCGGGGAACGCCTTGGTGTCCCAGAAGTCCGCCCAGGTCGAGAGCTTCTTTCCGTCCCAGACGTCGGTGCGGTACGCCATGACGCTGGCCCAGTAGTTCTTGCCGATCGCGTTGGAGGTGACCAGCGCGTCGGCGATCCCCGCGCTCTTGAGGTTCTTCAGCCGGTCGTGGTCGAGGTCCACGGTGGCGTCGGCCTTGCTGAAGCGCAGGAAGTCGGCCATCGAGTCGTCGATGACGTCGAACTGCGGGCGGCCCTGCTGGATCTGGGCGAGCATCTCGGCGTAGTGGATGTTCACCACCTCGACGGTGATGCCGGTTTCCTTGGTGAACGGGTCGTAGATGGCCGTGCGGTTGGCGTCACCGTAGGTGCCGCCGCTGTCGCGGACGACCAGTGTCTTGGAGCTCTTGGCGCCGGCACCGGTGGACGACCGGCTGGTGCCGGTGCCGCAGGCGCTGAGGACGGTCGCGGCTGCGGCGCCCGCCGCGGCGGTGCCGACTCCGCGGAGGAAAGTTCTGCGGTCGATCCGGGCGTTGTTCATCGTGTGCCTCCTGGTGGTGCTGCCCCATGGGCAGGGAAGCGGTCGGGGCGGGGAGCGGGGCCCTGGTGGGGAGCGCCGGGAGTGGGGGCGGCGCCGTGGGAATGCGTCAGGCGGGGTCGGTCTCGTCGGGGGCGGTGCCCACGCCGGGGGTGTGGAAGCCTGCGGACTCGGTGGCCCGGTCGGGGTCCCACGGCGCGGCGATGGCGGCGAGCTCGGCGCCGGGGGCGACGGTCAGGCCGTGCATGTGGTAGAAGATCCGCCCGCCGGCCGGGGCGTGGACCGCGTACTCGCGGCCGTCGGCCGGGTCGGCGATACGGCCGAGGAGTTCGCCCTCCGCCACCTCGTCGCCGGCGGACACCTCGGGGTACCACAGTCCGGTGGCCTCGGCCGTGACCCCGGCGGCCCAGACCCATTCGCGGATCGCCGGGGCAGGGCCGGCGAATTCGGCCGTACCGTCCGGGTTCAGCACGCCCAGGTGACGCAGGGCCCGGCACAGGCCGTCGACGCGTCGCAGGGTGGTGGCCTCGTCGCGCTGGCCGAGCCCGCCCACCTCGACGAGCACCGCGGAGATGCCCCGGCGGGCGGCGGCCGCGTGGCTGTTGCCTCCCTCGGCGGTCAGCCCGAGGACGACGTCCTCGACGCCGAAGGAGTGGGCCAGTTCGGCCGTCGCCTTGTCGAGGTCGGGGTTCCCGGTGAGCCGGTATCCGACGAAGTCGCGCAGGAGTTGGTCGATGCCGCCGCAGTGGAGGTCGACGTAGACGTCGGCGCCGTCGACGAGGTGGGCGAAGAGCCAGGCCGCCAGCCGCTCGGTGGGGCCGCCGTCCTGGGTTCCGGGGAAGACGCGGTTGATGTTCACGCCGTCGAGCGGGGAGACGTTGAGCCGGCCCTCGTAGACCGCGGGCGGGTTGGCGACCGGGCAGACGATCAACTGCCCGCTCAGTCCGGCGGGTTCCACCAGGGTCGCCAGGCGTACCGCCGCGTCGATGGGCGTGAACTCGCCGCCGTGCACACCGGCGGTGATCACCACGCGGGGGCCGGGACGGTCGCCGTTGACCAGGGTCAGCGGGATATCGAGGGTGAGGGTGCCGAGGTCGGCGGGGACGGTGCCGCGGACCTTGGTGCCGGGCGCGGCCGACAGCGGCCCTACGGAGAGCGTGCCGTTGTCCATGATCAGGCCTCCGTGCGGTCGATGGTGGACAGGAAGTCGATGGGTCGGGGTGTGGTGCCGTCCAGGGCGAGGTCGGCCGCGATGTCGCCGAAGGCCGGCGAGAGCTTGAAGCCGTGGCCGGAGAACCCGGCGAGCAGCACGACGTCGTCGGCGCCGGGCAGCGGGCCGACCAGCGGCCGGCTGCTCTCGGTGTAGCCCTCCATGTAGACGGAGAGGCGGATCGGGTCGGGGTCCAGGTCGGGCATGTGGCGTCCGATGAGCTCGGTGAAGGTCTCCAGTTCCTCGGGCCGCACGGTCCGTTCCAGCTGGTTCGGGTCGCCCGCGGGCCGGTGCAGGGCCTTGGACAGGCCGAGCTTGACGGAGACGCCGTCCGGCGAGGGCAGGCCGTAGCAGTGGGTGGGCGCCGTCCGGATGAACGCGGGGCTCTCCTCGCCGAACCAGGCTTCGGTGGTGGGTACGTACCAGGCGCTGACCAGTCGGCGGACGTCCACCTCCCAGGGCAGGTCGGGCAGCAGGTCGTTGATCCAGGGGCCGACGGTGACGACCGCCGTGTCGAAGCGCTCGGCGCCCGCGTCGGTGCGGATCTCCACGCCGTTCGCCAGCGGGACGATCTCGCGGACCGTGGTGTAGCGGTGGATCCGGGCGCCCAGTTCCTCGGCGCGCCGGGCCGCGGTCTGGACGGTCAGCTCCGGCCGGATGTAACCGGCGCGGCGGTCGAGCACGGCCGCGTCGCCGTCCTCGACGCGGAACTGCGGGAAGCGTTTGGCGAGGGAGTCGGCGTCGAGCACCTCGTGGTCGAGGTCGTGCTCGGCGATGGACTCCAGGACGGTGGCCATCTGCTGGTGTTCGGTCGGGCCCATGAGCAGGCAGCCGGTCAGGCGGCGCAGCTCACGGCCGGTCTCCCGCTGGAGCTCCTCCCACAGGGCGTCGGCGTGCTTGAGCAGCGGAACGTAGCGGGAGTCCTCGAAGTGGGCGCTGCGGAAGATCCGGGTCTCACCGCCGGCGGCGCTGCGGTCGTGGCCGGGGGCGAACCTGTCGTATCCGACGACGTCGGCTCCGCGGGCGGCCAGCCGCCAGGCGGCCTGGCTGCCCATCGTTCCGACGCCGACGACCACGACGCGCTTCCTGGCAGCTGACACGGGGGATTCCTTTCGGTTCGCGGGGGCACACGGTGGCCCTCGGCATGGACTGCTCGACGCGGACTGTCGGATTCGAGGCTTTTTTTGGAGGGTTCGGGCCACCTGAAGGCCCGCGGGGCGCGACTGCCCCTGTCCGGCGGTCCCGGCTCATGTCCCGGGAGGACCTCCGGAGGACCGTTCCACTATGTGGCACGCTGTGCTAGAATCTGGCACGAGAATGTCAGCGGCTCCGACGCGGAGTCAAGAGGGTGTCCGGCAGCGATTCCGAGGATTAACAGGGGGAAACCGGATGGAAATGAAGAGTGTCACCAGGTCACTGCGCATCCTGGAGGCCGTCGCCCAGCACCAGCCGGTCACCGTCGGGGAACTGACGAAGCTCTTCGGACTGCCCAAGTCGACCGTGCAGCGCACCCTGGTCACACTCGCCGAGGCCGGCTGGCTGCGCGCCAACCGACGGGACACCACACGCTGGGAGATCGGCGCCCGCGTGCTGGCGGTACGGCCCGCGGCCCTGCAGGGCTCCGGCCTGTTCGTGGCCGCCCGGGAGCCGATGATCCGCCTGCGGGACGCGGTGAACGAGACGATCCACCTGACGGTGCCCGACGCCCTCCAGTGCATGGTCGTCGTGGACCGCGTGGACTGCGACCACGCCGTACGGACCTATCACGCCATCGGCGACACCTCGCCGCTGCACGCGACGGCCACCGGGCGCGTCATCCTCGCGCACCTTCCGAGGCAGGACGTCGAGGAGCTCATCGCGCGCGGCCTGGAGCGCTTCAGCGACACGACCCCCGCCGAACCCGGCGAACTGCGCGCCGAGTTGGACCGCATCCGCGAGGACGGCTACGCGCTCAACCAGAACCAGTACCGCCTGGGCGTCTGCGCGCTCGCCGCGCCGGTGCTCGACGCGGGCGGGGCGCCGCTCGCCGCCGTGGCCGTCTCGATGCCCGACTCCCGCTTCGACGCGGACCGGGTGCGCGAGTGGGGCGACCTGGTGGCGGGCACGGCGGCGGAGATCACGGGGCGGCTGCTGAGTGCCTGAGCGCCCCGCTGGAAGAGCAGCGAGGGGTTGTCGGTCGGCTGCGGCGCCTTCGTGGCTGGTCGCGCCCCTTCAGGGCGCTTCCCGCGTACGGGGGTAGCAGGTCACGGTCACCGCACGGGCATCGCCAAGTACTGGTACTCCAGGAACTCGTCGATCCCGACCCGGCCGCCCTCGCGCCCGAGCCCGGACTGCTTGACGCCGCCGAAGGGAGCCGCGGGGTTGGAGACAAGGCCGGTGTTGAGGCCCACCATGCCTACGTCGAGGCGTTCGCCGACCCGCAGCCCCCGGTCCAGGCCCTCGGTGAAGACGTACCCCACCAGGCCCCAGGGCGTGTCGTTGGCGCGGCGGACGACCTCGTCCTCGTCGTCGAAGGTGAGGATCGCCGCCACCGGGCCGAAGATCTCCGCACCCATCAGACGGCTCCCGGGGTCCACGTCGGCCAGCACGGTCGGCGGGTAGAAACAGCCGGGCCCCTCGGGCGTACGTCCGCCGACGAGCACCCGCGCTCCACGCGCCACCGCGTCGGCGACCAGTTCCTCGACCTTGGCGCGTCCGGCCCCGTCGATGAGCGGACCGACGTCGACCCCGTCCCCGGTCCCAGGACCGACCACGAGCGCACCCATCCGCTCGGCGAGCCGCGCCCCGAACTCCTCCGCCACCGACCGGTGCACGAAGAAGCGGTTCGCCGCCGTGCACGCCTCCCCCATGTTGCGCATCTTGGCGGTCATCGCACCGTCCACGGCCACGTCCAGGTCGGCGTCGTCGAAGACGATGAAGGGCGCGTTGCCGCCAAGTTCCATCGAGGCCCGTACGACCGTGTCGGCGCACTGCGCGAGCAGCAGGCGGCCGACCGCCGTGGAGCCGGTGAAGGACAGCTTGCGGATGCGCCCGCCACGTAGCAGCGGCTCGCACACCTCGCCCGCCCGCGAAGTGGTGACGACGTTCAGCACCCCGTCCGGCAGACCGGCCTCCTGGAGGATCGCGGCCAGGGCCAGGCTGGAAAGCGGGGTCTGCGGCGCCGGCTTGAGCACCATCGTGCAGCCCGCCGCGACCGCCGGACCGATCTTGCGGGCGCCCATCGCGAGCGGGAAGTTCCAGGGCGTGATGAGCAGGCATGGGCCCACCGGACGGCGGGAGAGCAGCATGCGGTTGCGGCCGTCGGGCAGGACGCCGAAGCCGCCGTCGATGCGGACGGCTTCCTCGGAGAACCAGCGCAGGAACTCGGCAGCGTAGGCGACCTCTCCCCTGGCCTCGGCCAGCGGCTTGCCCATCTCGGACGTCATCAGGAGGGCGAGTTCGTCGGTGCGCTCGACGACGATCTCGTAGGCGCGGCGCAGGATCTCACTGCGCGCCCGCGGTGCCGTACGCGCCCAGTCCTCCTGTGCCCGCACCGCGGCGTCCTCCGCTAGCCGGGCGTCCTTGGGCCCGGCGTCGGCGACGTGACAGAGGATCTCGCCGGTCGCGGGGTCGTCGACGGGCATCGTGGCGCCGTCCGAGGCATCCGCCCAGACGCCGCCGATGAACAACTGCGTGGGTGTGTCGGTCATGAGGGTTCTCCTGGCTGGTCGGCGAGGTCGAGCAGTTGTGCGAGATGTACGGCGCGCACGCCCCGATCGCCGGCGAGATGGTCGACCTGGGTGGCACAGCCGAAGCCGTCGGCGACGACGGGCGTATCGGGTGAGGCGCCGTCGAGGCGGGGTCCCAGTTCCAGGGCGGCGACGGCCATCGAGGTGGCGTGGTGCTGTGCCTCGAAGCCGAAGTTCCCGGCCAGTCCGCAGCAGCCCTCGGCCTCGTCGACCTGCCGTACGCCGAGCCGGCGGAGCAGTTCGCGCGGGTGGTCCCCAAAGGTGGCGTACTCGTGGCAGTGGGTCTGCAGGACGACGGCCTCGGGCAGCGGGGGTGGCGTCCACTCCGGTGCGGCGAGGTCGGTGAGGGCGCCGGTGAGGGTGTGGACGCGGGCCGCGACGCGGCGGGCGGCCTCGGTGCCGAGCAGTTCGGGCACGTCGCGTTTCAGGGCGGCGGCGCAGCTGGGTTCCGGCACCACCAGGGGCCGTTCGTCGCCGTCGTCCAGGTGGGCCACCGTACGGGCCATGACGGCGCGCGCGACGGACAGCTGGCCGGTGCTGACCCAGGTCAGGCCGCAGCACAGGCCGGTCCGGGGGCTGCACGGAACTCCGGCGGCGGTGAGCACGCGGCTGGTGGCGCCGGCCACCTCGGGGCGGAAGGCGCGGGTGAAGCTGTCGACGAAGAGCAGCGCTTTCGCCTCGGTGCCCGGCCGCGTCGCGCCCAGGACTCGGCGCAGTGCGCGCCGGGAGGCGAACGCGGGGATACGGCGCTCGGTGGTCACGCCGCCGAGCCGGGCGAGGAACCTGCCGAACGGCCCGCGCAGCAGGGCGTTGAGGGGCCGGGCGGCGTACCCCGCGAGGACGGAGGCCAGCGGCAGCCAGCCCAGCGAGTAGTGGGAGCGGGGTCTGACCCTGCCCTTGTAGTGCTGGTGCAGGAACTCCGCCTTGTACGTGGCCATGTCGACGCCCACCGGGCAGTCGCTGGAACACGCCTTGCAGGACAGGCACAGATCGAGGGCGTCACGTACCTCCGTCGAGCGCCAGCCGTCCCGGACCGTCCCGCCCCGCACCATCTCCTGGAGCAGCCGGGCCCGGCCCCGGGTCGAGGCGTTCTCCTCCCCCGTGGCCCGGTAGCTGGGGCACATCACGCCGCCGGTGTCGCTGCGGCAGCGGCCGACGCCGACGCAGCGGCGCACGGCGCCCGCGAACCCGTCCTCGTCGTGCGGGAAGGAGAAGAGCGTCTCGACGGGCAGTACGTCGGCGGGCGTGTGCAGCGCGAAGTCGGCGTCGAGCGGGGCCGGGGCTACGACGACGCCCGGGTTGAGCAGCCCCTCGGCGTCGAAGATCTCCTTGAAGGCGGCGAACGCCCGGATCAGCCGGGGGCCGTACATGACCTCCAGCAGCTCGCCGCGGGCCCGGCCGTCGCCGTGCTCGCCCGACAGGGTCCCGCCGTGCTCCACGACCAGGGCGGCGGCCTCGCGGAGGAAGCGGCGTGCGGCGCCGCGGCCGGTGTCCGTGGCGAGGTCGAAGTCGATGCGGACGTGTACGCAGCCCGCCCCGAAGTGGCCGTAGAGCACGCCGGTGAGGCCGTGCGCGGCCAGTAGTTTGCGGAAGTCCCGCAGGTAGGCGGGGAGTTGGCCGGGCGCGACCGCCGCGTCCTCCCAGCCGGGCCAGGATTCCCCGCCGTCCACCAGGCGGGCGGCGAGCCCGGCCCCGTCCTCGCGCACGCGCCACAGCGAGCGGCGCTCGGCTGCGCTCGCCACGACCCGTCCGC
>NZ_JBEYUY010000044.1:0-78967 GCF_040643775.1 Streptomyces sp. NPDC047081 | reverse complement strand
GACGCATCCGTACGTCTGTGGGGGTATGGGTGAGGACGCCGAGCTCGACAGGTCGGGGGGCTGTGGTGGGGATGCCGGCGGCGCCGCTGCGGGTTTGGGGGGGGCTTGTGTAGCGCCTTTGGTTTGGTTGTGGGTCGGGGCCGGGTCGGGGGTGTCCGTCCTCGGAATGGCGCGGAATCGGTCGGCCAAGTGGGTGCTGGGGTTGACGCGCCATTCGCTGCGGGCGGACACCCCCGCCCCGTCCCCTTCTCGCCGTACGCGGCTGCCGCGCCCCTTCAGGGGCGCGGGGAACTGCGCGACCAGCCCCCACCGACCCGCAGCCGAACTACTCCGTGTCACCCCTTCTTCGGGTGCGGGGTCGAGCCGTACGCCGTCAGGAACTTGTCGCGGAACGAGCTCATCTTCCACACCGGGGCGTTGTGCGCAGGGCGCAGGCCGTCGGTCCAGCCCCAGTCGTTGATCTTGTCCAGGACCTTCGGGTCCTTGGCGACGATCGAGATCGGGACGTCGCGGCTGGCGTGGTTGCCGCTGACGCGGGCTATCGGCTGGTGGTCGCCCAGGAAGACCAGGACCGTGTCCTTGGTGCCGTAGCGCTCCAGCCACTCCGTGAGGGCCGTCACCGAGTACTGGACCGACTTGCCGTACTCCGCCTGGGACTTGGGCGAGCTGGTGATGATGTCCGAGGGGTTCTTGCCGGCCTTCTGGATGGAGTTGAAGACCGAGCCGTCGCCCAGGTCGTCCCAGGGGACCATCTTGGGGATCGGCGCCCAGGGCTGGTGGCTCGACGTCAGGATGACCAGGGACATCAGGGGCTTGCTGCGCTTCTTGCTGTGCTCCAGGTTCTGGAACTGCTGGAGCGCGTACTGGTCCGGCATCGTCGACCAGCTGAACTTCGGGCCCTTGTAGCCCATCTGGAAGGCGTTGCGGTAGGAGTCCAGGCCGTAGAACTTCGACTCCGGCCAGCTCTTCTGGACGCCGGGCATGATGCCGACGGTGTCCCAGTCGCCCGTCTTCTTGAACGCCTCGGTGAGGCTCATGTGGTCGCTCGCCATGAGTGTGCGGTAGCGCTGCTGGTTGCTGATCCACAGGCCCGACATGGTGGTGGAGTGGCCCAGCCAGCTGCTGCCGCCGTAGGTCGCGGAGGTGAGCCAGCCGCTCTTGGCGTGGAAGCCCGCTTTCGCGAGGGCCTTGGTGCGGGCGTCGAGGGTTGCGTCGACGCCGGGGGCCTCGACCGGGTCCTCGATCGCGCTGCGGCCGTAGCTCTCGATGAAGGTGAAGATCATGTCCTTGCCGCGCAGGTCGGGGACCAGCTCGCTGGGCGGTGTGTTGCCGAACGCGTCCACCTTGGCGATCTTCTGGAACTCCGCCTCGTCTCGCAGGGTGTCGTGCACCCGCCGCGCCTGGATGGCCACCGCGCTGGCCGTGCGGTCGGACGCGATCGGCACCCCGCCGAGCTGCAGCCCCAGCGCCGAGCACAGCACCCATACGACGGTGACGAGCAGCGTTCCGCGGGTGGCCGCCTGCCTGTTCCGGGCGAGGAGATTGCTCAGGCGGACCATCGCAAGTGCCATGAGCGAGAGCAACAAGAAGATCAGTACGAAGACGCCGACGGTTGCCGCGATCGCCACCGTCTTGCCCATCGCGTCCTCAACGTACGACTGGGCGTCGGGCAGCAACTCCCAGTCCAGTACGACGTTGAAGCCCCGTCCGAGGTACTCCAGGAACCCCATGTCCAGCAGGTTCAGGACCGTCATCGCCCCCAGCGCCACCCCGGACACCACCGCCACCACCAGCCGTGGCCGGCGCGGCAGCGCGAGCGCTACGGCCGCCCCGAGGATCGCCTCCACCGGTATTCGGGTGAACCGGTCGGTGTGCAGCGCCTCGATCCGGTTCGGCAGCACCAGCGCACCGAGCACGAGAGCGGCGGCGAGGACGGTGATCGCCCAGCGGGTGTTGCGTGTGGCGGTGGGGTGCCGGTCGCGGAAGCCGGCGAACCGTGCGCGCAGGGTACGGCGAGCGGGTGAGGCGGATGCCTCCTGCTCGGTGCTCTCTTCCGGCTCGATCTCGGGTGACGTGTCCGGCTGTTGACGAAGGCGCGTGAAGACGGGCACCCGAGGGTCCTTCCTGGCTGACTGCTACAGGTTGGCGGGCCACGCTGGGAGGCAGGATCCTCTGATTGGGGATCCGTTTGGCCCGCTACCATCCCGTACGGCCTGCCGGGGTGTCCTGTTCACAGCCCCGGGCAAACACCCGGCAAACGCCCGGTCAACGCCCTAAAGGGGCGCGGGGAACTGCGCGACCAGCCACAACGGACACGCAGTCGCCCCACGACAGCACCACCCGAGCTATTAGGCCCCTCCAACCGCCGTCAACAAAGCCAGCGGCGCCGCCGCAGACCGAGCCTCCCGCACACACGCATGCGGATACGGCACCGGCTCCGCATGCGTGTCCCGCCCGTACCCGGCGATGACCTCCGGCAGCCGATGCCCCGTGGCCGTCGCCGCGTCGACCAGCGCATGTGCCACCGTGCGCGCCTCGTCGTGCAGGCCGTACCGCGCGAGCCCGAGCGTGATCAGTGCGTTGTCGTGCGGCCATACCGAACCCCGGTGGTACGACAGCGGGTGATACGCCGCCTGCCCCGCCGCCAGCGTCCGCACGCCCCAGCCCGAGAAGAAGTCCGGTTCGAGGAGGCGTCGGCCCACCAGCTCGCCGTACTCCTTGTCCAGCAGGCCGGACCAGAGGAGGTGTCCGGCGTCCGAGGCCAGTGCGTCCACCTGGCGGCCCTCGCCGTCCAGGGCCAGGGCCGGGAAGGAACGCTCCCGCATCCAGAAGTCCCGCTGGAAGCGGTCGCGCAGGTCGGCTGCCGCCTGTTCCAGGAGTGCCGCGTATGTCTCGTCCGACCAGATCGTGCGGGCCAGCCACGCCGTGCGGCGCAGTGCGTCGTACGCGTAGCCCTGCGCGCCCGCCGCCATCACCGCTCCCGTGGCCCGCGTGCCGTCGGCGGAGCAGATGGCGCCGGGGGAGTCCTTCCAGTTCTGGTTGGCGAGGCCGCCCTGGTCGGCGCGGTAGACGAGGTAGCCGCGGGAGGTGAGGCCGCCGTGGTCCAGCATCCAGCCGATCGCCGCGCGGGCGTGGGATTCGAGGCGGCGGGCGAGGGCCGCGTCGCCCGTCTGTTCGGTGTATGCGCCCAGGAGGATGAGGAAGAGGGGCGTCGCGTCGACCGAGCCGTAGTAGCGGGCGTACGGGACCTGGCCGAAGTGCGCCAGCTCGCCGTGGCGTACCTCGTGCACGATCTTGCCCGGCTGGGCGACCGCGTCCGCGCCGGTCTCCCTCGCCTGGGTCGCGGCCAGGGCGGGGAGTGTGGCTGCGGCCAGTTGGGGGCGGTAGGGGAGGGTGAAGAGGGATGTCAGGAGGGCGTCCCTGCCCAGGAGGGTGAGGAACCACGGTGCTCCGGCCGCGGGGACTCGGAGTTCCTCGCCGTCGGGGCCCGTTGCCGGGACCTGGAGCGAGGCCAGGTCCGCGAGGCCTCGGGCGCAGGACGCCGCCAGCTCCGGCCAGCCCGTGGGGAAGGCGACGCCCTCGACGAACTCGCCCTCCAGAGAGAGGAGTTGGTCGGTCATGGCGGCCGGTGACGCCGGGACGCGCAGGGTGCGTTTGTCGCCGTGCGGCCTTGCCATCACCCGGAGGGTGACTTCCGTGGTGGCGTGGGGGTGGAGGTTCAGGGTCCACACCAGGCGGCGGGCGCCTGTGCCTGTCTCCTCGACGGCGTCCGGGGCCGGGTCGGCCGTCACCGTCGTACAGGATCGCCATTCACCTCGGTGGTAGGTGAACTCCACGCCGTCGTCTAGGACTTGGCGGGAGCGGGTGGCTCCGATCTTGGTGTACGTGCGGTAGTCGGAGCGCAATTCGAACTGGTCGGTGAAGTCCGCGTCCGCGGTGACCGCCAGGCGGACCGTGGTGGGGGTCGGGCGGTTGCTGGTGACGCGGAGGGATTCGACGAACGCGCCGTCTCCCACCGCTTGTTCGCGGAAGATCGTGTATGCGGGGGGCTCTTGGCGTCCGCCGCGCGGGACGAGGACACAGCGTGCCGTGTCCCCGTCCGCGACCGGCGTGAGCGACTCCGGCACCGCGCCGTCGACCGTCAGTTGCCAACGGCTCAAGTGCCGGGCGTCGCGCACGAATAACCCGTCCGGGGAGCCGGCCCCCCGGACACCGCTGATGTCCCCGCCGTCGCCCACGGCAGCGAACGTCCCGCCGTGCACGAGCAGATGATGCCGGTCACTCATCCCCGGTTCCCTCCCTTTTCAGTCATGTCGAACGTGCCGGTGCCGGCTGAGGACACGCCGTCGCCGGGGCGCACATGGAGCAGATCCAGCGTGAGCGCGGCGGTCCAGCCGAAGCCGGGTGCGCCGCAGGGCTCACCCGTGTACGGGTCGACGTACTCGGCGAAGCCCGAGGTGCCGGCGGTGTCGAGGAAGGCCGTGCGCAGTGCTTCGGCCTGGTCCTGTGCGCCGTGCGTGCGCAGGCCTCGCTCGATCAGCCAGCTCGTGTTGAACCAGGCGGGGCCGCGCCAGTACCGGTGCGGGTCGAAGGCCTCGCCGAGCAGGTCGTAGGAGGGCGGCAGGTGGGTGGTGGTGCCCAGGCCGAAGTGGGGGCCGCGGGCGGTGCGGACGAGGGCGGTGGCGATGTCGTGGGGGAGGTCCGGGAGGAGGAGGGGGACCAGGCCGGAGATGCTCAGCTCCGGGATGAGGGTGCCGGAGGGTGAGCGGTGCTCAGGTCCGAGAGCGCCGCTCTCGACGTGCCCGGCCCGCAGGTCCCGGCACAGGAACATCCCGCTCACCGGGTCCCACAGGCGGTCCACCAGTGCCGTCGTCAGGCGCTGCGCGCGGGCGTGGCGGGCCGTGCCGGTCGCGCCCAGTTCGCCGGCGATGCGTGCCAGCGCGTGCTCGGATGCGATGAGCAGGGCGTTGAACGCCGGGTCCTCGACCGCGAACTGGGATGCTCCGTCGGCGTAGCCGCGGTCGCGGTAGTCCGTCGCCAGGCGTACGTAACGGCCGTAGTCGAGGTCGGTGGGGCGGTCCTCCGGGGCTCCGTGGTCCAGGTCGGCGCGGCGGAAGGAGCGGGCCGGGGCCGGTGTGACACGGCTCAACGGGGCGTCCCAGCAAGGGCTGTTGTCCATACCCTGTTCCCAGGGGTGGATGACCGAGGCGAGGCCGGCTCCGCCCAGGTCGCGGCTGTGCAGGAGGTAGCGGTGCCAGGCCGCGAGGCCGGGGTAGACGCGGGCGAGGAAGCCGCGGGCCCGGGACAGGCCCGGGTCGGCGCAGTGCACCAGCCAGGCCGCGAGCGCGTGCACCGGTGGCTGCACGATGCCCGAGGTCTGTACGGTGCGCGGGGCGCCCGCGGCGCGCCCCGCGGTCGAGGAGCGCCAGAAGTCGGGGCTCGGGAAGTACGCGTCGAGCGGGACGGAGGGGTTGAAGACGATGTGCGGGATGCGGCCGTCCGCCCACTGGGCCGCCAGCAGCGTCTCCAGCTCCGTCTGTGCCCGTAACGGCGACAGGTGGCGCAGGCCGATCGCGATGAACGCCGAGTCCCAGGACCACTGGTGCGGGTACAGACTGCGCGAGGGGACCGTGGAGGCGCCCGTCCAGTTGTCCTCCAGGACCTGGACGGCCCTGACGTGCAGCGACCTCGGCACGGGGGGTGGATCGTATGCAATCGGGTGCGCTGAGGCACGGCTGGTGAGCTGGGCAGTGCGATCCACTCGGGGCTCCCCGAAGACGTCCGGCCGACCGGTTCGGTCGTAGCTACCGTAGGGTTACGTCTATTTAACACGCAAAACTCAATATGTAATGCAAGCTTGAGAAACACAAGGGGGTGCGCATGGCCGGACGAGGGCAGGCGAGCGCCGGAGATCTGCTCGAACTGGTGCGAAGCGGACGCGCGACCACGCGCGGAGCCCTCCAGCAGGTCACCGGACTGTCCCGTGCCACCGTCGGCCAGCGCCTTGACCGCTTGTTCCGGGCCGGGTGGTTGCGGGAGGGGGCCGGCGGTCCGGTGGACTCGCCGCTCGGCGGGCGGCCCTCCATCACCCTGGAGTTCGACGACGAGCATGCCGTGGTCCTCGCCGCCGACCTCGACACCCGGCACGCCCGCGCCGCCGTCCTCACCCTGACCGGCGAGATGCTCGCCGAGCACTCCGGGGTCCTCGTCGTCGAGGACGGGCCGGATGCCGTACTCGGTGAACTCGGCGGCTGGTTCGCCGAGTTGCTGCCCAAGGCCGGGAGGCGGGCCGAGCAGGTCTGCGGGATCGGGCTCGCCGTGCCGGGGCCCGTCGACAGCGAGACCGGGCGGGTCGTGCAGCCGCCGATCATGCCGGGCTGGGACGGGTACGACATAAGGGGCCGGCTGGCCAGATCCTTCGCCGAGCGCGGCGGCGCGGACCGGGTGCCGGTCCTCGTCGACAACGACGCCAACCTCATGGCGTACGGCGAACAGCGCGCCGGATACGCCGACTGCTCGGCCTTCGTGCTCGTCAAGGTGTCGACCGGTATCGGTGCGGGGGTCGTGGTCGACGGGTCGATCTACCGGGGCATCGACGGGGGCGCGGGGGACATCGGGCACATCCGGGTGGGCGCCGACGCGCTGTGCCGGTGCGGGTCCTACGGCTGTCTGGCCGCCGTCGCGAGCGGTGGCGCCGTGGCGCGGCGGCTGGCGGAGGCCGGGGTGCCGGCCGCGTCCGGCTCGGATGTGCGGGGGCTGCTGGCGGCCGGGCATCCGGAGGCCGTCGGTCTCGCCCGGGAGGCCGGGCGCCAGGTCGGGGACGTACTCGCGACCGTCGTCACGCTGCTGAACCCCGGGGTGCTGATGATCGCCGGGGATTTGGCCGGAACTCCCTTCCTGACCGGTGTGCGCGAGCTGCTCTACCAGCGGGCGCTGCCGCGCTCCACCGCTCATCTGGAGGTCGTCACCTCGCGGCTCGGGGAGCGGGCCGGGCTGGTGGGGGCCGGTGCGCTGGTCGTGGAGCACCTTTACGCGCCCGAGCGGGCGGAGGAACGGCTGCTCGCGATGGGTGTGTGACAGCCGCGTTTCGGTTCCGGATCGGCGTCCGCATGGTGAAATCCGGCCCGTTGTGGCAGCGTGATTCTCGCCACCCTTGATAAGGGTTGCGCTCAGATGAGCGGATCTTGGGCGACTGCACTTCTCCAAGGGGTGGCACCGAGTGCCACCCCTTGATCGTTCATCGATCGAAATCAGATGTGTCTGCCGGGCGCTCAGATGAGCGGAAAAGTGCACCTGTGGGCAGTGATGCGTTCAGGAAGTGAAAACATAAGCGGTTGGTTGCTTGCCGAGCTTTGACTTTCAATCCGCTGGCGGACGAGTGGTTACAGGCGCATGACGCATGAGTGGACGTACCCAGACGCCTTTGATCTGGGTATGTTCCTCGCCGTCAGGGCAGCCACCGCGTCCCGAGGGAGTCGAGACCCGTGTCGGAAAACAAAGAACCCCACGTAGCGAAGTTCGTCTACGACTTCACCGAGGGAAACAAGGACCTCAAGGACCTCCTCGGCGGCAAGGGTGCGAACCTCGCCGAGATGACCAACCTGGGGCTTCCCGTTCCCCCTGGCTTCACCATCACGACCGAAGCCTGCAAGGTCTACCTCGACAGCGGCGAGGAGCCCGCGGCACTGCGTGACGAGGTGAGTGCGCACCTCGACGCCCTCGAAGCGCGGATGGGCAAGAAGCTCGGCCAGGCCGACAACCCCCTGCTGGTCTCCGTCCGTTCCGGCGCGAAGTTCTCCATGCCCGGCATGATGGACACGGTCCTGAACATCGGGCTCTCCGACCAGTCCGTGAAGGGCCTCGCCGACCAGGCCGGCGACGAGCGGTTCGCGTGGGACTCGTACCGCCGTCTCATCCAGATGTTCGGCAAGACCGTCCTCGGCGTCGACGGCGAGCTCTTCGAGGACGCGCTGGAGAAGGCCAAGGAGGCCAAGAAGGTCTCGGTCGACACCGACCTCGAGGCCGCGGATCTGAAGAAGCTGGTCACCGCCTTCAAGAAGATCGTCAAGAAGGAGGCCGGGCGGGACTTCCCGCAGGACCCGCGCGAGCAGATGGACCTCGCCATCCACGCGGTCTTCGACTCCTGGAACACCGACCGCGCCAAGCTGTACCGCCGCCAGGAGCGCATCCCCGGTGATCTGGGTACGGCCGTCAACGTCTGTTCCATGGTCTTCGGCAACCTGGGTCCGGACTCGGGTACGGGCGTCGCCTTCACCCGTGACCCCGCCTCGGGCCACCAGGGCGTATACGGCGACTACCTGCAGAACGCGCAGGGCGAGGACGTCGTCGCGGGCATCCGCAACACCGTGCCGCTCGCGGAGCTGGAGCAGATCGACAAGAAGTCGTACGACCAGCTGATGCAGATCATGGAGACCCTGGAGAACCACTACAAGGATCTCTGCGACATCGAGTTCACCATCGAGCGCGGGCAGTTGTGGATGCTCCAGACGCGCGTCGGCAAGCGGACGGCCGGTGCCGCCTTCCGTATCGCCACGCAGCTCGTGGACCAGGGGCTCATCGACGAGACCGAGGCGCTCCAGCGCGTCACCGGCGCCCAGCTCGCCCAGCTGATGTTCCCGCGCTTCGACGAGCACGCGAAGACCGAGCAGGTCGGCCGGGGCATCGCGGCCTCGCCGGGTGCCGCGGTCGGCAAGGCGGTCTTCGACTCGTACACCGCCGTGAAGTGGTCGCGCTCGGGCGAGAAGGTGATCCTGGTCCGCCGGGAGACCAACCCCGACGACCTCGACGGCATGATCGCGGCCGAGGGCATCCTCACCTCGCGCGGCGGCAAGACCTCCCACGCGGCCGTCGTCGCGCGCGGCATGGGCAAGACCTGTGTGTGCGGCGCCGAGGAGCTGGAGGTCGACACCAAGCGGCGGCGGATGACCGTGCCGGGCGGGCAGGTGGTGGAGGAGGGCGACGTCATCTCCATCGACGGGTCCAGCGGCAAGGTGTACCTCGGCGAGGTCCCGGTGGTCCCCTCCCCGGTCGTCGAGTACTTCGAGGGCCGGATGCACGCGGGTGCGCAGGACGCCGACGAGCTGGTCGAGGCCGTGCACCGGATCATGGCGTTCGCCGACCGCAAGCGCCGGCTGCGGGTGCGGGCCAACGCGGACAACGCCGAGGACGCGCTGCGCGCGCGGCGGTTCGGCGCGCAGGGCATCGGTCTCTGCCGTACCGAGCACATGTTCCTCGGCGACCGCCGTGAGCTGGTGGAGCGCCTCATCCTGGCCGACACCGACGACGAGCGCGAGGAGTCCCTCAAGCAGCTGCTCCCGCTGCAGAAGCAGGACTTCGTCGAGCTGTTCTCGGCGATGGACGGCCTGCCGGTGACGGTACGGCTCCTCGACCCGCCGCTGCACGAGTTCCTGCCGGACATCACCGAGCTGTCGGTGCGCGTCGCCCTCGCCGAGGCCCGCAAGGACCCGCACGAGAACGAGCTGCGGCTGCTGCAGGCCGTGCACCGGCTGCACGAGCAGAACCCGATGCTGGGTCTGCGCGGTGTGCGTCTGGGCCTGGTCATCCCCGGCCTGTTCACGATGCAGGTCCGCGCGATCGCGGAAGCGGCGGCCGAGCGCAAGAACGCCAAGGGCGACCCGCGGGCGGAGATCATGATCCCGCTCGTCGGCACCGTCCAGGAGCTGGAGATCGTCCGTGAGGAGGCCGACGCGGTCATCGCGGAGGTCGAGGCGGCGACGGGTACGCAGCTGAAGCTGTCGATCGGCACGATGATCGAGCTGCCGCGGGCCGCGCTGACCGCCGGTCAGATCGCGGAGGCGGCGGAGTTCTTCAGCTTCGGCACGAACGACCTCACCCAGACGGTGTGGGGCTTCAGCCGGGACGACGTGGAGGCCTCGTTCTTCACGGCGTACCTGGAGAAGGGCATCTTCGGGGTTTCGCCGTTCGAGACGATCGACAAGGACGGCGTCGGCTCGCTGGTCAGGGCGGCGGCGAGGGCGGGCCGCGAGACCCGTCCCGACCTCAAGCTCGGCGTCTGCGGCGAGCACGGCGGCGACCCCGAGTCGGTCCACTTCTTCCACGAGGTGGGTCTGGACTACGTCTCCTGCTCCCCGTTCCGCATCCCGGTCGCCCGCCTGGAGGCGGGCCGAGCGGCCACCGAGTCTGCGGGCAGCGACCACCGCTGACCGATCCCGGGCCCCGGAGCCGCCGCCCGTCCCCGACCCTCAACCGATGGGCGGTGGTTCCGGTTCGCGAAAGGGAGGGCGGCACCCCGTGCGGGGGGTGCCGCCCTTCTCGTGCCGTCAGTCGTCCGGCTTCTGTCGTGAGTCGTCCGACCGACCCGGCCTGCGCCGGGCGAGCGCTTCTAGGCTGGGGCACAGTTGCCGAGGGAAGGAAGGGTGCCATGCCTGCCTGGAGCGCAAAGGAGATCCCCGAGCAGGACGGCCGCGTCGCCGTCGTCACCGGGTCCAACAGCGGGCTCGGTTACGTCGTCGCGCGTGAGCTGGCCCGCAAGGGGGCGCGGGTCGTGCTCGCGTGCCGGAGCGAGGCGCGGGGGAGCGCCGCGGCCGACCGGGTCGTGGGCGAAGTGCCGGGCGCGCTCGCCGAGTTCGGGCGGCTCGACCTCGGTGACCTGGGCTCCGTAAGGGAGTTCGCGGACCGGTTCCCGTACGACCGGCTCGATCTGCTCGTCAACAACGCCGGGGTGATGGCGCTGCCGTACGGGACCACCGCGGACGGGTTCGAGACGCAGTTCGGCGTCAACCATCTGGGCCACTTCGCGCTGACCGGACGGCTGATGCCGCTGCTGCTCGCCTCGCCCGGCGCGCGTGTGGTGACCGTCTCCAGCGAGGTGCACGCGATGGCCAACATCGACATCGACGACCTCAACAGCGAGCGCCGGTACCGGCGTTGGACCGCGTACGCCCGCTCCAAGACGGCGAACCTGCTGTTCACGCACGAGCTGGCGCGCAGGCTCGCGGCGCACGGGGCGGACGTGGTCGCCGCCGCCGCGCACCCCGGGTACGCGGCCACCAACCTCCAGGGCACCGCGCCCCGGATGGAGGGGCGCCGGCTGGCCGGGTGGGTGATGGAGCTCGGCAACCGCGTCTTCGCCCAGTCCGCGGAGGCGGGAGCGCTGCCCACGCTGTACGCCGCGACGGCCCCCGACGTACGCCCGGACTCCTTCACCGGCCCGTCGTTCATGATGTGGCGCGGGTCGCCCGCACCGTCGTGGCGGGCGCCCTGGACGCTCAACGACGCGGCGGGGGAACGGCTTTGGGCCGCCTCCGAGGAACTGACCGGGGTCTCGTACGACGCCCTGAAGGCGTGACGGCGGGAATCTGAGGACTGCTCGGCATCGGCTAGGCCGTCGCGCCGCTGTCCACCACCAGGTCGGTGCCCACCACCGAGGACGCGTCGTCCGAGGCCAGGTAGAGGACGGCGGCGGCGATCTCGTCGGTGGTCGAGATCCGGCCGAGCGGGAGCGTGGCCCGGGCGCGCTCCGTCCGGTCCGCGTCGCTCTCGCCGGGGCGCAGCGACATGGGGGTCTCGACGGCGCCGGGGCTGACCGCGTTGATACGGACGCCGTCGCGGATGTGGTCGAGGGCCGCGCCCCTGGTGAGGACGGATACGGCGGCCTTGGTGGCGGAGTACGCCGCGGCGCCTGGTTGGCGGGTGTGGGCGCCGAACGTGGAGGCGATGTTGACGATCGCACCGCCCGACGGCTGCTGCCGCATCTGCCGGATCTGGGCCTTGAGGGCGAGGAAGACACCGGTGACGTTGGTGTCGAGCTGGGCCCGCCACTCGTCCTCCGGCAGCTCGGCCAGGGGCTGCCCGCCGCGGAAGACACCCGCGTTGTTGACGGCGACGTCGAGCGAGCCGAAGCGGTCCACCACGGTGTCGACGAGGGCGTTCACCTCGGTCGCGTCCGTGACGTCGGCGGTGACCGCGAGCGCCTTGCCGCCCCGCTCCTCGATCAGGCGCACGGTCTCGTCGAGCGGTTCCCGGCGCCGCCCGGCGACGGCGACCTGGGCGCCCTCCGCCGCGAGTGCCAGGGCGATCGCCCGGCCGATCCCCGAGCCCGCGCCGGTGACGAGAGCGGTCCTGCCGGTGAAGCGCGTCCTGGCGGTCATGATCTCCCCTTATTCTTGACCGATCGGTTTATTATGGCGCCAAATAAAAAACGCGGACCTCAGTCCAGCAGCGCCAGCGCCTGTTCCGCCGCGTCCCGCACCCGAGCGGGGTCCGGCGAGGCCTTGCCCACGACCTTGAGGCCCTGGAGCAGCACCAGCAGCATGCGTGCGAGGGTCAACGGGTCGCGGCTCTCGGGCAGTTCACCCTGCGCCCGGGCGCGGACCAGGCCCGAGTGCAGCACCGTCTCCAGGTGGTCCCAGTTCCGCTCGACCTGGCGGGCCGCCGCCGGGTCGTGCGGGGCCAGCTCGGCCGCCGTGTTGGTGATGAAACAGCCGTTCAGGCGCTGGTTCTCGGCGGTCGCCTCGTCGGCGTAACGCCGGACGAGAGCGCGGACGGCCGGCAGGACCGGGCCCGGCTGGGACAACTCCCCGAGCAGGTCCGGCAGTCGCTCCTGATAGCGCTCCAGCGCCTTCAGGTACAGCTCGTGCTTGCTGCCGAAGGTGGCGTAGAGGCTGGCCCGCCCGATGCCGAGGTGCTCGACCAGGTCGGCCATGGACGTCGCCTCGTAGCCGCGCCGCCAGAACAGCTCCAGAGCTGCCTGCAGCGCGGCCTCGGGATCGAACTCCTTGGTCCTGGCCATGGGGAGCAGCCTAGGACTTTTGAGAACGGCCGGTCAAGAAAATGCCCCGAGCCTCAGTGGGCCCGCACCTCGTACGTGGCGATCCGCACCGACTCGTCGTCCAGGCACTGCCCGCTCACCAGGTCGAACCGCTGCTTCAGCAGCGGCGAGGCCACGAACGGGCGGCCCTGATGGGTGCCGGTCAGGCCTCGGGAGAGGACCGCCGCGCCGCCGAAGGGGTCGCGGTTGTCGATCGCGTACAGGGTGCCGTTGCGGTCGCGGAACAGGGCCACCTGGCGGCCGTCGGGCAGCAGCGCCGCCACGCCCCGGCCGGGGATCAGCCGGCCCAGGTCGCAGACCGTGAACCAGCCGTCGGCGAGCTGGAGTTGGACCTTGAGGTCGGTGGTCTCGGGTGCCAGGGTCATCGCTGGGCGCTTCCTTCCAGGAGGTCTTCAGCGGGGCGCATGCCGATGGACAGCAGCGGCAGGTCGGGCTTCACCTGGTCGCGCTCGGGCACGAAGCCGACGACCGGGTCGGGGGTGTCCGGGGCGTTCACGAAGGACACGAACCGGGCGAGCTTGTCGGGGTTGTTGATGGTGGTCGCCCACTCGTCGGCGTAGTTCGCGACGTGCGCGGCCATCAGCGACTCCAGCTCCTCGCAGATGCCGAGGGAGTCCTCCACCACCACGTCCCGGATGTGGTCCAGGCCGCCGGGGATGCGCTCCAGCCACGTGGACGTCCGCTCCAGGCGGTCCGCCGTGCGGATGTAGAACATCAGGAAACGGTCGATCAGCTTGATCAGTTCGGCGTCCGAGAGGTCCTGGGCCAGCAGGTCCGCGTGGCGCGGGGTCGCGCCGCCGTTGCCGCCGACGTACAGGTTCCAGCCGTTGGTCGTCGCGATGACGCCGAAGTCCTTCGACTGGGCCTCCGCGCACTCGCGGGCGCAGCCCGACACCGCCGACTTGAGCTTGTGCGGCGAGCGCAGGCCGCGGTAGCGCAGCTCCAGGTCGATCGCCATGCGGACCGAGTCCTGGACGCCGTAACGGCACCAGGTCGAGCCCACACAGGACTTCACCGTGCGCAGCGCCTTGCCGTACGCGTGCCCGGACTCGAAGCCGGCGTCCACCAACCGCATCCAGATCAGCGGGAGTTGCTCGACGCGCGCGCCGAACATGTCGATCCGCTGGCCGCCGGTGATCTTCGTGTAGAGGCCGAAGTCGCGGGCGATCTCGCCGATCGTGATCAGGCCCTCGGGGGTGATCTCACCGCCGGGGATACGCGGGACGACCGAGTACGAGCCGTTCTTCTGCAGGTTGGCGAGGAAGTGGTCGTTGCTGTCCTGGAGGGCCGCCTGCTCGCCGTCCAGGACGTAGCCGCTCGCGCCGATCGTCGGGGCGAGGGAGGCGATGATCGAGGCGACCGCCGGCTTGCAGACCTCGCAGCCGTCGCCGCCCCGGGCGCCCTCGCGGCCGTAACGGTCGAGCAGGTCCTGGTAGGTGTTGATGCGCAGGGCGAGGACGATCTCGTACAACTCCTCGCGGGTCTGTGAGAAGCAGCCGCACAGGCCCTTGTCGACCTCGACGCCGGACGCCTCCAGTTCGGCGGTGACCAGCTGGCCGAGCACCTTGACGCAACTGCCGCACGTCGTACCGGCCTTGGTGCACTTCTTCACCTCGGGCACGGTCGTGCACTGGTGGTCGGTGACCGCCGCGCGGATCGTGCCCTTGCGGACGTTGTTGCAGGAGCAGATGATCGCGTCGTCCGGCAGCGCGGTCGGGCCGAGTTGGACCGACTCCCCGGCACCCGCGGGCAGGACGAGGGACTCGGGGGAGACCGGCGGGACGGAGCCGGTGAACGCCTTCAGCGTGCCGTACGCCTCCGCGTCGCCGACCAGGATGCCGCCGAGTAGCGTGCCGTCACGGCCGATGACCAGCTTCTTGTACAGGCCCGCGCGGGAGTCGGAGTAGACGACGTCCAGGCAGTCCTCGGTCGCGCCGTGTGCGTCACCGAAGGAGGCGACGTCGACGCCGAGCAGCTTCAGCTTGGTGGACAAGTCCGCGCCGGTGAAGGCGGATTCGTCCTGGGCGATGGTCGCGGCGGCCGTCTCGGCCTGCTCGTAACCCGGCGCCACCAGGCCGTACACCCGGCCGTCCGCCGCCAGCGCGCACTCGCCGATCGCGAAGACGTGCGGGTCGGCGACCGTACGGCACTGCTCGTCGACCGTGATGCCGCCGCGCTCGCCGACGGTCAGACCGCAGTCGCGGGCCAGCTGGTCCCTCGGCCGTACACCGGCGCTGAACACCACCAGATCGGTGGCGAGTTCGGAACCGTCGGACAGCTTCATGCCGGTGACGGCACCGGCCTCGTCGACGACGATCTCCTGTGTGCCCACACCCGTGTGGACGGTCAGGCCCATCTCCTCGATGGTGCGCAGCAGCGCGGCGCCGCCGCCCTCGTCCACCTGCACCGGCATCAGCCGCGGCGCGAACTCCACGATGTGCGAGGTGAGTCCGAGACCCTTCAGCGCACCGGCCGCCTCAAGTCCCAGCAGACCGCCGCCGACCACGGCACCGGTGGTGCGGGTCTTCGCGTACTCCTCGATGGCGAGCAGGTCCTCGATGGTCCGGTAGACGAAGCAGCCGAGCGCATCCTTGTTGGGGACGGGAGGCACGAAGGGGTACGAACCCGTGGCGAGGACCAGGGTGTCGTACGCGAAGACCTTGCCGGACTTGGCGGTTACCGTCCGCGCCTCACGGTCGACCGTCTCGGCCGGGTCGCCGACGTACAGCTCGATGCCGTGGTCGTTGATGAACTCCATGTCGGTCATGGAGAGTTCCTCGGGCGTCCTGCCCGAGAAGTACGAGGTGAGCGCCACGCGGTCGTACGCGGGCCGCGGCTCCTCGCACAGCACGACCACGCGGTGCGTGGCGGTCAGGCCGCGCGCGGCGAGCGCCTCGAGGAAGCGCTGGCCGACCATGCCGTGGCCGACGAGCACGATCGTGGGGGTGGCCTCCGTGGCCTCCGGGGTGGCGGTCATCAGGAGCCTCCATCGTTGGTGAGCAGGTGGAGCAGGGGGCCGTCGTCGGGGAGCGGCTCCGCTCCCTCCCAGGCGCGGGCGAGCGCGCCGACGGTGCCGAGTTCGCCGACGAGGACCCCGCCGACCAGGCGGTCGTCGCGGACGACGACCTTGCGGTAGGTGCCGCGGGTGGCGTCCGTGAGCTGGACGACGTCGTCGCCCGGGCGCGGCTCGGTCTCGCCGAACGCGGCGAGGTCGAAACTTCCCGGGAGAGCGCCGTGCCCGGCGAGCGTGAGCCGGGTCAGCGAACGGGTGCCGGTGTAACGGGCGTTGGCGTCACCGGCGATCGACTCGGCGAGTGCCTCGGCCTGTTCGAGCGCCGGGGTGGCCAGGCCGTAGACCTGGCCGTCGTGCTGCGCGCAGTCGCCGATCGCCCTGATGTGCGGGTCGGAGGTGCGCAGTCGGTCGTCGACGACGATCCCCTTGCGCACGTCGAGCCCCGCGATCTGCGCGAGCCCCACCCTCGGGTGGACCCCGCAGGCCAGGACCACGAGGTCGGCGTCGAGGGCGTACCCGTCGTGCATCTCGACCGAGCGGACCGCGCCGCCGACGCAGCGCACGTCACGTACGCGGCACTCGGTGTGGACCTCGACGCCCAGGTCCTTGAGGTGCCGCTTGACCAACTTCGAAGCGCTCGGGTCGAGTTGGCGCTCCATGAGCCGCTCGCCCTGCTGGGCGAGGACGACCTGGGCGCCGCGCTGGGCCAGCGCGCGGGCCGCGGAGACCCCGAGGAGCCCGCCGCCGATGACGACCACCTTCACACCGGGTCGTACCGCCTTCGACAGCCCCAGGCAGTCGTCCATCGTGCGGAACGCGTGCACGCCTTCCGGCAGCACGTGGTCGGGGGTGAACAGGCCGCGCAGCGGCGGGAGTACGGGGTTCGAGCCGGTCGCCAGGACCAGCGTGTCGTATGCGATCTTCGAGCCGTCCGCGAGGTGTACGGCTCGCACCTCGCGGTCGATGCCCGTGACCCGGCCGCGGGTGAGCTCCGCGGGCGCGGGCAGCGCGATGACGTCGGGGCTGTAGCGCCCGGCCAGCACCTCGGCGAGGAGCACCCTGTTGTACGGGCGGTGCTCCTCCTCGCCGACGAGCGTCACGGGCGTGCCGAGCTCACCGAGCCGCCGGGCGAGACGGACGCCCGCGAGGCCGGCGCCGATCACCACCACACGCGTATTCGAGGTCATGCCTAGGAGCGTGCGGTGCCGGTGTTACCCGGCAGCATCACCTCTGTTTCCCGCGAGGAACGCTGCCCTCTTCGGAAGCGCCGTTCGGGTGTGAGGGTTCGGCGGTCCCTCGGGGGACGTGCTGTGAGGTCCGGGCGGCCGGGCGGGGGTGGGGTTGACCGAACCTTCCGCTTCCGTGCAGGCACCATCGTCTACGACCAGGCGTGCCGGGAGGCTTGTTCCATCGGGTTTCACCAGCTCAGAGCGAGGGGGAAGCACCATGGACGCAGTCCGCGAGGTTCCGGTCCGGGACCCGGCGGCGGTATGGGTCTGGCGGGTCGTACGAGAGCCGTTCACGGTGGGTACGTGGCGCCGTTTCGCATACGCGTTGATCGCTTTTCCGGTGGGTGTGGTGTGCGTCCCACTGGCATTGGTGGGGGCGCCGGCGGGGCGGTGGCAGCGGGGGGTGATACGGCGGTGGCTGGGGGCGGGGGCGCGAGAGCCGAGGGTGTCCGCCGCGGGGGCCGGCGTACCGGCCGAGGGCCCGCGCGCCGGGCTGCTGCACGCGCTCGTCTCCCTCCCCCTGAACCTTCTGACCCTCGCCATCACCCTGTACGGCTGGGCGATCGTCCCCATGAACCTCGGCTGGCCCCTGCGCGCCGGCTCCGATCACTCCCACGCCTGGGGCGGCCCCACCTTCGCCGGGGCCTGGGCCTTCCACGCGGTCCTCGGCGGGTTCGGCTTCCTGCTGCTCATGCCGTGGGTGGGGCGCGGGCTGGCGGCGGTACAGCTGCGGGTGGCGCGCCGGTTCCTGGGGCGTGGCGTGCGGGGCCGGCAAAGCGCCGGGCGAGCCGAGGGGCGCGGCGTGCACGTCCAGGGCAGCGGCGGGCGGGCCCAGGGGTGAGGTGCCGTGAATCCGGTGCTCGTCCCGTGGCTTGTACGGGCCTTCGCCGAGGTGCAGTCGCGGCTGGCGCGTGCGTTCCTCGCCCGGGCCGGGCGGTCCTAGGTTGACCTCCGTGAACCGTCTCCGCTCCCTCACCGCCGCCACCTTCGGCCGACGCGCCCTGGCCGCGCTGCTGTACGGGGTGCTCGCCCTGCCGCTCGCCCTCGTCGGCTGCTTCCTCACGCTGGCCGGGCTGGTGGCGGGCGGGCTGCTCTCGGTGACCGCGCTGGGGCCGTGGCTGCTGGCGGTGACTGTTCGGGGGGCGCTGGCACTGGGCGCGGTGCAGCGGGGGCTGGCCCGGCGGCTGCTCCGGGTGCGGATCGAGGAGCCGGTGCCGCCGCGGCGGAGCGAGGCGCGGCGGAGCGAGGCGCAGGGGAGTGCGCTGCGGGGGAATGCGCTGCCGGGGAACGGCGTGCTGCGGTGGCGGCGGGCGGTGCTGGGGGAGCGGGCCGGCTGGCGGGCCGTGGCGTCGGCCGTGTTGACTCCGTTCACAGCCGTTTTCCTGTACGCCGCCGTCGTCATCGGATACGTCTACGGCGTCCTGCTCACACTCCACCCGCTGCTGAAGCGCCTGAACTACAACACGGTTCACAACCCCGACGGCACCGTGACACACGTATCACTGGAGTTCTTCGGTTACCAGGTCGACAGCTGGCCGCGCTGGTTGATCCCGTTCACACTCGGACTGCTGCTCCTCGTCGTCGCCCCGCGCCTGCTCCGACTCGCGTTCACACCCCATCGCGCCCTGTTGACCGCGCTGCTCGGCCCGAGCCCGGCCGACCGCCGCATCCGCACCCTGGAGGAGACCCGCGCCCAGGCCGTCGAAGACGCCGCCGCGACCCTGCGCCGCATCGAACGCGACCTGCACGACGGCACCCAGGCCCGTCTGGTCGGCCTGGCCATGCACCTCACCATGATCCGTGAACTCGTCAACACCGGCGCCACCCCCGACCGCCTCCTCGCGGTCGTCGACACCGCCCAGCACAACGCCACCCAGGCCATCACCGACCTCCGCCACCTGGTCAAGGGCATCCACCCACCCGTACTCGACGAAGGCCTCCCGGCGGCCCTCGCCACCCTCGCGGCCGACAGCGCGCTCCCGGTCGAGGTCACCACGGACATCGCCGCCCGCCCCAGCCCGGCGGTCGAGTCGATCGCGTACTTCTGCGCGGCGGAACTGCTGGCCAACGCGGTGAAGCACAGCGGCGCGGACGCGGTGACCGTCGAGGTGACGGCGGGGCACGGAGACGGGGTCGGGGAGGGGCGCCTGCGGCTGCGGGTGAGCGACGACGGCCGGGGCGGCGCGGTGATCGGCGCCGGCTCCGGACTCACCGGCCTGCTGGCCCGGGTCCGCACGGTGGACGGGACGCTCACCTGCGACAGCCCGCCGGGAGGGCCTACGGTGGTGACCGTCGAAGTCCCCATGGGGACCAGTCCCATAGGACCAGTCCCCATGTGACCAGTCCTCAATGACCAGGAGCCGTATGCGCGTAGTCATCGCCGAGGACTCCCCCCTCCTGCGCGACGGACTGGTCCAACTCCTCCAGCTGCGGAACGTCGAGGTGGCGGCCGCGGTGGGCGACGCGCAGACCCTGATCGCGTCCGTCGCCGAGCACGGCCCCGACGTCGCGGTCGTCGACATCCGCCTGCCGCCCACCCAGACCGACGAGGGCGTACGAGCGGCCCTGCGGCTGCGCGCCGAGCACCCCGGCACCGGGATCCTGCTCTTCTCCCAGTACGTCGAGACGGTCCACGCGGCCCGACTGCTCGCGGACCCGGCCGGGTTCGGGTATCTCCTCAAGGAACGGGTGGCCGACATCGGCGAGTTCGTCGGCGCGCTGGAACGCGTCGCGGCCGGCGGCACCGCGCTGGACCCCGAGGTGGTCGCCCAGCTCTTCGGCGCGAGCCGCCGCACGAGCGCCCTCGACACCCTCACCCCGCGCGAGCGCGAGGTCCTGTCCCTGATGGCGGAGGGCCGTACCAACCACGCCATCGCCAAGGCCTTCACGGTCTCCGAACGCGCCGTCGAAAAACACGTGGCCAACATCTTCACCAAGCTCGACCTGCCGCCGTCGGACACGGGGAACCGGCGGGTGCTGGCGGTGTTGCGGTATCTGGAGAAGTCTCCCAAATAACCGGAGAGGTCCCCCAACCGGAGAAGTCCCCCAATTAATTGGACGGCACACGCATCCCGTCCCTAGGGTCGCGATCATGCCCGACATATCGCTGACCATGGTCGTCGTCCTGTGCGTCGCGGCCCTCGCGGCAGGGTGGATCGACGCGGTGGTCGGCGGCGGAGGGCTCCTGCTCCTGCCGGTCCTCCTCCTCGGCCTGCCCTCCACCACCCCGGCCGCGTACGCGCTCGGCACCAACAAGGCCGTCGCCATCGTCGGCACGTCGGGCGCCGCGGTGACGTACGCCCGGAAGACCGCGATCGACGTACGCCTGGCCGTCCGCATCGGACTCGCGGCGCTCGCGGGCTCCTCGGCCGGCGCGTTCTTCGCGGCCGGTATGAGCACGGACGTGCTCAAGCCCGTGATCATGGTGGTCCTGCTCGCCGTCGCCGCCTTCGTGATCCTGCGCCCGGCCTTCGGCACCGCCCCCGCCCCCGGCCCCGCGACCCGCCGCCGGATCCTCGCCGCGATCGGCCTCGCGGGTATCGGGATCGGTTTCTACGACGGGTTCATCGGCCCCGGCACCGGTACGTTCCTGGTCCTGGCGCTCACCGCGGTCCTCCACCTCGACCTGGTCACCGCCTCCGCCACCGCGAAGATCGTCAACTGCTGCACCAACGCCGGAGCCCTCGCGACCTTCGCCTGGCAGGGCACGGTGCTGTGGCAACTGGCCGCCCTGATGGCCGTGTTCAACCTCGCGGGCGGCACCCTCGGCGCCCACACCGCGCTGAAGAAGGGCAGCGGGTTCGTCCGGGTCGTCCTGCTGACGGTGGTGTTCGCGCTGGTGGCGAACCTGGCGTACGAGCAGTGGCTCGCCTGAAGGGGCATGGGCCCGGCGCCTGAAAAGGAGTGGGGCGATCCCTCGCGGTTCCCCTACCGTGACCCGTGTGACGACTCAGGTGATCGTGCTCAACGGTGGTTCCAGCTCGGGCAAGTCGGGGATCGTGCGGTGTCTGCAGGCGGTCCTGCCGGACCCGTGGCTGGCTTTCGGCATCGACGGGCTGGTCGACGCGCTGCCCGCGGCCATGCGGGCCGAGCTGGTCTCACCGGACGGCGGGGTGCACGTGGGCCCGGAGTTCGGGCGGCTGGAGGCGGCCTGGCGCCGGGGAGTCGCGGCGACCGCCCGCGCGGGCGCCCGGATCATCATCGACGACGTCTTCCTCGCCGGCGCCAAGTCCCAGGACCGCTGGCGGGAGCCGCTGTCCGGCCTGGACGTCCTGTGGGTCGGCGTCCACTGCGACGCGACGGTGGCGGCGGGCCGCGAGATCGTCCGCGGCGACCGCGCGCGCGGCATGGCGGAGAAGCAGGCGCACCTGGTCCACCAGGGTGTGAGCTACGACATCGAGGTCGACACCACTCACACGGAGGCCCTGGACTGCGCGCGGACGATCGCGGCGGCTGTCGCCGGGTGACGCCGGGTGACGCCTCTCCGGTCTAGAACCAGTGCAGGCAGTGCGGGGCGCGGGCCGTGCGGAAGAGGTCGTCGGCGAGGGCGGGCGCGTCCGGGTGGTGGGCGTGGATGTGGCCGGCGCGGACGAGGGTGCTCGGGGTGGTGCCGCCCAGGTAGATCGAGCCGAGGTCGCTGACGTCGAGGGAGAGGTCGGGGTCGCGGTCCGTGAGGACGCACTCGGCCTTGTCGTCGCGGACGGTGAGCAGGTAGCGGCCCTGTTCGCCGAGGAACGGGTCGGTGACGTCGAGGACGAGCTCCCCGTCCCTGAACCAGCCGCGGGCGGTCAGCGCGCGCGGGATGTCCAGGAGCCGTACCCAGAGCCAGTCGGTCTCCTCGCTGACCTGGCCGGCGCGGAAGTCCGCGAGCTGCCAGCGCAGTGGGTGGTCGGGCGGGCAGTGCTTGAAGACCACCTGACCGACCAGGTCGTGTCCGAGGACGAACCGGGCGAGGGCGGTGGACGCGGTGTCGTCGGTGGCGATGGTCTCGTCGACCGTCAGGGTGTTGGCCGCGTCGAGCGAGTAGCTGGCGTATCCGTCCGGGACCCCGTCGGCGTCGCGGTGGAGGGCGACGTAACGCTGGGCCGGGGCGATGGGCGGCTGCCCCGCGCCCCGCTCCCACCAGCGGTGCGGCCGGGACAGCGCGCCGGGCCGGGCGCGGCGGTAGCGGTCGTAGACCTCCTCCAGGATCTCGCCGCAGTCGGAGCGCCGCAGCACCTCGACGGAACCGCTGTCCGAGGCGGCGGCTCGCGGCGCGGCGAGCGCGGCCCGGTGGCGTGGCACCGTCAGGCGGGACGTGTAGGTCGCCGGGCCGTAGCCGAACCGGCGGTAGATCAGGGCCTCGGAGGCGAGCAGCACGGAGAGGAACTCGCCGCGTTCCCGCAGCTCGGTGAGCTGATGCCGCATCAGCGCGGTGAGCACGCCCCGGCGTCGGTGGGAGGGGACGACGCCGACGGCGGTCACTCCGGGGGCCGGGGCGAGGATCTCGCCGGGCAGGGTGAGCTCGAAGGAGTACGCGGCAGCGGTGCCGACGGGCCGCCCGTCCGCCGTCACGGCGAGCAGCGCGCGGTCCATCTCCAGGGCCGCCCACCAGACCCCGCCGCCGCCCTCGGCCGGGGTCTCCGGGAAGCGCCCGAACGCGGCGTGCATCGTGTCGACGAAGACGCCGTGGTCCTGGTCGGTCGTAGGACGGATCTCCATTGCTGCGGTTGCCTCCCCGTCGGCACGGCACCACGACCTGCGGCGCCCCGGCACAGTGCAACGTCACGCCGAGTCCGGGTCAAGCGAATTAAGGCTGCCCGACGGCGGTTCGCCCTCCTCAGCGGCTCCCCGTCAGATGCGCGAAGACGACGACATTCCCCTGATAACCGGTCGACCGCGAATACCCGCCCCCGCACGTGATCACCCGCAGCTCGGGCCGGCTCGCCGCGCCGTACACCTTCTCGTCCGGGAAGTGCTTCGCGTCGTACACCTCGACCGCGTCCACCGTGAACAGGGCCGTGCTTCCGTCGCGCCGGTCGACCTCGATGCCGGTGCCCTTCTTCAGGGCGCCGAGGTCGTAGAAGACGGCGGGGCCGTCGGCGTTGTCGACGTGTCCGGCGACGATCGCGGTGCCGCGCTCGCCCGGGGTCGTGCCGGCCTCGTACCAGCCCGCGAGATTCCGCTTCTCGGCCGACGGGACGTCGAGGCTGCCCGTCGGGGTGAGGCCGAGGCCCATGAGGGGGGCGTCCACGTGGATCGACGGGATGCGGACGCGGTCCGGCGGGGAGGGCGGCAGCGCGGGCGCGGAACGGGCGTCGGGGTGACCCGAGCGGGCCTGCGCGGCCGTCGGCTGGGGCGGCGCGTGCGTCTCGGCGCCGCTGCCCAGCAGCCACGCGCCGGTGCACAGGGCGGCCACGGTGACGGCCCCTATGGCGGCATTGCTGAATCTGCGCACACGAGCCTCCTGCCTGGTGGACCCGGTCCCCCTCCGGGCCGCGAGGGGCGTCGGACCCGGAGGGGGAGGGACATGCGGTACCGGCGGACGGACAGCGGAGGGTGTCCGTCAGATCCCGTCGCCTCTCGCCCGGCGATGCAGGAGCCAGGTACCGCCCGCGGCGGCGACGGCGAGAGCCGCCACGCCGGCCGCGGTCTGCACGGGGTCGGGGCCCATCACGCCGCCGACCCCCGTCTTCACACTTCCGCGGGGGACCTGTCCGCGCTCCGCGGTCAGCGTCACCACCAGGTCGCCGGAGACCTCCTTGCCGCCCTCGGCGCACTTCGCGACGATCTCGTACGTCCCCGGCTGCGCGCTCGACGGCACCCGGAACTGGCCGATCGCGTCGCCCTCGTGCGTGCTGGGCGCCAGCGTGAACGAGCCCGCGCCGACCGCGCTGGCGTCGCCCGCCGCCGTACCCCCGTCGCCGCAGGCCGCGGTGTTCACCGTGGCCTCCCCGCCCGGCACGGCGGAGGACGGGAACACTTCAAGGCCGCCGGTGTCGTCGGCGTGGGCGGGCGCGGCGACGAACCCCGCGGCTGCGACGGCGAGCGCGGTACCGGTCAGCAGCCGGGCGGTACGTCGCATCGATGCTCCTCCGAGCGTTTCGGTGTCCCTGCCCTTCCGAGCAAAGTCCCAGGACGCCGACCGCGCTTGCTGAGGGAGCGTCAGAAATGTGGTGAATGGGTGTCAAGCTGGCGTGAAACGGGCCGAGTCGGGAGGAGTTTCAGCAGGTCACCGGCGTACGACGGCCTGCGGGGCAAGAGAACCCGAAGGGCGCACAGCGCGCGTGTGAATGGGTGACCCCGCGCCGGGGGATCGGCGGGATCGGCCCGTGACGTTGTCATCACTAATTCGACCGCATCTTCACGAATGGATCTGAGTTTCCTGTGAATAACTCTGTGGCGAATTCAGCGAAGAATCCGAAAGAAAAGCACGGGCATCGAAAGGCGTTGAGCGAATGGGTACGCGACGAGCGTTTCTCACGCAGGTCATGGGGGCGACGGTGGCGGTCGCGGCGGGCGCGACCGCCTGCAGTTCGAGTGCCGACGAGGCCGGCTCCGGCTCCGGTTCCGGAGCCGACCACGTCAAGAGCGCGACCGCGATCACCAAGGTCTACGGCGACGGCCAGAAGTTCATCGCCGTGGCCCTGGAGTACGACTCGGCCATCGACACGTCGAAACTGTCGAAGTCGTCCTTCAAGGTCGACGCACGGACCGTGACCAAGGTCTACGCGAACACCGCCGCGGCACTCGCCGACCAGGGCCGCGACGGCAAGTACGTCATCGTCGAGCTCTCGGCCGACGACAGCGGCGCACTGCTGTGGGGCAACGACAGCGACAACGGCGGCGGGAGCGGCAGCGGGAGCGCCTCCGCCTCCTCCTCCGCCTCCGCCGGCGGTGGCGGAGGCCCGAAGGTGGGCCAGAAGGGCGGGGCGAAGGGCGCCGATCCGGCGAAGGGCACCGTCACCGGCGTCGGCACCGTCACGACCACCGGCGGTTCGACCTACCAGGGCGGCAGCGTCAAGCTCGCCACCACCAAGCAGGTCAACCCGATCGTCGACGACTTCAAGCAGCTGTCGTACAAGGACCCGAAGACCGGCAAGACGCTGCCGTACAACCTGTTCATCCCCAAGGACTACGACGAGAGCAGGAAGTACCCGCTCGTCCTGTTCATGCACGACGCGAGTGTGGTCAGCACCGTCACGACGGCGACGCTCGTGCAGGGGCTCGGCGCGGTGGTCTGGGCGAGCCCCGAGGACCAGGCCAAGCGTCCGGCGTTCGTGCTCGCGCCCCAGTACCCGGAGGTCGTCGTCGGCGACGACTACAAGCCGACCGCGTACTTCGACACCACGGTCCACCTGGTCCAGGAACTGACCGGCAAGTACAGCATCGACACCGACCGGGTGTACTCGACGGGCCAGTCCATGGGCGCCATGATGACGCTCGGCCTCAACATCAAATACCCCGATGTCTTCGGCGGTTCATGGGTCGTCGCCGGTCAGTGGCCCTCCGCCCAGGCCGCCCCGCTCGCGAAGAAGAACCTCTTCGTCACCGTCTCGCAGGGCGACACCAAGGCGTATCCCGGCGAGAACGCGATCATGTCGGTGATCGAGAAGGCTGGTACGAAGGTGAGCCGCGCGACCTGGGACGGCAGGTCCACGGCCGCGCAGTTCACCAAGGACGTCGACGCGATCACCGCGAAGGGCACCTCGGTCAACTACGTCACGTTCGAGAAGGGAACCACCCTGACCGCGGAGTCCAAGAAGAAGTTCGGCACCGTGGAGCACAACTCGACCTGGCCGATCGCCTACACGATCGAGGGCATCAGGGAGTGGATCTTCCAGCAGCGGAAGTGATCCACCCCCCTCAGGCCCGCTCCGTCAGTTCACATTGACCGCGCTCCAGGCCGCCGCCACCGCGTTGTACTCCGTACTGCCCGCGCCGTAGAGGTCCTTCGCCGCGTTCAGGGTGGCCGTGCGGGCGCCCGCGTAGTTCGTCGAGGACGTCATGTAGACCGTCAGGGCGCGGTACCAGATCGCGCCCAGTTTGGCCCGGCCGATGCCGGTGACCGTGGAGCCGTTGTACGTGGGGGAGTTGTAGCTGACGCCGTTGATGGTCTTGGCGCCGCTGCCCTCCGCGAGGAGGTACGCGAAGTGGTTGGCGACGCCGGAGGAGTAGTGGACGTCGAGGTTGCCGACCGAACTGCTCCAGTAGTCCGCGGAGTTGCCGTCCTTGGACGGCTTGTCCATGTAGCGCAGGGCGTCCCGGCCGAACCCGGACTTCACGATCTTCTCGCCGATCAGGTAGTCCCCGGGGTCGGACGAGTTGTTCGCGTACCACTCCACGAGGGTGCCGAGGATGTCGGAGGTGGCTTCGTTGAGGCCGCCGGACTCGCCCGAGTAGGTCAGCGCCGCCGTCTTCGACGTCACACCGTGGGTCATCTCGTGCCCGGCCACGTCCAGCGACACCAGCGGCCCGAAGGTCGTCCCGTCACCGTCGCCGTACGTCATGCAGAAGCAACTGTCGTCCCAGAACGCGTTGTTGTACGCGTTCCCGTAGTGGACGCGGTTGTACGAGCCCTTGCCGTCGCCCGCGATGCCGCTGCGGCCGAAGGTGTTCTTGTAGAAGTCCCAGGTGACGTCGGTGCCGTACTGGGCGTCCACCGCGGCGGACGCGCGGTCCGAAGTCGCCCCCGTCCCCCAGTGGTTGTCGGCGTCCGTGAACACTGTCGAGGGGGCCCGGCTGATGCAGATGCTGGTCAGGAAGCACAGGTCGGTCTTGTTCGCCGCGTCACCGGTGTACGTGTTCCCGCGCGTCGGGTCCTTCAGCTGGTACGTCGACCCCGACAGCGTCGTCTCCAGCGGAACCGTGCCGCTGTAGAGGGACTTGCCGTCACCGGACGCCGTCTCGATGTCGTCCCAGGCGTCGATCTGCGCACCGGTGCGGGCGTCCGTGATGACGGTGCGGGCGACCGGGTTGCCCAGCGAGTCCTGCGCCGCGGCCTGCGTCTTCCAGGCCAGCTTCGGCGCGCCGTGCAGGGCGTCGACGACCAGCTGGGGCTTGGCCGTGAGCTTCTTCAGCGTCTCCCCGAGGTTCACCGCGCGCAGGGCGTTCGCGGCGAGGTCGGCGGCCTTCGGGGCCGATATGGAGGGGACGATCGAGGTGAGGGATATCTCGCCCCTCGTCGCCCGGTTCGAGCTGCGGTATGTGCCGTTCAGGGCCAGGTGGACCACGAAGTCGCCGCCCAGTACCGGGAGTTGACGGTACGTCCGGTCGTAGCGGACGTGCTGGGTGCCGTCCTTGTCGACGATCACGTCGCGGACCGACGTGCCCTCCGTGGAGGTCAGTCCGAGGGACGCGGCGTGCGAGAGCAGGGCCTCGGCCGCGTTCGCGATGGCGTTGCTTCTGGTCGGTCGGTCGGCCGCCTGGGCGGCGGGGGCGAGAGCGGTGGCCAGCAGGGTGGCGGTGGTCGCGGCCACGCCGGCGGCGGCGAGACGACGGGAACCTCGGACGTCGATCCGTATCCGACTCATCGATCTCCTCGATAGGGCGCCAACGGGCGCGTGGGGACGGCGTTGGTGTTGACCAAGATTTAAGGGGCCATGACATGTCGAGGTCCATAGGAAGTACGCGGAAGTATGTGAAGAGAGAGAATCGTTTTTGTGAGTCCCCAGCTGCCCTTCTTCGTCTACGGCACCCTCCGCCCCGGCGAGGTCAACCACGACCTCTTCCTGCGCGGCCGCACCCGCTCCGAGGAGCCAGGCCGGCTGACCGGCTGTGTGCTCTACGACGGCCCCGGCTACCCATGGGCGGTGGAGGAGCCGGACGGCCTGGTCTTCGGCGACCTCGTCACCGCGCTCCCGGAGCGGTACGAGGAGCTGCTCGTCGCCCTCGACCGGCTGGAGGACTACACGCCGGGCGACCCGGACAACCTCTACGAACGGGTTGAGCGCGAGGTGACCCGCGAGTCCGACGGAAGTCCCGTACGGGCCTGGGTGTACGTCGCCGCCGCCCCCGTCGCTGCCCGCCTGCGCACCCACGGCCGCCCGATCGGCAGCGGCGACTGGCTGGTCCGGCGCTGAGCCGGCCCGTGAGGGCGACCCGCCCCCGCTAGCCGATCCGCACCAGCACCATCGCCGGCGCCTCCGGAAGCCGTACCCGCAGCGCGCCGGCCCCCTCGTCCCACTCCGCCTCCGTGCCCGGCACCCCCGCCGCCGGGTGCAGCACCTCGGCGCGTACGCCGTCCAGCTCAGTCAAGTGCCGTACAGGAAGCACGAGTTCGGCCTCACCGCCGCGCCGCCACACCGACAGATACGTCGCACCCCCGACCGGCACCCGCAGCCCGAGCGCGATCCACTCGTCCGTCCAGCCGGGCAGCCCGAGCGGCCAGAAGGGCGTGGCGCCCGGCAGATCGGGCCGGATCTTCTTGTACGTCTCCAACGCGGCCCGCACCAGCCCCAGCTGACGCTCCGTCATCCGGTCCAGGTGCCCGGAGAGATGGACGCGCCCCAGCAGCGCCGTACCCACCGTGAAGTCGATCTCCGCGTCCGTGAACTCCGGTTGGGGATACGCCCACACCGCCCCCTGCTCCGGCGAAACGGCCGTCGGCGCCGCCGCCGCGATCGGCGGGTACCGCACCGGATCCTGCTGGTCGGAGGTCGACTGGAGCTGGGTGACGGAGGTCGACGCCCCGTCCATCCGCATACCGCCCGAGGCGCAGTTCTCGATCACCAGGCCGGGGTGGCGGTCGAGGACGGAGGTGAGCCAGGCCCGCCAGGCCCGGGTGTGGTCGAGGAGCCCCGGTGCGGAGGTGGTGATGTTGTAGTCCAGCTTCAGATAGCCCACGCCCCACTCGCCGACGATCCGGTCGACCGTCGCGTCGAGGTGGGCGCGGGCCGCCGGGTGGGTCAAGTCCAGCTGGTGGCGGCCCTGTTCGGTGACCCGGGTGCCGTCCGCGTACCGCAGGAAGGCGTCCGGCGGCAGCTGCTCGGCGACGGGGCTGCGCACCCCGACCACCTCCGGCTCCAGCCACAGCCCCGGCACCATCCCGCGCTCCCGGATCCGCCCCAGCACCTCGCCGATCCCGCCGGGGAAGCGCCGCGCGGACGGCTCCCAGGCGCCGACGCTGTCCCACCAGCCGCCGTCCGCCGTGTCGTCGTACCAGCCGGCGTCCACACAGAAGTACTCGGCACCGGTGGCCGCCGCCGCGTCGATCAGCGGGAGCAGCCTGGCGGTGGTGGGGTCGCCCATCAGCGTGTTCATGTAGTCGTTGAAGACGACGGGCAGGTGCTCGTGGTCGGGGTGCGGGCGGCGGACGCGGCGGCGGTACGCCGTCAGGGCGGCGAGGGCGTCGTCGAAGCCGTCGCCGAGGGCCAGCGCGGCGTACTCCGTGACGAACGGCCGGACACCGGGCTCCAGTTCGGGCCGTACGCCGTGGTCGTCCGCCGTCGGCCCGCCGAGCGCGAGATACGTCTGCCCGGCCACCTCGCCCGCGTCCCACGCCCAGCCCGCGGACGACTCGATCTGCCACAGCCAACTGCGCCCGTCCGTACGGTCGGTGAGCGCGCCCATGGCCAAGTGGCCGTCCGTGGGCCAGCTTCCGCGGCTCGTCGAACGCAGCCTCGCCCCCGAGTCGTGACCGTGGACCTCCCGGCCGATGTCGGGCACCCACTCCCGCAGCGGCTCGGCGTACCAACGGCACTCCGCCAGCCAGTCGTTGCGCGCCCGGTGCACCTCCAGCACGTCGGGCGAGGGCAGTCCGCCGATCAGCAGACTCGCGGCCGAGCGGACGGTCACCGGCCCGCCGCCGTCCTGGTGGATGCGCAGACGGGAGCGCAGGACGGGCACACCATCGGGGGAGGAGTACTCGACGACCACCGTCAACCGCTGCTCGGGCGCCCGGAGTTGAACGGCCAAGCGATGCCAGCCGTCCCCGTACGTGGCACGGTGGCCGCGGTACAGAAGCCGCGGCCCGAGCGCCGTACCCCCGAAGCGTGTACCCGACCAGCCCGGGCCCGCGCCCGTCAGCGTCAGGTCGGCCAAGGGCAGCCCGGACGGCGGGGGTTTCGGGTCGCCGGGCCGGAACAGCCGCAGGCGGCCGCCGTCCTGACCGAAGTCGAAGTCGGCGATGAGCGCGGAGTGGCCCCAGCGGTAGCCGTAGTTGTCCTCAGCCATGGTGATCCCAGCGTAGGGCGTGCGCCCCGGCCGGCTCAGGGGTAGAGGCCGGCCCGGAAGGTGAACGAGACGAGTTGCGCCCGATCACGTGCGCCGACCTTCGTCATGGCCCGTACCGCATGTGTCTTCACCGTGAACGGCGACACGGACATCTGGGCCGCGATCTCGTCGTTGCCCAGACCGCTCGCGACGAGGACGACCACGTCCCGCTCCCTGGGGGTCAGGGCGTCGAAGCGGCGCAGCAGCTCACGGTCGATCACCGGGGGCGGACTGTCGGTCATGTGACCGATGAGCGCGGCCGTCGCGGCGGCCGACAGCGCTCCGCCACCGCCGACGACCTCGGTGATCCCGGCGACGAGTTCGGCGGGGCTCACGGTCTTGCTCAGGAAACCGTTGGCGCCCGCGCGCAGGGCGGCGAGCACGATGTCGTCCTGGTCGAACGTGGTCAGCACGATCACCCGCAGCTTCTCGGGCGGGTGCTCCTTCCGGATCCGGCGGGTGGCCTCGACACCGTCGATGCCCGGCATCCGGATGTCCATCAGGACCAGGTCGACGGGGCGGTCCCGCAGGTAGGGGACGACCTGGAGTCCGTCGGAGAGATCGCCCACGACCACGAGACCCGGGTCGAGCCGGAGCATCGCCCGGATCCCGGCCCTGATCTCGTCCTGGTCGTCGACGATCAGGATGCGCGTGGTCATACGGCGGCTCCCAGGGCGCTGAACTCCGCACGGACCCGGAACCGCCCGTCGGCACTGTCGATCGTCAGCCGCCCGTTGGAGGACTCGACGCGTTCGCGCATCCCCACCAGTCCCAGTCCGCCGCCCGGGCCGGAGCCGCGCACCGGGCGGCCGACGCGGTTCTCCACGGTGACGCGGATCCTGCCGTCGCGCTCGCGCACATCCACCGTCGCCGCCCCCTCTCCGTGCCGGTAGGCGTTCGTGAGCGCTTCCTGGACGACCCGGTAGACCGTCACGCCGACGCTGGGCTCCACGAAGCCGGCGGGGATGTCGATGGAGGGCCGGACGTCGAGGCCGATGCTCTCGAAGGAGGCGACCAGGCCTTCCAGTCCGCTGAGCGCCGGGGTCGGCCGCAGCGCCTCGTCGTCGGAGATCTCGTCCCCGAGGCGGAGGAGCGTGAGGATCCGTTGCGTTTCGACGACGACCGTGCGGGCGCTGGACCTGGCCGAGACGAGCGCCTGCCGGGCGGACTCCGCGTCCTCGGGCAGCCCGATCTCCGCGGCACCGAGATGCATGCTCAGCAGCGCGACCTGGTGGCCGATCACGTCGTGGAGGTCCCGGGCGATGCGCAGCCGTTCCTCGGTCACCCGCCGGGTGGCCTCGATCTCGCGGGTGGCGATGGCGCTCTCCGCCCGCTCCTCCAGAGTGCGCCAGTGCTCCCGGTGGATGCGCAGCGCCGCCCCGGTCGCACCTCCCGCCACGGCCGAGAAGAGTGCGGCGGCCCCCACCATCGCGCCGCCGCGGAACCCGCCCAGCGTCATGAACGCGCCCAGGAAGAACACCGCCACGATGCCGGTGGCGACCAGCGGCTGCCTTCCCCCGAGGGTGACCGCGAACAGCACGAGCACCGCCATCATCCACACCGACAGGGGGTCGTGGCCCACCGCCGTGACGGCGAAGGACGCCGCGCTCGCCACGACCAGTCCCGCCCACGGCCGCCACCACGAGAGGGCGACACCTGCGCCGGCGAGGAGCACGGAGAGGGCGGTCGGCCCGTCCGACCCGCGCACGACCACCGCGACGATCTGGCCGGTGAACACCAGCGCGGCCACCGCGTAGGCGGCGAGGCGCAGTGCCTCGGGGCGGCGGACCCACAGGGGTGCCACGGGACCGTTCTGACCCATCCGCGCCTCGACCATGAGCCGATTCTCGTTCACGGATTCTTCGGCCGCGTACTTCGTTCGAAGTACGCGGCCCCGCCGGAAGCGGCTGAGACTCCTCGTCGAGGCGACCGTCTCACACCGTCACGATCACCGAACGGGACTCCCGATGACGCAGACCACCGCAACTTCGACAGCACCGGCCACGACCACGACGACGTCCTCCGGACTCCGCTCGCTCCACCTGATCCGAGCCGTCTTCTCCCTGATCTGGGTGGCGCTCGTCCACGCGACCTCCGCCTCGCTCGTGTCGACCGACAGCCCCACCGCGACCGCGGCCGTGCTGCTCGTCGTCTACCCCTTGTGGGACGCCGTCGCCACGCTGCTCGAACAGCGCCTGACCGGCACCGGCTCCATGGACCGCGTCGGTACGACGAACACGGCGCTCGGCCTCGCCACCGCCGCCGGGATGATCGTCGCCGCCTTCTCCACCATCGGGACGGCCCTGCTCGTCTTCGGCATCTGGGCCCTCCTGTCCGGAGCGATCCAGCTCGCCGTGGCGATCCGGCGCCGGCGCACCGTCGGTGCCCAGTGGCCCATGGTCATCAGCGGCGGGCTGTCCGTCCTCGCCGGTGCCTCCTTCGCCGCCATGTCCGGCTCGGCGACGAGCGGCCTGTCCTCCATCGCCGGATACTCGGCCTTCGGCGCCTTCTGGTTCCTCGTCTCCGCCGTCGCCCTGAGCATCCGCGGCCGGCGCGCGGCGCACTGACCGCCGCCGGACCTCAGGACTCGACGGTCTCCAGACGCACCGCGCACGCCTTGAACTCCGGCATCCGCGAGGTCGGGTCCAGCGCCGGGTTGGTGAGGGTGTTGGCACGGCCCTCGCCCGGCCAGTGGAAGGGCATGAACACGGTGTCGGGCCGGATGGCGGTGGTGATGCGCGCGGGGGCGACGGCCCGCCCGCGCCGGGAGACCACGGCGACCGGGTCGCCCTCGGCCGCTCCGAGCCGGGCCGCGAGACGGGGGTGCAGCTCCACGAACGGCCCCGGCGCGGCGGCGTTCAGCTCGTCGACACGGCGGGTCTGGGCACCGGACTGGTACTGGGCGACGACCCGGCCGGTGGTGAGCAGCACCGGGTACTCGGCGTCGGGCTCCTCGGCGGTCGCCCGGTGCGAGACGGGGACGAAGCGGGCCCGGCCGTCCGGGGTGGCGAAGCGGTCGAGGAAGAGGCGGGGCGTGCCGGGGTGTGCGGCCGGGGAGCCGGGTTCGTCCGGGCCGTCGAGCGACGAGTCCTCGCCGTCGGCCATGTCCGCCGGGCACGGCCAGAACACCCCGTTCTCCTCCGCCAGCCTGCGGTACGTGATCCCGGAGTAGTCCGCGATCCCGCCCGCGCTGGCCCGGCGCAGCTCCTCGAAGACCTCCTCGGGGTCGGTCGGGAAGCCCTTCTCCACACCGAGCCGGTCGGCCAGCTCGTGCATGACCTCCAGATCGCTGCGGACACCGTCGGGAGGCGTGATCGCACGGCGGCGCAGCAGGACGCGGCCTTCGAGGTTGGTGGTGGTGCCGGTTTCCTCGGCCCACTGGGTCACGGGGAGGACGACGTCGGCGTGACCTGCGGTTTCGGACAGTACTATGTCACATACCACAAGGAGGTCGAGCGCCTTGAAGCGCTCCTCGACGTGCCCGGCCCGCGGCGCCGACACCACGGGATTGGACCCCATCAGCAACAGCGCCCTGATGTCCCCGCCAAGCGCGTCGAGAAGCTCGTACGCACTCCGCCCCGGCCCCGGCAGACTCTCCGGATCCACCCCCCACACCTCGGCCACATGCCGCCGTGCCGCCGGATCGTCCAGCTTCCGGTACCCCGGCAACTGGTCGGCCTTCTGCCCGTGTTCGCGCCCGCCCTGCCCGTTCCCCTGCCCGGTCAGACAGCCGTAACCGCTGAGCGGCCGGCCCGCCCGCCCGGTCGCCAGGCACAGGTTGATCCACGCGCCCACCGTGTCCGTGCCCTTGGACTGCTGCTCGGGTCCGCGCGCGGTCAGCACCATCGCGTTCTCCGGCTCGCAGAACAGCCGTACGGCTTCCCGGAGTTGGGGCACGGACACACCGGTGATCCGCTCCACGTACTCCGGCCAGTGCGCCATCGCGGCAGCCCGTGCGTCCTCCCAGCCGGCCGTACGCCGGGCGAGGTACTCCTCGTCGACCCGCCCCTCGGCGACGACCAGGTGCAGCAGACCGAGAGCGAGGGCGAGGTCCGTGCCGGGGCGCGGGGCCAGGTGCAGGTCGGCCTGCTCGGCGGTCTTCGTGCGGCGCGGGTCGACGACGATCAGGGTGCCGCCGTTCTCCTTCAGCTCGTTGAAGAACCTGAGCGACGGCGGCATGGTCTCCGCGAGGTTGGAGCCGACCAGGATCACGCAGCCGGTCTTCGGGATGTCCTCCAGCGGGAACGGCAACCCCCGGTCGAGGCCGAAGGCCTTCGTGCCGGCGGCCGCGGCCGAGGACATGCAGAAGCGCCCGTTGTAGTCGATCTGCGAGGTGCCGAGCACGACCCGCGCGAACTTGCCGAGCGTGTAAGCCTTTTCGTTGGTCAGCCCGCCCCCGCCGAACACCCCGACCGCGTCCGCCCCGTGCTCCGCCCGCGTGCGACGGAACCCCTCGGCGACACGGTCCAGTGCCTCGTCCCAGGTGGCGGGTACGAGTGTGCCCTCGGAGCGCACCAACGGGGAGGTCAGGCGCACCTGGGACGAGAGCACGGCCGGCGCGGTACGGCCCTTGCCGCACAGCGCACCCCGGTTCACCGGGAAGTCGGCGCGCTCGCTCACCTCGACCGTGCCGCCGGGCACGGGCGTCAGGTTCATCCCGCACTGCAGGGCGCAGTAGGGGCAGTGGGTGGGCGTCGCGGTGTTCTGCATGCCGTTCAGCGTGCTTCGGGCGTGTTACGCGCGGCGCGGCCCCCTGTTACGCGGCCAACACGGCGGCCTCCCCGCCGGGCCGGGGCGCCGGTGAGGCGCACAGCTCACCACCCAGGAGTCGCTGCCGGCCGGGGCGGGAGTTGCCCGTGATGTGAATGACGCCACAGGTGGCTCATTCCGTCGCGTGAATGGCCGAGCACGCGTTGTTGAGAGTTGAAGCGTAGAGGACGCACCCTGGCTGCCGCATGACTCCGCACGGCGTTCGACACACCGGGCATGCCCGCCGCTCACCCCGGACTGGCACACACCGCATCTCGACACTCGAAACAGCCAGGAGGTCTCCCCACCATGCCCCTGCGCTACTTAACCGCCCGCGACCAGCGGCTTTTCCAGCGATACGGCCATGGTCCCGCCGTCCCCGTCCCGGATCCGCTACCTGCCGAAGATCGGCGCCGTGAAGGTGAAATGGTCCCGGACCCTGCCCACCACCCGTCACCGGCACCGACCCCGCAGCCGACCAAGCACGGATGCCGGACACCGACCGCACCATCGGTATCGATCTCGGTCTCTCCCATTTCGCGGTTCTCTCCGACGGCACGAAGACCGACTCCCCGCGTCAGAACCGGGCCAAGGCCCGCGTCAAGGTGGCCCGCGCCCACGTGCGGGTGGCTGACGCGCGCCGTGAGTTCCACCATCAGCTCTCCACCAGGCTGATCTCCGAGAACCAAGGGATCGCCGTGGAGGACCTGTCGGTGGTGGGACTGGCCCGCACGCGCCTGGCCGAGGAGCAAGTCAAGTCCTGTTCACCTCGGGCGCACCATCGGCCGCTCCAACGGTGTGAAGGTCACCCATCGCAACGTCGCCAACAGCCTCCTCACCCCCCGGGCGGCCTCGGTACCCGTCCCGAGGGCATGACGGCGTTCCTGGAGAAACGGGCCCCGCGCTTCACCGGGCGCTGGCGAGCGCCTGCGCGACCCCCGGTTCCTTCGGTCCGAGGAACCGGGGATCCGGCTCGAACACGACGTCCAGCGCCGCCTTCGCCGCCGCGAAGATCTCCCGGGTGCCGCCGTAGTACCAGGTCACGTCGTGCTTGGCGTCGACGCCGATGCCGTACGAGGTGACCCCCGCGGCCTGGCACAGGGCGACCGCGCGCCGGATGTGGAAGCCCTGGCTGATCAGCACGGCCCGGTCGACCCCGAAGATCTTCTTGGCGCGCACGCACGAGTCCCAGGTGTCGAACCCGGCGTAGTCGCTGACGATCCGCGAGTCCGGCACCCCGTGCCTGGTCAGATAGGCGCGCATGGCATCGGGCTCGTCATAGTCCTTGCGGCTGTTGTCCCCGGTCACGAGCACGACCTTGATCCGGCCCGCGTGATACAGCTCGGCCGCCGCGCTCAGCCGGTTCGCGAGATACGGCGAGGGCTCGCCGTCCCACAGACCCGCGCCGAAGACGACGGCGACCTCGGTGCGCGGCGCGTCCGCCGTCGTACGCAAGCGGTCGCCCGTCACGACGTACAGCCAGGTCGCCGGAAGCAGCGCGAGCACGCACGCGGCCATCACGGCCTGCACGAGCCGCCGCTGCCCGGTACGCGTGCGTGGCAGGCGCGGTCTGCGCGGCTTGGGTAGGCGCATCGGACGGTCCCCCTGTTCGGCCCTGGTTCGACAGTCAGAGACGTCCTGTCGGCTGATCCGGTTCGCCGCACACTACGTGACCAGGTTCACTCCGCGCGATGAAACCCCAGGTCACGCCACCTCACAATCCCCTCACACCCCACCGTGAACCGCCGGAAAAGGCCCGTCATTCTCATGCAACGGGGAGGCAACCTGCCCCCGCGACCATCGGTGCATGACGGACAGTACGGCGCACCTCATGAACCAGATCGGCACCCAGCTGGCCAGCCAGCTCAGCCTGATCTCGCTGAACGGCAGGCGGCGCCCCGGCCCGCCCGCCCTGGTCGTCGTGGCCCACGGCAGCCGCGACCCGCGCGCCCTGCGCACCGTCCGCAAGCTCCTCGACCGGGTCCGCGAACAGCGCCCCGGCCTCCAGGTCCACCTGGGCCACATAGAACTGAACGAGCCCCTCCTCCCGGACACCCTGGAGTCCCTCGGCACGAGGGAGACGGTCCTGGTCCCCCTCCTCCTCAGCCGCGGCTACCACATCAAGCGCGACATCCCCGAAATGGCGGCCGCCTCCCAGGTACGCGCACGCGTGGCCGGCGCCCTGGGCCCCCACCCCCTCCTGGTGGACGCCCTCCAGTCCCGCCTGGTGGAGGCGGGCTGGCGCATGAGGATGGACGCCGGGACCCGCCGGGGAAGCGCGGTAGTCCTGGCGGCGGCGGGTTCTCGCGACCCGGAGTCCAAGGTCGACACCAACCGCACGGCCCAGCTGCTCTCCGACCGCCTGGGCGTCCCGGTGGTCCCCGCGTACGCCACGACAGCGGCCCCCACGGTCCAGGACGCGATCGACTCCCTGACGGCAAGGGGCTTCCACCGAGTGGCGGTGGCGTCGTACTTCACGGCCCCGGGCCGCTTCGCAACGGAGTGCGCGGAAAAGGCCCCCTGGATCGCCTCGGCACCTCTGGGCACCCACCCGGCGATGGCGGAGCTACTCCTGTACAGGTACGACCAGGCATTGGCAACGCAGGCGAGCGGCATGTCCCCAAGGGGCGCGGGGCTGTGTCAATTTGCGGCTCCGCCGCGGGGCGCGACCAGCCACAACGAACCCGCACTCGCCATCTGACCGAACCACCCCGCCCCGTAGGCGGATTGTCAGTCCTTGCCCGTACTGTCGAGACATGCCGTACGACGCGCAGTCAACAGAACGCTGGGCCCCAGAACCCGACAAACGCCCCGGCCGCACCGCCTTCCAACGCGACCGCGCCCGAGTACTGCACTCCGCAGCCCTGCGAAGGCTCGCCGGCAAAACGCAGGTAGTGACCCCAGGCACCCGCAACCAGGCCTGGGACGCGACCCCCCGCACCCGCCTCACCCACTCCCTCGAATGCGCCCAGGTAGGCCGAGAACTCGGCGCAGCCCTCGGCTGCGACCCCGACCTCGTCGAAACCGCCTGCCTCTCCCACGACCTCGGCCACCCCCCGTTCGGCCACAACGGCGAACAGGCCCTGAACGAGTTCGCCCACGACTGCGGCGGCTTCGAGGGCAACGCCCAGTCCCTGAGACTCCTCACCCGCATCGAACCCAAACGGTTCACCCCCGAGGGCTCCGTCGGCCTCAACCTCACCCGCGCCGCCCTCGACGCCGCCACCAAGTACCCCTGGCCCAGAGGCGCCCACCCCACCGACCCGGCCTCCCCCAAGTTCGGCGTCTACGAGGACGACCGCCCCGTCTTCGACTGGGTCCGCAAGGACGCCCCCGGCACCCGCACCACGTTCGAGGCCCAGGTCATGGACTGGTCCGACGACGTCGCGTACTCCGTGCACGACGTGGAGGACGGCCTGCACGCGGGCCACATCGACCCCAACTGCCTCCACGCGGAACCGGAACGCCAGGAGGTCTTCGCGGTGGCCCTCGGCCGCTACGCCCCCGCGGACACCGACCCGGCCGAACTCGCCGCCGCCCTCGACCGGCTCCAGGACCAGGAATGGTGGCCGCACGGCTACGACGGGACCGCCGTCGCCCAGGCCCGCCTCAAGGACGCCACCAGCCAGCTCATCGGCCGCTTCTGCCTCGCCGCCGAGACCGCCACGCGCGCGAGGTACGGCACCGGCCGGCTCACCAGATACGACGCCGAACTCGTCGTACCGCACGAGGCGCGCCTTGAGTGCGCGGTCCTCAAGGCCGTCGCCGACCGGTACGTGATGCAGCGCGCGGAGCAGGAGCGGCTGCGGGCCGACCAGCGCGTCGTGGTGGCCGAACTGGCGCGGGCGCTCACCGCGCGTGCACCCGACGGCCTCGACCCCCAGTTCCGCGCGCTGTTCGACCAGGCAGCGGACGACCGCGCGCGCAAGCGGGTGATCGTCGACCAGATCGCCTCGCTCACCGACGCCTCCGCCCGCTCGCTTCACGCGCGGCTGACGGGGCACACATGAGACTGAAGAAGCGCGAGTGACGGAAAACGCGCCCGAATGTGACCCTCCGTGGCCTGATCGGGCCACTCCCTCTTCCCCCATCACGCTCCGTGCGGGACGCTCGCATGTGGCGGCCCCGCTGTGTTTTCTGAGGAGACACCCCTCAGACACCCCGTAGGAGGCATGAAGTGGTCGACGCGGATCAGACATTCGTCATCGTCGGAGGAGGTCTCGCCGGCGCGAAGGCGGCCGAGACGCTCCGAGCGGAGGGCTTCAGCGGCCGCGTGATACTGATCTGCGACGAACGCGACCACCCGTACGAGCGGCCCCCGCTCTCCAAGGGCTACCTGCTGGGCAAGGAGGAGCGCGACAGCGTCTTCGTCCACGAGCCCGCCTGGTACGCGCGCAACGACATCGAGCTGCACCTCGGCGAGACCGTCGACGCCATCGACCGCGAGGCGAAGACGGTCCGCTTCGGCGAGGACGGCACGCTCGTGCGCTACGACAAGCTGCTGCTGGCGACCGGCGCCGAGCCGCGCCGCCTCGACATCCCGGGCACCGACCTCGCGGGCGTGCACCACCTGCGCCGCCTCGCCCACGCCGAGCGTCTCAAGGGCGTCCTCGCGGCCCTCGGCCGGGACAACGGGCACATCGTGATCGCCGGCGCCGGCTGGATCGGCCTGGAGGTCGCGGCCGCCGCCCGGGAGTACGGCGCCGAGGTGACCGTCGTGGAACCCCTCGCCACGCCCCTGCACGCGGTCCTCGGCCCCGAGCTCGGCGGCCTCTTCGCCGAACTGCACCGCGAACACGGCGTCCGCTTCCACTTCGGCGCGAAGCTGACGGAGATCGTCGGCCAGGACGGCATGGTGCTGGCGGCCCGTACCGACGACGGCGAGGAGCACCCGGCGCACGACGTCCTCGCGGCGATCGGCGCGGCCCCGCGCATCGGGCTCGCGGAGGCGGCGGGCCTGGAGATCGCCGAGCGGGCGTACGGCGGCGGTGTCGTGGTCGACGAGCGGCTGCGCACCTCCGACCCGGACATCTACGCGGCCGGAGACGTCGTCTCCTTCCCGCACGCCCTGTTCGACACCCGGCTGCGCGTCGAGCACTGGGCCAACGCGCTCAACGGCGGCCCCGCGGCGGCCCGCGCGATGCTCGGCCGGGACGTCACCTACGACCGCGTGCCCTACTTCTTCTCCGACCAGTACGACTTGGGGATGGAGTACAGCGGCTGGGCGCCCCCGGGGTCGTACGACGAAGTGGTGATTCGCGGGGACGCCGGAAAGCGTGAGTTCATCGCGTTCTGGGTGAAGGACGGCCGGGTGCTGGCGGGGATGAACGTGAACGTGTGGGACGTCACGGAACCCATCCAGAAGCTGATCAGGTCGAAGACACAGGTGAACACGGAGGCCCTGGCGGACCCGCACGTTCCGCTCGCGACCCTCGTCTCATAGGCGGCAATCCACGTCCCGTAGCTGTCAGTGCGCCACCGTAGAATTCACGCGTGGCAGGACGGATCAACGACGAGGACGTGAAGGCGGTACGGGACGCGGTCCCGATCGACGCCGTGGTGTCCGAGTACCTCCAGCTGCGCAACGCGGGCGGCGGCAACCTCAAGGGCCTCTGTCCGTTCCACGACGAGAAGTCGCCGTCCTTCCAGGTCAGCCCGAGCAAGGGACTCTTCCACTGCTTCGGCTGCCAGGAGGGCGGCGACACCATCACGTTCGTGATGAAGGTCGACCACCTCACCTTCTCCGAGGCGGTCGAGCGCCTCGCCGGCCAGGCCGGCATCACCCTGCGGTACGAGGAGGGCGGCTACAACCCCGCCCACCAGCGCGGCGAGCGGATCCGCCTGGTCGAGGCGCACAAGATCGCCGCCGACTGGTACATGGAGCAGCTCGCGGTGAGCCCGGAGGCCGACACCGGCCGCCAGTTCCTCGCCGAGCGCGGCTTCGACCAGGCCGCCGCCCAGCACTTCTCCGTCGGCTACAGCCCCCAGGGCTGGGACCACCTCACCCGCTTCCTGCGCGGCAAGGGCTTCACCGACAAGGAGCTCATCCTCTCCGGCCTCTCCCAGGACGGCCGCCGCGGCCCCATCGACCGCTTCCGCGGCCGCCTGATGTGGCCGATCCGCGACATCGGCGGCGAGGTCGTCGGCTTCGGCGCCCGCAAGCTGTACGAGGCGGACAACGGCCCGAAGTACCTCAACACGCCCGAGACCCCGATCTACAAGAAGTCCCAGGTCCTGTACGGCATCGACCTCGCGAAGAAGGACATCGCCAAGGTCAGCCGCGCGGTCGTGGTCGAGGGCTACACCGACGTCATGGCCTGCCATCTCGCCGGGGTCACGACCGCGATCGCGACCTGCGGTACGGCCTTCGGCGGCGACCACATCAAGATCCTCCGCCGCCTGCTGATGGACAACGGCTCGGCCCGCGTCATCTTCACCTTCGACGGCGACGCGGCCGGCCAGAAGGCGGCCCTGCGCGCCTTCGAGGACGACCAGAAGTTCGCCGCCGAGACGTACATCGCGATCGCCCCCGACGGCATGGACCCCTGCGAACTCCGCCTCGCGAAGGGCGACGAGGCGGTGGCGGACCTGGTCGAACCCCGCACGCCCCTCTTCGAGTTCGCCCTGCGCCAGATCGTCGTCCGCTACGACCTCGACACCCCGGCAGGCCGGGCGGCGGCCCTGGACGAGGCCGCCCCCATCGTCGCCCGCATCAAGAACAGCGGCGCCCAGCACGAGGTCGCCGTCCAGCTCGCCGGCATGCTCGGCATCCTCGACACCCAGTTCGTCGTCAAGCGCGTTGCCCAGCTGGCCCGTTGGGCCCGCGACCGCGGCGGCAAGGGCCCGGCGCCGACCGGCCGCGGCCCGCAGCAGTACGACGCCGTGCCCCGCCCCTCCGGACCGTCCGGCCCCGCCCTCAACCTCCGCAACCCCGTCTACGCCACCGAGCGCGAGCTGCTCAAACTCGCCCTCCAGCGCCCGGAGTTGGTCTCCCCGGCCTTCGACGCGTACGGCGTCGACGAGTTCACCGCCGCGCCCTACGCCGCCGTACGCCTGGCGATCATCGAGGCGGGCGGCGCCGAGTACGGCCTGCAGGACTCGCAGGACTACCTCGTCCGGGTCCGCGAGGCCGCCCCGGACGACTCGGTTCGCGCCATGGTCACCGAGCTGGCCGTCGAGGCGATCATGCGCCGCACGGTCGACGAGCACTACGCGGGCGACCAGCTGGTGACCGTCCGCCGCCGCGCCGTGGAGCGCCGGATCCGCGACATCCAGTCCCAGCTGACCCGCCTCTCCGCCGGCGGCGACCCCGCCCAGCTGGCCGCCGTACAGAACGAGTTGTGGGTGTTGCAGCAGTACGACCAGGCACTTCGGGAGCACGGCGCCGCTGCTCTCTGAGCACATCCGTACGGCACGGTAACCGACCGGTCACGGCCCGATTGCAAAAAGTCACCGCACGCCCCTCGTGGCGACGATGTGTCGTACTCCACACTGGGTTCCGGTGCCTGAGTCCTCGGAGCGCGGCCGATCCGTCCCACACGGGTCCCACACACCCGCGGTTCCGCTCATCGCGTACGGGACGGACAGCGGCGTGGCCGCCGACTCCGCCCCCAAAGCAGCGCTGCCGCTCCCCTCAGCAGCGATCATCCTGGAGGTCGCCCCCGTGCAGACCCAGACCCTGACCCAGACCGACATCAGTACCGACGGCACGGAGCAGGACGCCGAGACCGACGTCCTCGTCGCGGTCCCGCCGCAGACCCGTGTCGTGCACCACCCCGAGGCGGACCCGGTGGAAGCGGACGGCCCGCCCGAGCCCGCCGAACCACCCGCCGAGGTGCTGGAGGCGGACCCGGAGCCGGTGGAAACGCCGATCGTGGAGCGGGCCCGCGCCGCCGACACCAGCGGCCCGTCCTCCGACCTGTTCCGTCAGTATCTGCGTGAGATCGGCCGGATCCCCCTGCTCACCGCGGCCGAGGAGGTCGAGCTCGCCCGCCGCGTCGAGGCCGGCCTGTTCGCCGAGGAGCGGCTCAGCACCGCACCCGACCTGGACAGTCAGCTCGCCCTCGACCTGGACCGGCTCGTCGTCATGGGCCGGATGGCCAAGCGCCGCCTCATCGAGGCGAACCTGCGGCTCGTGGTCTCCGTGGCCAAGCGGTACGTCGGCCGCGGGCTGACCATGCTCGACCTGGTCCAGGAGGGAAACCTGGGCCTGATCAGGGCGGTCGAGAAGTTCGACTACGCCCGCGGCTACAAGTTCTCGACGTACGCCACCTGGTGGATCCGCCAGGCCATGTCCCGGGCCCTCGCCGACCAGGCCCGGACTATCCGAGTCCCCGTCCACGTCGTCGAGTTGATCAACCGGGTCGTGCGCGTGCAGCGGCGGATGCTGCAGGAGCGCGGCTACGAGCCCACGCCGGAGGAGGTGGCCGCCCACCTCGACCTGCCGCCCGAGCGGGTCAGCGAGGTGCTGCGGCTGGCCCAGGAGCCGGTGTCCTTGCATGCCCCTGTGGGCGAGGAGGACGACGTCGCGCTGGGCGACCTCATCGAGGACGGCGACGCGACGTCACCCGTGGAGTCGGCGGCGTTCCTGCTGCTGCGCGAGCATCTTGAGGCCGTGCTCTCCACGCTGGGGGAGCGGGAGCGGAAGGTTGTCCAGCTGCGGTACGGGCTGGTCGACGGGCGTCCCCGGACCCTGGAGGAGATCGGGCGGATCTTCGGGGTGACACGGGAGCGGATACGGCAGATCGAGTCGAAGACGCTCAACAAGCTGCGGGACCACGCTTTTGCGGATCAGCTGCGGGGCTATCTGGACTGATGCCGGGTGCGGGTGCGTGGGGGCTGGTCGCGCAGTTCCCCGCGCCCCTGAAAGCAACCAGCCCCCCGGATAATCAGTCGACCTCCGCCACCGCCTGTGCGAACTGCGCCTTGTACAGCCGCGCGTACGCCCCGTCCGCCGCCAACAGGTCCGCGTGCGCGCCCTGTTCGACGATCGCGCCGTTCTCCATCACCAGGATCGTGTCCGCGTCCCGGATGGTCGACAGACGGTGGGCGATCACGAACGACGTGCGGCCGTGGGCGAGTTTGGCCATCGCCTTCTGGATCAGCACCTCGGTGCGGGTGTCGACCGAGGACGTCGCCTCGTCCAGGACCAGGATCACCGGGTCGGACAGGAACGCCCGCGCGATGGTGATCAGCTGCTTCTCACCGGCGCTGACGCCCGTGCCCTCGTCGTCGATCACCGTGTCGTACCCGTCGGGCAGCGTACGGACGAAGCGGTCGGCGTGGGCCGCCCGCGCCGCCTCCTCGATCTCCCCGCGGGTGACCTCGCGCGAGGCGCCGTAAGCGATGTTCTCGGCGATCGTGCCGCCGAACAGCCACGTGTCCTGCAGCACCATGCCGATCTGGGCGCGCAGTTCGTCCCGGGACATGGTCGCGATGTCGACGCCGTCGAGGGTGATGCGCCCGCCGGAGACGTCGTAGAACCGCATGAGGAGATTGACCAGGGTGGTCTTTCCCGCTCCCGTCGGGCCGACGATCGCGACCGTGTGGCCCGGTTCGGCCTTCAGGGAGAGGTCCTCGATGAGCGGCTTCTCGGGGTCGTAACTGAAGGAGATGTTCTCCAGCTCCACCAGCCCGCGCAGCTCCTCGGGCTTCGCGCCCGGCAGCGGGTCCGCCTCCTGCTCCTCCGCGTCCAGGAGTTCGAAGATCCGCTCGGCCGAGGCGACGCCCGACTGCACCAGGTTCGCCATCGAGGCGACCTGCGTCAGCGGCATCGAGAACTGCCGCGAGTACTGGATGAAGGCCTGCACGTCACCGATGGACAGCGCGCCGGACGCGACCCGCAGGCCGCCGACGACCGCCACCAGCACGTAGTTGAGGTTCGACACGAACATCATCAGCGGCTGCATGACCCCGCTGTTGAACTGCGCCTTGAACCCGGCCTCGTACAGCGCGTCGTTCTGCTCGGCGAACTGCTTCGCCGACTCGTCCTGCCGCCCGAACACCTTCACCAGGGTGTGCCCGGTGTACATCTCCTCGATGTGGGCGTTCAGCTTGCCGGTGGAGCGCCACTGCTGCACGAAGTGCGGCTGCGAGCGCTTGCCGATCCGGGTGGCGACGACGAACGACAGCGGCACGGTCACCAGCGCCACGAGCGCCAGCAGCCACGACACCCAGAACATCACCGCGAGCACACCGATGATGGTCAGCACCGAGTTGATGAGCTGGCCCATCGACTGCTGGAGCGTCTGCCCGATGTTGTCGATGTCGTTCGTGGCGCGGGAGAGCACCTCGCCGCGCTGCCGCTTGTCGAAGTAGGAGAGGGGGAGGCGGGACAGCTTCGCCTGCACGTCCTCGCGCAGGCGGTACATCGTGCGGTTGACCGCCCGGTTCACGAGCCTGGTCGCCACCGCCATCAGCAGCCCGGCGACCAGGAACGTACAGAGCGCGAGCAGCAGTACGCGCCCCACCGCGTCGAAGTCGATGCCCTTGCCCGGCGTGAAGTCGGTGGAGCGCAGCATGTCGGCGACGCTGCCCTGCCCGCGCTCCCGCATGGAGGCGAGGACCTCGTCCTTCGTCGCACCGGCCGGCATCTGCCGCCCGATGATGCCGGCGAAGACCAGGTCGGTGGCCTTGCCGAGGATCTTCGGCCCGATCACGTTCAGGCCGACGCTGACGACCACGCAGAACAGCAGCGTGTAGATCGTCAGCCGCTCCGGCTTGAACTGGCCGATCAGGCGCTTGCCCGACACCTTGAAGTCCATCGAACGGCTGTCGGGGCCGCCGCCCTGGCCCATCATCCGCGCCATCGGCCCGGCCATCAGGCAGCCTCCGCTTCCGTCAGCTGGGAGAGCACGATCTCCCGGTAGGTCTCGTTCTCCGCCATCAGCTCGTGGTGCCGGCCGGTGCCGACCACCCGCCCCTCGTCGAGTACGACGATCCGGTCGGCGTCCCTGATGGTCGCCACCCGCTGGGCGACGATCACGACGGTCGCCTCGGCCGTCTCCTGCGCGAGCGCGGCCCGCAGCGCCGCGTCCGTCGCGTAGTCCAGCGCGGAGAAGGAGTCGTCGAAGAGGTAGATCTCCGGGCGCTGGACGAGCGTCCGGGCGATCGCGAGCCGCTGCCGCTGACCGCCGGAGACGTTCGTCCCGCCCTGCGCGATGGGCGCGTTCAGCCCGCCTTCGAGCTTGGTCACGAAGTCCTTGGCCTGCGCGACCTCCAGCGCGTGCCACAGCTCCTCGTCCGTGGCGTCCGGATTGCCGTACCGCAGATTGGTCGCGACGGTCCCCGCGAAGAGGTACGGCTTCTGCGGTACGAGTCCGACGGTCTTGGCCAGCAGCTTCGGCTCAAGCGTCGACACGTCCGTGCCGTCCACCAGCACCTCGCCGTCGGTCGCGTCGAACAGCCGCGGGACCAGCCCGAGCAGCGTCGACTTGCCGCTGCCGGTCGAGCCGATCACGGCGGTCACCTCGCCGGGCCGGGCGACCAGGTCGATCGCCTTGAGCACCGGCTCCTCGGCACCGGGATAGCGGAACCCGGCGCCCCGGATCTCCAGATGCCCGTGCCGGCGCAGCTCGGTGACCGGCGCCACCGGCGGCACCACGCTGGAGGAGGTGTCCAGCACCTCCTCGATGCGCTCGGCGCAGACCTCCGCGCGCGGCACCATCATGAACATGAAGGTGGCCATCATCACGGACATCACGATCTGCATGAGGTAGGCGAGGAAGGCGGTCAGATCGCCGATCTGCATCCCGCCGCTGTCGATGCGGTGGGCGCCGAACCACACCACGGCGATCGAGGAGAGGTTCACGGTCGTCATGACCACCGGGAACATCAGGGCGAGCAGGTTGCCGGTCTTCAGGGACATCTCGGTGAGGTCGGCGTTGGCCTTCCCGAACCGGCCCTGCTCGTAGTCGTCCCGCACGAAGGCCCTGATCACACGGTTGCCGGAGATCTGCTCGCGCAGCACCCGGTTGACCGTGTCCAGCCGCGTCTGCATGGAACGGAACAGCGGCCGCAGCCGCCGTACGATCAAGGTCACGCAGATGCCCAGCGTCGGCACCACGGCCACCAGCACGCCCGACAGGGGCACGTCCAGGCCGAGGGCCAGCACGATGCCGCCCACGCACATGATGGGCGCCGACACCATCAGCGTGAACGTCATCAGGGCCAGCATCTGGACCTGCTGGACGTCGTTGGTGGTCCGGGTGATCAGCGAGGGCGCGCCGAAGTGGCCCACCTCGCGCGACGAGAACGACTGCACCCGGTCGAAGACGGCCGCCCGCACGTCCCGGCCGAGCGCCGCCGCGGTCCGGGCGCCGTAGTACACGGCCCCGATGTTGCACACGACCTGGGCCAGCGAGATGCCGATCATCAGGGCGCCGAAGGAGAGGATGTAGCCGGTGTCCCCCTTGACGACACCTTCGTCGATGATGTGCGCGTTCAGCGTGGGCAGATAGAGGGTGGCGCAGGTCTGCAGGAACTGCAGCAGCACCAGCAGGGCGATGGGTTTCTTGTAGGGCCTGAGATAGGTCCGCAGAAGTCGTATGAGCACGCTACGTCTCTCGGAGTCGGCGGTAGGGGCGGGTTCGTTGCCCCTGGCCCCTATCGTCGAACATTCCACCCGCGTTACCTCAACCGATTAAGCCGAGAGCAGTGCGCTTTGCAGTCTTACGAGCGGAACGCGCCCGGATGTGTCTGCTCCCGCACCGACACGTACTGCTGCCGCACCGCCTGTCCCACCGCCAGGTCCTCGCCGGGCTCCAGCACCTGCGCCGCCGCGCCCTGCCAGGCCGGCGGGGTGCGCGGGTCGAGCGTGCCCTGTGACACACCCAGCGCCCAGGCCGCCTGCCGCGCCGCGCCGATCGCCGCGTAGTCCGCGGGCTGCGGTACGACGACCTGCGCCCCGAACAGCGCGGGCGCCGCGGCCTGTACGGCGGGCAGCTCGGCGGCGGCCCCCAGCAGGAAGATCCGCCGCACGTCGACACCCCGGCCGCGCAGCACGTCCAGCGCGTCCCCGAGCCCGCACAGCATGCCCTCGAACGCGGCCCGCGCCAGATGCTCGGCCTTCATCGACTCCCGCCGCAGCCCGGCCAGCGTCCCGGCGGTGTGCGGCAGATTCGGCGTCCGCTCACCCTCCAGATAGGGCAGCATCACCAGCCCGTGCGCCCCCGGCGTCGACTTCATCGCCAGGTCCGACAGACTCTCCAGATCGGGCAGCCCGAGCAACTCGGCGGTCCCGCGCAGGGTCCGTACGGCATTCAGAGTCGTTACGACGGGAAGGTGCATGCCGGTCGCGTCGGCGAGGGACGTGATCATCCCCGAGCTGTCGAAGAGCGCCTCGGGATGCACCGCCATCACGGACCCGGAGGCGCCGAGCGACACCACGGCATCGCCCAGCCCGATCCCGAGCCCGAAGGCGGCGGCCATGGTCTCGCCGGTCCCGGCGGAGATCAGCAGCCCCTCCGGGGTCGTACCGGCGGCGTCGGAGGGCCCGATCACCTCGGGCAGCATGGCCTGGTGACCGAGCGCCAGCTCGACGAGGTCGGAACGGTAGGCCCCGGTGGCGGCCGACCAGTAGCCGGTGCCGGACGCGCCACCGCGGTCAGTGGTCCTTCTCACGGGCCGCCCCAGCAGCTGCCACACCAGCCAGTCGTGGGCCTGCATGAGGATCGCGGCGCGCAGGGCGGCGTCGGGCTCGTTCTTCGCGAGCCAGCGCAGCTTGGTGACGGGCTGGGCGGCCTGCGGCACACACCCCACGGCCTGTGCCCAGGCCTCCCTCCCGCCGAGCGCGTCGATGAGATCGGCGGCGGCGACCTGCGTCCGCTTGTCGCCGCCGACCATCGCGGGGCGGACGGTGCCGCCCTGGGCGTCCAGCGGCACCACGGCGTTCTGCTGCGCCGACACACCGATGGCCTGGACGCCCTCCAGCAGACCGCCGCCGGCCGCCTCACCGAGGGACAGCAGCCAGGCCTGTGGATCGACGTCCGAGGGGCGGCCGCCGTCCGGCGACTCCACCGGGTGGGGGGCGTACCCCTGCCTGAGCACGGCCCCTGTGTCCGCGTCACAGACGACGATGCGAGTGAAATCGGGCGCACTGTCCAACCCGGCGACTATCCCCATGGCGAAAATTCTATGGGCGTAGCGCGGTGGCGGTGCGAGTGGTTCCGCGCGGCTAGGTGTTGCTCGTGCCCCAGTCGTCCTCGCCTGCGCCGTTCACGCTCCGGTCGCGCAGGGAACGCACCCGCTGGGCGACGGAGTCGGGGACCCGGTCGCCGACCTTGTCGCTCACCGCGTGGTACGCCTTGCCGGCGAACTGGCGGCCCTGCTGGGCGGCCGATTCGGCGGTGTTGCGCACGGCGGGGTTCTGGGCGACCTGGCGTGCGGACTTCTTCAGCTGCTCGTAGCGTTCGCGTCCGGCCTTGGTGCCCAGGACGTAACCCAGGGCCAGTCCGACGACGAACGTGAGCTTGTAGCGCATGGAGGCCACCCTTCCCTCGTGTAGGCCGACGCCGGGGGAACCGATTGGCGGAGCACCCCCCTGCTTGCGCTAATGTATGTGTCGCAGCGAGCGCCCGCCCCCTGGCGAATACCCAGGTAGGTACGTTCGATGCAACGAGGCATTCCTCCGTAGCTCAATTGGCAGAGCAGCCGGCTGTTAACCGGCAGGTTACTGGTTCGAGTCCAGTCGGGGGAGCTCGGTCCTCCGTAGCTCAATTGGCAGAGCAGCCGGCTGTTAACCGGCAGGTTACTGGTTCGAGTCCAGTCGGGGGAGCATGCTGAACGAGGACCCCGACGGGGTCCTTTTTCATGTCCGACCCTGTCCCGGGGGAACCGTGCAGGTCACAGCGGAGTCCTCAAGGGCATGCGAAGTCGACCATACGAAGCAGGAGATCGTATGAGCGGCTATGCTGCGGCAGACGGCGCGCACACATGTACGCGACACGCCGCTATGGGGCGGTAGCTCAGCCGGTTAGAGCAGCGGACTCATAATCCGTCGGCCGTGGGTTCGAGTCCCACCCGCCCCACCATTCGCTACGCGGGCAGAACCGTTCCTACCTGCGGAAACGTGAGAACGGGGGGCGCCACTCCAGGGTGGCGCCCCCCGTTCATTCGTTCAGACCAAGATCCAGTGGACGCTCAGTGGACGCGGGAGCGGTTCAGTGGACAGCAGGGCCCTCACGCCGCCCTCCGGCGCCCGTTGTGAGGCCGGCGAGCGGCCCGGGACGCTGCTGGCGGGAGACCCGTCGGCAACGCCCAGCCGTCCACGCCGGGGGACTCGGAGCGCGCGATGGTGAAGCGCGTGAGCGAGAACGTGCATCGCTGCTTCTCGGGGTAGCGGTCGTTGAAGTTCTCCACCCGCACCAGTTCCAAGTCGTTGGCGGCGCAGTGATCGCGTATCCACTTCACGGCCGCGTTGGCGGCATCGTCCTGGCCCCGCCCGGTCAGGGTGATCATGCCGAGGAGGTCGGAGTCGGCTTGGGCCTGCGCTCCGACGGCCCAGACGTCACCTGACTGCTTGGCGCCGTGGGCGAAGAAAACGGCGACGTCGTTCTGCCATGCCGCCTCGGGGATCGTCAGCGGCGAGCGCACCTCGAAGGCAACGTCGCGGGGGACGACGGCCATGACCGACTCGGCCTCGGCCCGCATCATCTCGGGCAGCACGCTGGTGTAGGTGTCGGAGGTGATCTGCCGCGAGGAGTGCCCCAGCTTCTCCTGGACCACCTTGATGTCGTGGCCTGCGAGCAGGGCGAGGGTGGCGGCGAGGTGGCGCAGGTCGTGCAGACGGACCGGCGGCAGGCCGGACAGCTCCACCAGGCGGGTGAAGCGCCTCGATATCCAGTCGGGGTGCAGCCCGGCGCCGTTCTCGTGCGTCCATACACGGCCGCTCTCCACGTAGGCGTCTGCCCACTCCTGGCGTTGCTGCTCCTGCTTTGCGCGGAAGGCGGACAGGTTGTCTCCGGACTCCAGGCTCAGGGACAGGGTGCGGACACTGTCGGCCTTCGGTGCTTCTCCGTACAGCTCGTACGCCACCTCGACGATCTGTTGGGAGATGCGCAGCCACAGGGCATCGAGGCTGACCTCTGTCCAGGGCAGCGCGGCCATCTCGCCGCGGCGGGGGCCGAGGAAGATGAAGGTGTGCCACAGCTCGTAGAGCCAGTCGTCCAAAACGAAGTCGAGGAACTCGCCGGTCAGCTGCGGCGTCCAGACCATGACCGGGCCCGGCTTCTCACCGGTGCGCTTCCAGTGCTCGATGCGCTCGGGCGTCCAGACGAGGGGCTTCGGCCGGGTCACCGGCGGCAGTTCCACAAGCTGTGCCCAGTTCTTGGTGAACGCCTGCTCGCGCTTGATCCCCCAACTGAGGGCGGAACTGAGGGTGTCGTTGATGCGGTGCATGGTGGCGGCGGAGGTGATCTTCCGCAGCCCCTTCTTGCCCTCGCGGAGCGCGGCGTTGGCGTCGAGGAAGGCTCGGCGGGTGGCACGGCGCTCCTCCTTCTTGGCGTAGCCCGCGGTTTTCACCCAGGCTTGGTGGGCGTCGTCACGGTCCTTCTGGAGTTGATCGACGCGCAGGCGGTGGAGGATTCGCTCGGCGTTCTCCTTCTCGATCGCGTCGTACATCTTGTCGAGGTGGCGGACCTTGAGGTCGCGCCGCTTGATGTGGCCGAGGTGGGGGAGCAAGTAGTTGTTGATGTGCTCCTCATACCCGTGACGCGTGGTGCGGGCGAGGGACTTCTTCGCCTTGATCCACCGGAGGAAGAAGTCGCCGCACTTCTCGTCCGACAGCACGTCGGTGCCGGCCACAGCAGCGTCGTAGATCTCCTTCGCCTTCTTCTTCGCGTCGTCGAGCCTGGCGAAGCCGCCGCGGCGTACCCGCTGGCGGGTACCACCCTCGGCTGGTTCGAGCTCAAAGTAGAAGTTCCAGGTGCCGTGGCCCTTGCCCAGCTTGGGGCACGTCGTGCCGATGGAGCCGATCTTGGGGTTGCCGTCGGCATCAAGGACCGGCTTGCCCTCCTTGTCCTTGAGTGGTCCCTTGCACTGGCACCGCCGGTAGTAACTCGGCTCGAACATCCGGTCCCCTGCTGTCGGCTGTTGATTGGCTCACAGCCAGTTCGTGGTGTCGTACGGTTCCGTACGTGTCTGGCGTGATCTCTTCCGATCTTGCTGGGGCTGTCGGACACTGCTGTAAAGTCGCTGATCAGTTGGCGCGGGGGAGACAGGCGACCAACAAGATGACTGCTCATGAAGCAGGTGGACCGGCCGGAGCCATGCGGCTGGAAGAGCTACTTGCCCTTCCGGCCACGGTCAATGTCACAACAGCGGGACGTGCACTGGGCATTGGTCGCGACAAGGCGTACGAGCTGATCAGGGCGGGCACGTTCCCCGTCCGGACGCTCCCTCTTGGGGGGACGGTCCGTGTTCCCACGGCCGAGCTGTGGAGGGTGCTCGGCGTTGAGCCACGTACGGAGGTGAGTCCATGATCATGAGGTATGCGCGATTCGAGGTGTTCGTTGCTCTATCAAGAGTGTGACCTATCTCGCTGGTAAATTGGTGGATGTAGGGGGTCGGGTAGAGGGGTCGAGATCATGCCAAGGCTCTACGGGTTTGAGGACATGGCGTACCGGCGCGTGCGCGAGGCGGAGGCGGAGGGAATTCGGGCCGCCGCCTCGCGGCGGCTGCTGAGACAGAGCTTTCCCGCGATCACGGAGTGGATGAGCGAGGAGGGCTACCGCACCACGTTGGGCAACAAGTTCAAGCCCGATGTCCTCGCCGGCGTGCTCCATCACCCAGCTATCGCCGGGTTGACGGAGGATGCGGCCGGAGAGCTGGTCGACAGCGGTGGCCCCCGGATCATCCCCGTTGAGGACTTCCTGGCCATCCGTGCGATGAAGCAGGCCGAGGGCGAAGGCAAGGAGAGGGCTGACCAGCGCGAGTACCTGCTCTCCGGTCCCATCAGCGTGTGCGGCCTGTGCGGCCATCCGCTCGGCACCTCGCCGTCGAATGCAGGGGCACGCGGGCACCGCTGTCAGCCGAGTTCACCTCAGCACCCGGGTGGCTGCGGCAAGGTCCGCATCAACGCCGACCTGTACGAGAGGTACGTCGGTGAGCAGGTTCTGGGCGAGCTTGCCAAGCCCGAGGTTGCGGAGCTGATCGGCGCCGCGCGCGAAGCCCTGCTTGCTAGGGCCGCCGTCCTGGACAAGGAAGTCGCGGCGGACCGGCGACGGCAGAAGAAGCTGGGTGCCGACTATGCCGCGAACTCAGGCATCTCGCTGGCCGCCTTCAAGGCGGCCGACAAGGAGTTGACGACCAAGATCAGGGAGAAGGCGACGCAAGCCCGCTTCCTGAAGCAGGTCAAGCACGTTCCCGTGGGAGACGTCCCTGATCTCGTGCGCTGGTGGAAGCACGCCCCGTTGAAGGCGAAGAAGGGCTTGGTCGTCCTGCTGCTGGAGCGGATCGCTGTGTACCCGGCCGCGTCCAGGGGCTCGCGCACCGTGGACGCGGACCGAGTGGCCTTCACCTGGAGGCAATGGGACGCGGACATGCAGAAGCCGCGATCCGCCTAGACGTTGGCGCTGCTGCGTACGGACTCCGGGCGGCGGCTGTTGCTGAGCACAGCCATCGAGAGCCCGGCCGCCACGCTTCCGATGGACAGCCCTGCCAGCGCAGGGCTGATGATGTTGTCGAGGGTCAGCGGCCATGCGTGCCCCTGCTCATACGCGAGGATGTAGCCACCTCGGCTCATGGCATACAGGACGCCGAACGTCGCTCCCGCCGCCGCCACAGCCAGGCCGACGGCTGCCGAGCGGCCCTGCCGCCATGCTGCGCAGGCGAGCTTCGAGGCGCGCGCCGCGACCTCGGCGGTGGCGGCCGCAAAGAAGCCCAGGTGGGTCAGCATGTAGATCCGGACGTCGTTGGACTGGGCGTACGAGGTCGACAGATCCAGGTCGAGCCTGGCCGGGTCCGTGCGGTGGAACTGCAAGATCAGCAGGCCGCAGACCGCGATGACGAAGGCGATGCGGCACGCGATGCTGACGTAGTGGGGCAGCTCTCGGTACTCCCAGTCGATGACCATGATCTGGAGGCTCGCGCAGAAGATCACGACGGCTATGTCCGAGACCAGAGAGGACAGTTCGGGCGTCGTAGCCCTGTCTACGACGTCGCCAACGGCGGGGATGGTCAGTACAGAGCCGACGAAGCTGCTGGCCAGGGCCACGACGTGGGCGCGGCGGGACACGCGGAACGCGCTGCGTCTGCGCTGGGCGACGGCTCGACTGAGGGCTACCGCCGTGCTCAGCAGGGTGACCACCGAGCACAGGCCGAATATCGGGCCGTCCACGTCAGCGTCCTTCCAAGTAATCCGCTGCCCGCTCAGCGGCGTCGTGCAGGCTTCGACGGCGTGGACGGCCCTCGCGGGGCTGGTCGACGCCAGGGGGAGGTGGGGGGATCGTCGGGACGTCCTCGGACAGTCCTTTGTGACGACGGAGCTCCCGGAGCCTTGAACTGATTTCAAGAATGTCCTGCACTTCAAGATCCTGCATTAAACGCAAGACCTCGCGCGCTTCGGGTCTCGACGCGAACACGGACAGCGCGGTCAGGTCGTCCCATTCGGTGCCCGGCAGCAGGAAGGCTGCCGGCGCGTCGAGGGCGTGGGCGACTGCTTCGAGGGTGGCTGCTGTGGGGTTGCAACTCGACCCGTTGAACAGGCTGTTGACCTGGCCGTGAGAGACAGAAGCGCCCGAACCTCCTTGGGTGGCACGGGAGATGTCCCGGGCACTGGGCGTGTAGCCGTCGGAGTCGCGACGCAGCCTCAGCAAGGAGATGAGCTTCGCCTGAAGACTCAAGGGTCGCTCGGTGCCGTGGGTGTCCGCCATGTCCGTCATCTCTGGCCGTGTCGTATGCTCCGGCGAAGTGACCGGCCGGTAGCACCAGCAAACATAACACTACATCGCAGGTCGCAGGGGTTATAGGGTTTGTCGCACAGTTTCTCGGCGGAGCGTCGGCCGGTGAGCGGGCATCGGTCGTGCTCCCGTGTGCCCGCTGTCGGCGGGTGCTCCGAGGATTCGCATCAGGGCGGGCGGAGCGGCGCGCACGCCGTGCACGGGAGGAGCCGCATATCCATGTCCGAGGTTGACGAACGCCGGATAGCTGAGATCGCGAAGGGGGCTCCGCGGGTGCTCAGAGCGGCGTCGAGTCAGGCGGCGCAGGGTGAGGTTCGGAAGGTAGTCGAGGTCATGGCGCTCCTCGGGGGCCGGGAACGGGGTGGAGGTGATGCCGAGGGTGAGCCCTGACTCCCGTGAGGGCTCGCGCCCTTGGCTTTGAGATAGGTGACATTGTTGATGAGCTGTTGTACGTTCTAGTCCGCCGGGTGGGTACAGCAGCCGCAGGAGCCCGCACGGCAGCGCCGCGCATGCGGCGCCCTTCCCTGCTCCTCGCCGGGTGGCCGACCCCCCGCGCCCCGCCCGGCGAGGAGTCGGCCGCCCGGTGCGGCCGTCGGGGTGTGTGACGGAGCAAGCCCGCCGCGACCGCTCGGTCGTGGCGGGCTCTCTCGTATCCGCACTCGCGCGAGATGGAATTCAAAAGAGCAGAATTCCCCTTTCTGAATTCCTTTGAATTAAAAGAGTTCTGAACTTGCTTTGGTGGTATTTGCCATTAAGATATAAGTGTAAGAACAAAGGGAAACACCCCAAACGGAATTCACGGAAGGCGCGGGAAAATGGCTGACAACAACAAGGTCGCTTTCATCAGCATCAAGCTCGGCGAGATCGCCCCCAACCCCGACCAGCCTCGCAAGTTCTTCTCTCCGGAGGCACTGGACGAGCTGACCGGGAGCATCAAGGAGAACGGTCTCCTTCAGCCGGTGGTCGTCCGGCCGGTCGAGGGCGCGAAGGTCCCCTACATGCTGATCGCGGGCGAGCGGCGCTGGCGGGCCTGCCAGGCGGCCGGCCTGGAGGTCATTCCCGCGAAGGTCATCGAGGGCGCCACTGAGGAAGAGGCCTACGTCCTCAGCATCGCGGAGAACGTTAACCGTTCGGATATGACGATCATGGAGGAGGCCGGAGCGTACGCCGACCTCAAGGCGGCTGGCTGGACGCCTGCAAAGATCGCCAAGCAGTTCGGCAAGACCGAGACCCACATCACCTGGAGGCTCGGCCTGCTCACCCTGCGTCCCGAGGTGGCCGAGATGGTCGACAAGGGCTTGATCAAGAACAACCTCGCCTGGCACATCGCCCAGCTCAACCCGGCCAACCAGATGGTCGCCGCCTCCCGTTACGTGCGCGGCGACTTCGACTCCGAGGCCGAGGCGCAGCACTTCGCCAACGGCCTCAAGCTGATGGAGAAGCAGACCTCCCTGACCGGCGAGGAGCCGCCCACCGCGGAGGAGGAGGCCAAGCGCAAGGCGGCCAAGGCCGAGGCCAAGGATGGCCTCGGCAAGGCAGAAGAGGTCCTGATCCCGCTGCTGGAGGAGCTGGCCGAGAAGAAGCCGGAGGACCTGGCCGTCATTCTCGGAGACGACCTCGCCCGCCACCTGCGGGTCGTCGGCCGCCTGTACGCCAAGGTCCAGATGGTGCGCAACCTGCTGAGCAAGGCCCAGGGTGTCCAGCGCGCCATGACCGAGGAGTTCAACAAGGCGGCGGCCCAGGTTCAGCAGGAGGCGGCGGCTGCGAAGAAGGGTGAGGAGGGCAAGGCCGAGGCCGAGAAGCCGGAGGTCAAGGCGGCGGCCAAGCCGCAGCCCCCGGCGAAGAAGGCGGCGGCCAGGCCCTCCGCGAAGCCTGCGGCAAAGACGGCGGCGAGCGCCAAGCCTGCGGCACGCCGGGCGCCCGCGAAGAAGGCCACCGAAGCGGCGAAGTAGAGCAGGTGGGGCGCGGCTGAGCCCGCGCCCCACCTCTCCCCAGTGGGGCGTAGGGATGGGCGCAGCCGGAACCCCCGGCTGCGCCCACTTTCATTCGAATTCCCTTCCGTATTCCATGTTCACGGAATTGCAAATGTCATAAGATATAAGCACGGAAAGGGAAATTCCCTCCGGGATTGGGGATCTGGAAATGACGGAAAGCGGGAAACTCTCTGTTGGCTTCCATCAGGTCAGGTCGGAGTACGTGGACTGGGGGTCCAAGTCGGCCCACCCTGCGATCCGTCAGATCACGGACCACCTCTCCTCCCTCATGGCGGAGGCGCGCGATCTGGTACCTGGGCCTGCGTCGGAAGTGATCGAGGATGTCGAGGAGACCACGGCGTCCGCGTACGCCAACGAGACCAACCGCGTCATCCGGTTCACGGCCAACTGTGCAGAAGGCCCGGTGGAGTTCGACCTCGTCGTTCAACTGGCAGCTCGCACCCCTTTCGTCTACGCGCAGGAGTAAGAGACTGGCCCGGGCCCGCGGGGGCTCTCCCTGCGGGCCCGGCGCCCTCCGGACCCCCGCTCACAGGCAGGGGCGGGGCCGGCAAGCCCCCGGCCACCGGCACCACGCCCAGGGCCGGCGTGATCAGCAGTAAGGAAGGAAGCAAGCGTGCTCACCCTGTTCACCAACCGGTTCCAGGCGTTCCAACCCCCGCAAGGGGTACCGGTGCGCATCACCCTCGGCGGCGTCCGGTTCAAGCTCCCCTACTCCCTCACCCATGCGGTGCGGGAGCTCGCGCCGCGTCGGGACTACCTCAACGCGTCCGAGCACGAGTTCACGAAGGCATACCGTGGGGACCTCGACCAGCTCGGCCCTGAGCGGATCGCGGCGCGGCTCCGGCAGATCGCGGAGGCTGAGGGCGACCACCGCCTGGTGCTCCTCTGCTTCGAGGACTTGGCCAAGCCCGGTCTGTGGTGCCACCGAAGGACGTTCGCGGCATGGTGGAAGGACCGCACCGGGGATGAGGTGCGCGAGCTGTCCCCCATGGGGGACGACCACTACCAGCAGGGAACCTTGATGTGAGCGGCGGAACCGCTCTCTCAAGATAGGTGACATGATTCCAAGGGGCTGCGTGCTCCTTGTGTAGGTTGCAGCGCGGCGCCCGGCCCGGCACCCGCCGAGGCCGGGCGTTGTCGTTCGTTGGGAGGCGAAGATGTTCCAGGGCACCATCCCGGGTCCCATGCGCTCGATCGTGCGCGAGACCGCCAGCCTGTGGCCGAGCGGCCCGGTGTACGTACCGTGCTGCGGGAACTTCACCATCGAACGGTCACTGGCCGGCATGGGGTTCGGCCTTCACTCCTCCGACGTGTCCATCTACACCAGCGCGGTCGGCCGTTGGCTCACCCGGCAACCGGTCGGCATCCAGCTCCGCGAAGAGAGCGCAGACGAACTCGGCTGGCTCGCGGACTCCTTGGACGACGGCGTTGGCACCGTGGCCACGCTCATGCTCGGCACGCGGTTCCTCGCCAGCGTCGGGCGCGAAGGGTTGTGGCACGAGCGGGTGGTGCGCTCCTACCGCGAGCAGTGGAAGGCCAAGCACGCGGAGACCGTGGAGCGGCTGTCCGGCTCGGACGTCGATCTGGCCTCGTACGAGGTGGAGGACGTGCGCTCCTGGCTCCAGAAGGTCCCCGGCGACGCTCCCGTGTGTTCCTTCCCTCCCTTCTACGGCGGCGGCTACGAGAAGCTGTACGAGCCGCTAGAAGCCCACTTCACCTGGGACGCGCCCCACTACGAGCCGCTGTCGGACGACGACGTGGTCAGCGTGCTCGGCGCGATCACGGACCGGCCGTACTGGCTGACGGCCTCCAACCACAGCGTGCCCGAGCTGCGCCCGTACCTGCGCGGCGTGATCAAGGCGACGCCGCGCGCCGCTCCCTTCTACGTGTACGCCAGTGAGGCGCGCACGAGGATCGTCGCCCCGCGCCAGCCGATCGACCCGGTGAAGATCCCGCGCCTGCGCGAGGGCGAGGAACTGGTCGGCCCGCTCTCGCTCTCGCTGCTCAAGCCCGGCCAGTTCAACGCGCTGCGCTCCCGGTACCTCAACCCCAGGATCGCTCCGGGCGCGGCGAACCTGGCGGTCGCGGTGAGGGACGGCGGCGGGCGGGTGCTGGGCGTGTTCGCGATGGCCCCGAGCACGTTCACCCCGGACGAGGCGTACGTGCTCTCGGACTTCGCGGTTGCGCCGACCGACTACCCGAGGTTGTCGAAGCTGATCGTGATGGCGGCAATGAGCGCCGAGACGCAGTTGCTGTGCCAGCGGGCGTTCTCACGGCGCATTCGGCGGGTGGCGACGACGGCGTTCAGCAACAACCCGGTGTCGATGAAGTACCGCGGGCTGCTGCGGCTGAACAAGCGCAGCCCGTCGAACGAGGACGGCTGGAAGTACCAGCTCCAGTACCAGGGGGCGATCGGCCAGCACTCGTTGGCCGAGGCCCTTCAGGTGTGGGCGAAGCGGTGGGGCGCCCCGACGACGAAGACGGGAGTCTGATCATGGAGACCGAGTCCACTCGCCTTGCCCCGCCGCAGATGGTGCAGGGCGACCCGCGCACGCTGACGCTCCTCGACGTCAACGCGAGGTTCCTGCCACACGAGCAATTCCGGCAGCTCGTGGCGAACATCGAGCGGGACGGGCATCTGACCTCGACGCCGCTGGTGTGGAACGACCGGGACACGGGGCGGCTGGTCGTCCTCTCCGGGAACCACCGCACGCTCGCCGCTATCGAGGCCGGCCTGCCGCAGATCTGGTGGATGCAGATAGACGAGCCGCTGGCCCGCCAGCGGCAGATCGCGCTTCAGCTCTCGCACAACGCGATTGCGGGTCAGGACGATCCGGCGATCCTGAAGGAGCTGTACGACGAGCTGGAGTCGGTGGAGTGGCGGCAGTACACGGGCCTGGACGACAAGACCCTTGACCTGCTGGAGAAAGTGGACGTCGCCTCCCTCGGGGAAGCGAACCTGGACTTCGCCAGCGTCCAGTTCATGTTCCTGCCCGCCGAGTTGGAGCGCGCCGAGACGGCGTTCGATGCGGCCCGCTCCACGGCGACGGCGGATCAGCGGTGGGCGGCTGGGTTGGAGCAGTACGAGCCGGTGCTCGATGCGCTGGAGTCCTCCCGGGCCGCGTACAAGATCGGCAACTCCGCTACGGCGCTCGGCGTGATCCTCGCCGTGTTCGAGCGGCACCTGGGAGAGCTGGCCGAGGGCTGGTTCGACGCAGCCACCGGGGAGCCGACGCGGGCGGGGACGGCGCCGCTGGAGACGGTATTCGGCGTGCGGGACCTGCCGGTAGAGACCGCGGCCGTCGTACGGACTGCCATCGATCGGATGGTGCAGGACGGCACTGTGCCCGCTGACGAGCCGTGGAGGGCGCTGGAAGTCCTGGCCGCCCAGAACAACTAGAAGGCCGTCGGCCAGGAGGTGAGCGGTGGCCGAGGACACCGTGGAGTCCTGGGAGCGGCAGAGCGGGGAGTCGGTCCAGGCGTTCGAGGCGTTCGCCGTGTACCGCGATCTCGGCTCAGCGCGGAGTCTGACAAAGGCAGCACGCGAGTTGCATAAATCCCGCACGCTGCTGGGCCGTTGGTCGCGCCAGTTCGCATGGGTGATGCGGGCTGTGGCCTACGACCGGGAGCAGGACCGTCTGTTCCTCGCGGAACAGATGCAGGCGCGACGCGATATCGCCCGCCGGCACGCGAAGTTGGCTCAGGCCGTACAGAGCAAGGCCGTCGCGCGGCTCCAGATGCTCGACCCGCGGGAGCTGTCGCCCTCGGAACTGCTGCGCTACGTCCAGGTCGCGGCGGAGATCGAGCGTCGGGCCGTGGGCGAGGCACCGGCGGTCGGGACGGTCGAGGGCCGGGACCAGGGCGCGGACGTGGCCGCGCTGTCGGACGAGGACCGCCGGGCGCGGATGGATCAGCTCCGTCGTGAGCTGGAGCACCGGTTGTCGGAGGGCGCACAGTGAGCCGGGGCCGGGCCAAGCGGCGCCAGATCGAGGGGTTTGCCGACCCCTCGGTCATGACCGACGAGCAGCTGAGGGCCGAGGTCGCGGCGCTGGTGCGGGCCGATGAGCTGTCGGCGCGCCGGTGGGCATGCGAGGTCCCAGATTGTGACGGGCTGCCCCATGCGGGGTGGCTGCACCATCACGCCCGAGCGGCGCAGCGTCGGCCGCTGTGGCTGTGGACGGTGTGGATGCTGCTCACCGGCCGTGGCTGGGGCAAGTCGCGGACGGCGGCGGAGGCAGTGCGGGAGTGGGCACAGACGCCGGGCTTGCAGATTGCGGTGGTGGCGAGGAACGCGACGCTAGTGCGCGACATCTGCTTCGAGTCCCCGAAGTCCGGGCTGCTGTCGGTGTTCCCGCCGCAGGAGGTGGCGAAGTACAACTCGTCGCTGGGCGAGACGACGCTCCGCTTGACGAACGGGACGACCATCAGGGGGTTCGGCGCGGAGACGCCGGACAACCTGCGTGGCTGGGCGTTCGACAAGGCATGGCTGGACGAGTACGCGGCCTGGAACCGGATTACGGCCCAGGCGGTGTACGACATGCTGTGGTTCTGCCTGCGAGAGGCGGACACCCCGCAGGTTGTCATCTCTACGACGCCGAAGCCGCTCCCCCACGTCAAGCGGCTGGTCGAGCGCGGCCGTGCGCAGGAGGAGGCGCACCGGAAGGGCGGGACCCCGCCGCGGGTGGTGCTGACCCGCGGGCACATGCGGGAGAACGACGCGAACCTGTCGGCGGCGGCGCGTGAGGAGTTGGAGGAGGAGTATGCCGGCACCCGGCTGGGGCGGCAGGAGCTGTCGGGCGAGCTACTCGAGGATGTGGAGGGCGCGCTGTGGAAAGGCTGGATGCTGGAGGTCGAGGGCTTCCGGCCCAGGCCCGAGCACCTGCCGGACCTTCAGCGGGTTGTGGTGGCCGTGGACCCGGCGACCAAGAGTCATGAGGACGCGGACATGACGGCGTTCACGGTGGCGGGGCGCGCGTTCCCGGTGGACACGATGTTCGGGGACGACCGTCCCCGCGGGTATCTGCTGCACTGCGAGCAGGACCGGTACACGCCGACGCAGGCGATGAAGCGGGCCGCGACGCTGTATCACGAGCACCGTGCGGACTGCGTTGTCATTGAGGCGAACAACGGCGGTGACTACCTGCCTGCGCTGTTGGAGCAGGTGGACCCGACGGTGAACTGGCGGATCGTTCATGCCACACGCGGGAAGCGAGCGCGGGCGGCTCCGGCTGCCCAGCTGTACGAGCAGGCGCGGGTTTCGCACGTTGGTCCGGCTCGACGGTTCGCGCCGTTGGAGGAGCAGATGACGACGTTCGTTGGCCAGGGCGAGACGGAGGACTCCCCGGACTTGCTCGACAGCGCGGTGTGGGCGCTGTGGGACCTGTTCCTCGACCCGACGATGCCGCCACCGCGGGGGGCAGCAGATCACCGACTCGACAGCCGACGCTGAGGCGCGTGGTGGTGCACGGCGGACGGTACTCCGATCAGATGCTTCCTTGACGGTGGGAATTCCAGTACGCGCAGAGTTCCTGCCAGTGGAAACGAGCCCTGGTGAAGGACGCCCATTTTGGGTTCGGAAGGTTATCGCCAAGGTCTTCGAGGGCGATTTGTACGGCGATGTCTACCCATCGGGGCGAGTACCAGTCCCCGATGGCATCGCGCAGTTCGTTCTTGTTCTTTGGTACCGACTTCAGCCACACGTCGGCAGCGTGTATCTGGGCTGCGGTGAGCGCGCGACTGAGCAGGATGGGAACCACGTCACGGACGTAGGCTTCGCACTTCTTCTGGAAGTCCGTGGACAGTCCGATAGATGACTCTTGGTTGCGCCGTAGCTCGATGCGATATTGGATGGCCCCCGGTGTGTGGTAGCTGAAGCCGAGAGTTCGAGGGACCGGAGAGTCGATTCCATCGTCGGGCTCTAGAGTCATGGTGATCTGCAGGTGCGGCGGCACGCTCGCCGGATCTTGCAAGCGGGACAGGGTTCGCTGCGCTTGTTCTTCAGTGAGTGGTCCGACTTTTTGCCACAAGGTGTCGGACGATAGCGTGACCGAGGTGATCTCGGTCCAGTAGATGAATCGTCGCGTCAACAGGGTATGCACGGCGGCCAAGCGGTGTATGAACTCGTCTTCTGTGATTCCGAGGTAAGGAAAATCGTCGGTGAACCGACTCAGGTTCATCGCGCCCGTTTGGGCATAGGCGCGATGGAGATCGCCAGCTAAAGACTGGAAACCGCGCCCCTTGGGTAGGCGGAGAGCACACTCAAGCGATCCGATTCGGCTGTTGCACCTCTGGCACAATGCGCCGCGCACGACGTCGGTCTCGTGGTCATGGTCGATGGAGCGGGCAACGTGGCCGCAGATCGCGCAGTTCGGATGCCAAGACCGGTACTTCTCCTTCTCCTTGTCGGACATCTGGCTGTAGAGCAGCTTCACGCCGTGACACTCCGTTCGCCGGCAGGTGCGCGAGGTACTGGGAGTTGAGCATCGTATGTGTGGGCACTGACACTCCCTGATGCGTCGGCCCGTGAGGTACTCGCAACGACCACCGGACTCCTGAGCGATACGGTTTCTCCGGCGCGGGGCCGACTGCCGGAGGGCAAAGTGGGCCTGCGCCAATTCGTGATCGATGCATGGTCGTGGCTGAACTACAAGCCGGTGATGGCGGAGGCCGGGCGTCCGGGCAGCCGCGCGTTTCCGGAACTGACACGGACGTGGGTGCCACCGCACGACTTCCGGCGGCTGGCCGCGTACAAGGTGCTGGCGTCGTACGACAACAATCAGGCGGGGCAGCTCGCGGCGGTAGGCGGCGACGCGAGCGCGCTGGAGCGGCGGGAGTTGGGCGACGCGGCGAACCTCGTGGACACTGCGCTTGGCTACCTGCTGGGTTCGGAGCAGAAGGTCGCGGTCGAGGGGGCGGAGCACGCCGACGAGGAGACGTCGATGCCCGGCGCGGCGGAGGCCGCTGCGGTGCAGGACCGGCTCCGGAAGTGGGCAGACAAGGAGCTGCTGACGTTCCGGGTTCAGCAGGCGGAGCGGGCGGCGGTGCTCCTCGGGGACAGCGTGATGGTCCTGGCGTGGAACCCGGAGAAGCAGCGGCCGACGCTGCGGGTCTATGACCCGGGCTTCTTCTTTCCGCAGTGGGACGACGAGGATGACGACTTCCCCCGCAAGGTCCACCTAGCGTGGGAACTGCCGGCGGACGACGACGCCGGGCTGAAGGCTCGGGTACGTCGGGTGACGTACGAGCTCGGGCCGATTTCCGAGGGCGGCGAGGAGGAGGGCGACGGCTCAGCGAGGGCGCGCACCTATCCGTGGGAGCCGGGCCGTACGTCGAACGTGACGTGCTACCTCACGGACGCCGAGTGGCTGTTGGAGGACCTGAAGAACGGCGAGACGCTGGACCAGTTGCCGATGGGCAAGGCCGCGTTCCGGGTGCGGGAGGACGGCACGGAGCTGAACCGGCTGGACTTGATGATCGACTTCGTACCGGTGGTGCATGTCGCGAACACGATCCCGGACGGTGGAGAGCACTGGGGGCGGTCGGTCCTGGCGCGGGTGCTGCAGGCGCTTGACGAGCTCGCGGCCACGGACTCGGACAGCTCGGCGGCGTCGGCGACGACAGGCACGCCGATCATCGGGCTTGCTGGCGCGCGGCTGCCGGTCGACCGGGCGACAGGCAGGCCGCAGGAGCTTGAGGTGAAGGCGGGTGCGGTGTGGCAGCTCGGTGAGACCGGGCGTATGGATGCCCTGGATACGTCGCCGCAGTTGGCCGAGTTGCGGGCCCGGGTGGATCACCTGCTGGAGCGGATCGCGGCCAACTCGCGGGTGACGGCGGCCGGGCTGGGCACGCTGGACGCCACGGAGGTGCCGTCGGGGTACGCGCTGAAGCTGGCGCTGGGACCGCTGGACGCGCTGATCGGGATGATGCGGTTGGCGCGGGAGCACAAGTACCGCCTGCTGTTCAAGATGGTGCAGCGGCTGTACCAGGCCGGGCGGGCGGAGGGATGGACCGCTGGGGAGACGATGCTGGCGCGGCTGGCGTGGGCGCCGCATACGCCGACCGACCGAGGCGCGGTGCTGGAGGAGGTAGTCAAGGCATACGGGGCAGGGGTGCTGTCGCTGGAGACGGCCGTGGCGATGTTGATGGAGGCTGGGTACCCGATCCGGGACGCTTCGCAGGAGGTGGAGCAGATCAGGGCGAAGGCGGAGCAGGAGGCCGCGGTGCGGCTGGCAGAGGCGGCGGCCCGTCGCGGGGCGAGCGGCGAGGAGGATACGGAGGAGAACGATCCCGCAGCGTGGGGCGGCAGGGCCGAGCACGACAAGGGGCGAGTACCGGACCCGGTAGGCGGCTGACGGTGGCCGTGTCGGCGCAGGTGGTTACACTGGCCGACAGCGCGGGGGCGCGCTCTGGAGGAGATGTATGGTCCGGCCCCTGCTGCCTCGCCGCCCTGTCGGCTTCCGCCGTGATGGGCGGCCGATCTACCCGATTCTCGGAGCCTCTTCGGAGGACGAGACGAACGACCAGCTGGACGACGGCACCGATGACGGCGGCCAAGAGCAGCAGGTCACTGTCACTCAGGACCGGCTTGGAAAGATGCTGACTCGGGAGAAGGCCCAGGGTGAACGGGCCGCGATCAAGCGCCTGTTGTCCTCGCTCGGATTCGATACTCCGAAGGCGCTCTCCGAGTTCGTGACCGCTCGGAGGGAGGCTGATCAGGCCGCGCTTTCGGAGGTGGAGCGCCGGGAACAGGCTGCTCAGGAGCGGGAGTTGCAGGCTTCTCGCCGGGAGGAGCTGGCCGCCGAGCGGGAACGGGCGGCTCTGCGCCGGGCTGCGCTCGTGGCCCTCGGCGCGGAGGACGACGACCTGTTGGACGCAGAGCGTCTGCTTGCCTTGGACGACGAGGACGCCGACGAGGCGCAGATCCAGTCCGCGGCCGAGGCGCTGCGGGCCAGGCGTCCGGAGCTGTTCGGAGAGGTCCGCACGCCGGTGCCGGCCGCCCCCGCGGGTGCACCGGCAGGGCGCGGCCCGACCCGTACGACCCCAGTGTCCAAGCCCGGTTCGGCAGGACTGGATATGGCCCGCCGACGTGGCCTGATCCCGGAGTTCAGCGACTCCACCGCCCCGTAGTCCCGGGCACAGACCTTGGGGGACCACGCCCCCAGAACTTCGTGGACGACATCGCCTCCCTGGGCGGTGTGCGGATTCTGACCGCAGCGTCCATGGAGATACGCACATGACCATCCAGCCCGTCTCGAAGTCCGAGTACACCACCGCCAACCGCGAGTGGCTGGCTTCCCTGCACGGCACCGACTCCGTCGACACGATCACCCTCGACCTGAACCTGTTCTGCGAGGGCACCCACTACGTGTGCGGCGACGGCTGTGACCCGTACGGCCGGGTGCTGTCCGGTGTCCCGGTCGGCAGGGTCGCGGAGTCCGGCCTGTACGGGCCGTACGACCCGGAGGCGCGCTGCGGCCGTCAGATCCTGCGCGGCTTCGTGATCGCGGAGGCCCCGTTCGCGCCGGGCCAGACCCGTGTTCCGGCCGCCCTGCTGTGGCACGGCGCGGTGAAGGCGTCGAAGGTACCCGGCGGCATCGACGTGTCCCAGCTCGTGTGGCACCCGCGTGCCGCGCAGATCTGCTTCGTCTGAGCGGGGGCTTGAGCTGTGACGATTCAGGACCTGCTCAAGGACGTCTCGGTCATGGACCTGACGGCGTTCGCCAGGGCGATCCCGAGCCCGAAGGACTTCCTCCTCACCCAGACGATCTTCCCGACCGTCGAGATGCGGGAGGTGAAGTGGCGTACGAAGGACTCCGGCCGGTACGTCAACGTCGCCAAGTACCGCGCGTTCAACGCCAGCGTTCCGTTCGCGACCCGTGAGGCGTGGCAGACCTCCCGCGAGGGCGCGCTGCCCGCGCTGGGCCAGAAGCTCGTCGTTTCCGAGCAGGAGCAGATCCTGCTGGAGGCGTCGCACGGCTCGGATCAGGACCGGTTGGTCGAGCTGCTGTACGACGATGTGGAGCGCCATGTCGAGGCCATCAGGTCCCGGCTGGAGCTGGCCGCCGGCGACGTGCTCAGCGACGGCCGGTTCACGCTGGAGCAGGAGAACGGCCTGACGCTGGAGGTGGACTGGAACGTCCCCGCCGCGAACATGCCGGTCGCCCGGATTCCGTGGTCGGACCCGGCCTCCGACCCGATCGCGGACGAGCTGCGGTGGATTCAGCAGCTCGACGACATCGGCGCCCCAGAGCCGGAGATGGTGATCACGTCCCGGAAGGCGTTCAGCTACCTGGCGGCGAACAACTCCTACAGGGCGGCGTACTACGGGTCCGTGAGCCCGTCGACCACGCCGACGGCAACGCTCACTCCGCAGCAGATCAACGTGGTGCGCGGCAACTACTCGCTGCCGCCCATCCAGTTCTACAAAGCCCAGGTGCGGGTCGACGGCAAGCCCCGCAAGGTGCTGCCCGAGGACCTGTGGATTCTGGTGCCGCCGGAGCGGGAGAAGTGGGCACAGACCATGTACGGGGTGACGGCGGAGGCCCTGGTGCTGTCGCGGGGGACGAACCCGGAGATTATCCGGGAGGAAGCCCCCGGCCTGATCATCACCCGAGGTGTCCAGGATGACCCCGTGCAGATCTGGACCAAGGGCGCCGCGGTCGGGATGCCGGTCATGCACACCCCGGACGCGCACATCGTGGCGAAGGTCCTGTGATGGCGGACCGCGGGCGGCTGAAGGCCGCGGTGTACGTGCAGGACCCGACGACGAGGGAGGAGCTGGTCCTGCTGCCGGGCGACTGCCCGGAACCGGAGGTGGCCGCCCTGATCACCAACCCGGACGCGTGGGACGTCCCGCCGGACGACTGCGAGGAGCGGGACGAGATGGTCTCGGTGGAGAAGCCGGAGCCGACCGACAGCAAGGACGACGGCCAGGAGGACGACGCCGGCGCGAGCGGGACGAAGAAGCCGCAGACCCGGCGCTCCCGCTCGTCCGGGTCGTAGGATGACACTCGTACGGCTCGTCACCAGCATCCCCCGTCTGGTGACGGGCCGTACCTCGTTCGAGGAGGGCCAGCCCCCTGTGGATGAGTTTCAGAGGTCGTGGCTGCTGGCGCAGCTCGGCCCGGACACTGACCCGGCCGACTTGGAGCGCCGGTACTTCCGGTTGCGGTCGGTGCGCGCCGTCGCCCTCGAGGTGTTGGGCGAGCGGCGGGCCAAGCTCCTCGCGGACCCGTTGAAGGTCACCGTCGACGGCGTGGTGACGATGGACCTTCAGGAGAACCTGCGCGGTATCGAGCGGCAGATCGAGCAGGCGCGCCAGGTCGCCTCGCCGGATGACTCGGATGACCAAGGCGAGGCGGACGAGACGCTTGGGATGACGTGGCTGGTGCCCACACACCGTTACAGGTAGGGGCTGACGGCCGGGGCGCGCCGCCGTCTCGTGTGGGCACGCCGGCCACCCTTGCCAACAAGATCGCGATCTGAGGTGGTCCATCAGGAGGCGGTCCGGAGAGGCGTGCCTTGAGTGGCAGATACGGGGCGGAGCATCGGCCCCGTGATGTCGACGGGTGCGTTCAAGCCGTCCAGGAGCACGATGATCCGGTCGACGTTGGTGAGGCGCCGCTGCCCAGACTCCAGCATCGACAGAAAAGCCTGGCTCAGCCCCGTCAGGAGGGCCATGTCCTCCTGACGGAGATGGCCGTGCTCCCGTACGAGTTGGCACAGCCTGCCGAAGTCTCTGTGTAACAAAGCAGCTCTGACGCTCTGGCAAGCCCATACATGGGGTGGAACGGAGGGGCCCGCAGGCTGTGCAACCGCCCCGCTGCGAGCGCAGCCGGAACAGATGTCGTCGCTGTTGTACCTGCTCAGGCGGCACTGGCAGGTACGGCACCGACGAGTGTCCCGTGAAGTTGCAGTTATCTCAGTGACCCGCGGCCCCGACACCTGATCGTCTCCTTCGCTCGCTGAAAAACCTTGGATCCGGCACCGGCCGGCGTGTGCCCCATCACACCGGCGTTCGGCTCTGTGGCGTATCACTGGCGCTTGGCGAAACTGCTCAACGTCGGGCGACGTGACTTTTCAACATCCGCTTACACATGTGTTCGTTCGGGGCAGACTTAGGGTCACGATCATGGTGAGTAGCGGGCAGGTGGTAGCAGGCATGGGCAAAGGCCGCGCGGGGTGGCGTCCGGACCAGCTTCGTGCCATGCGCGAAGCACATGGTCTGACGCTTGAGGGCGCCGGCGAGCGGCTTCGTGAAGTGGCCGGCGCTGCCGGACTCACTGTGCCGGCAGCGAACTTCCAGACGCTGTGGCAGCACGAGCAGGGCGAGGTGTATCCCGGCCCCCACTACCGTCGGGCTTATTGCCTTCTCTACCGAGCCACTGAGCCGGAGTTGGGGTTGCGTAAGGCACTGCCGGGTGAGCAGACTCAGCTCAAGCTCACACCGTCGAAGGCGGAACCGCTCGGCGACCACGTGCTGGCCGTTGAGCGCGCGGTGCTGCAGATCGCTCCGGGCGACGCCAGCAGCAACGGTAAGGAGGTTCAGCAGCGGATCATCGACGCCTGGAGACGTCGTCACACTGGCGGCGATCCGAACCGGCCCACTCTGTTGATGGTGGGCGGCTTCGCCGGCAGTGGGAAGTCGGAGTTCTCACGGTTCATCTCGCGGCTCACCGGATGGCCTGTCCTCGACAAGGACCCCATCACCCGTCCGCTTGTTGAGCGGCTGCTGGTTGAGATGGGAAGCGATCCAAACGACCGCCACTCCCCGGTATATCGGGAGAGCGTGCGGCCTTTGGAGTACCAGTGCTTGCTGGAGACCGCCTACGCCAATGTCGATTGTTCGATCAGCACGGTGCTCACCGCACCGTTCGTTGCCGAGGTTAGCGACGAGCGGTGGATGCGCCGGCTGATCAACCGGTGCGAGGCTCGGGGAGTGACCGTGGCGGTCATCTGGATCCAGTGTGACCTGGAGACGATGCACGAGTACATCAGCTTTCGCTCGGCAGCCCGCGACAGCTGGAAGTTGCAGAACTGGGACGAGTACGCCTCGACGATTGACCCGGAGCTGCGTCCGGTCATACCGCACTTGGTGGTCGACAACCGTCTGGGTGCTGCAATATCCCTCACCGACCAGGTGCGACAGATCTTCGGGGCGGTGTTCGCATGAGCCAGGGCATCCTGCTTTACGGTCCACCCGCATCTGGGAAGGACACCATCACTACGGTGCTGTGCGAACACAACCAGTCCTACAGCGCGTTCAAGCGTCTGAAAATTGGCAGTGGCCGCACCGATGGCTACCGCATGGGGACCTCCGATCAGCTCGTAGAGCTCGAGGCGCGCGGAGACGTGATCTACCGTAACGACAGGTACGGCAACATCTACCTCGTAGACCGTCAGGGCCTTGTCCAGACCATGCAGGACGGGTCCGTTCCCATCCTGCATCTCGGGCAGGTCGCGGGACTTGAGGCGGTAGTGGCTAGGTTCCCCGCCTCGTGGAGCAGTGTGCTGCTGTGGTGTTCACGGGAGAGCACCGCGGTCCGTTCCAAGGGGCGCGGTGACAGCGACACCGAGGCCCGCCTGGCTGCCTGGGAGGCTACGGCCCAAGACCTCGAGGCCAGTTCGGATTTCGGCTGGGATCTGCGACTCGATACCGATGCCGTGTCGCCCACAGAGGCGGCCCAGGAGATTGATCGCCTGATTCGCCACGGCATCTGACCGCAGGCGAACCACGGCAACTCGCTATGGTTCGTCGTTACCTTCCCGGCCTTGGTCAACTTGCAGAAGCAAGAGTGCCTCGGCGACGGTGAGTTCGCGGTCTCGGGCGTCCGACCACTGGTGGAGGACTCGGCTGGCTGCTCGCATCAGGTCATCGGGGAGCCCGATCTCCCTCAGCAGAGCTGCTGCATCGTCAAGTTCAGGGCCCCAGCGCCAGGCGCGGGATGCTGTCTTGGGGATGTACTCGGTTTCGGTCAGATAGCTGCCGCCCCGTTTCCCGGCGATCTTGAGGAGCTCGTCGGCTACGCCGCTGGCATCGGCGACGCCGTAGGCGAGCGCCGCCAGGACGCGGGAGGCCTTCTGGTAACTCGAGTAAGACAGCTTCAGTGCAGAGGCCGCTCCCACCTCGGCGCCCAACAGATAGGTCTTCACGTCGCTCGCGGCGAACAGGGCCGTGGCTTGAGAACAGCCGTCTGGGTCTCCGGACAGATACAACGTGGGCTGCTTGCCGCCCACAGGCGGAGAGCCGATCACCGCGCCGTCGATGACCTTGGTGCCAGGAAGCAGTTCTGCGACATCCTGGACGCGGCTCGGCGTGATCGCGTTCGCCTCGATATACAACCGGCCATCGAACCCGCAGGCAGCCACCTGCTGTGCGACATCCACCGCGGCGGCAGGCGGACACAGAGACAGCAACACATCAGCATGCGCCACGAGTTGCGCAAGGTTCTGCACGCCTTCGAGGCCAGCGTTCTCGGCCCGGGCGCATGATCGGCTGCTGCGGCCATCTGTGCACCACAGCACCCGGACGTTCTGCCTTCGCAATTGGGCACCGAAAGCAGCGCCCATGCTGCCGGGGTGCATCAGCCCGACAGTTATCCCTGTGACCATCATGGTGCTGTCCTCGTCTGGGTGGTGTTCAGCAGCAGTGCGATGGCGCTGAGCGTCTCGGGTACCGCGTGGTTGGGCGGGGTGAGGTGATCGGGCCATGGTCTGTGGTGGCTGACCCAGATGGTTCCGAGGCCAGCGGTTTGAGCTCCGCGGATGTCGTTCTCGGGATTGTCGCCAACCATCCAGGCTTCCTCCCAGGGGGTGCCGCCGCAGCGGGCGACAGCGACGTGGAAGGCGTCCGCTTCTGGCTTGCGTGCTCCGATCTCTTCTGAGATCACGATGGCGTCGACAGCCTCGGTGAGTCCTGCGGCGGCGATTTTGGCGCGCTGGATGTCGGTGGCTCCATTGGTGAGGATGCCCAGTCGCCATCCCGCGTCGTGTAGCTGGTCGAGGGCCTGGACGATGTCCGGTCTACGGGGCACTCCGGCGGTGATTCCAGTGACGTAGTTGTCCCAGAGGTCCATAGCCTGCGCCTCGAGGCCGAGCTCCTGGCGCAGCCGTTCGAAGGTGGCCGGGTACGCCCTTTCCCGGAGCGCCCCAACGAGGTGCCCCTCGTCTTCGTCACTCAGGCCTTGGAGGCGGCAGAAGTCGGCCGCCCATTCCGTCAGCGCCCACTGGCGGTTGATGAGGGTGTTGTCGAGGTCAAAGAGCACCAGCTTCTGCACAGCGCGAGACCCTAGCTGAGCCCAGCGGCCGTCACGGGGTCGGGCCGGTGGACGAGACTGCCTTGGCTGGCGTGGGCGCTGTTGCGAATGGGCGCAGGAGAGAACTGGCAACATTAGCGCCACGATCGCCACGATGCCGTTCTCCACATCCTGCGAACACCTTCACCGCCGGTCACTGTCCGCGCGTCCGGATGCAGAAGGAGGATGCACGCTGCCCAAAATCCCTGAATAGTGGCCTACATGGATCCGGTTGCCACAGCTCGCGCCGTTGCAGAGGAACGTCATCCGGCCGCTCGTGCGGCGTTCCTAGGGGGCAGCGTCGTCACGGCGCGCCGCACGGCGACGTCTGACCTCGACATCGTGGTGCTGTTGCACGGAGCACCGGCTCCATACCGGGAGAGCCTTCAGCATGGCGAATGGCCGGTTGAGCTGTTCGTGCATACCGAGGAGACGTGGCACGCCTTCGTAAAGCGGGAGGTAGTGAAGCGCCGGTCGCCTCTGCTGTGGATGTGCGCGGACGGCCTGCTGCTCTTCGACAGGGATGGAGTAGGTGAACGTCTCGCTGCTGAAGCCCGGAAGCTGGCCGCCGCTGGGCCACCCGCTGTGACGGGCGAAGAGATCGAATACTATCGCTACGCGATCACTGATCTCTTGGACGATCTCGCTGCGAGCACCGACCGGGTTGAGCGCCTGTTCATCGCTACCGAATTGACCCGCCGAACCGGCGAGTTGATGCTGGCTGTTGGCGGGGCTTGGAGTGGTGGCGGGAAGTGGCTCGCGCGTCGTCTTGAGGCCCATGCACCCGGGCTCGGTCTGCGCCTACACCACGCTGTCCGCGATGCGCTGGAGGGCCATGACGAGGCCCTTGTCGACGTGGTCGACGACGTGCTGGGGCCGGTCGGCGGCCGTTTGTGGGCCGGCTACCGGCGCAGCGGAACGCCATGACGGATTTGGTAGCCGTACGACGTGAAGTGTCGGCACCGAGGTTCGTCGATGTTCTCGCCGTGAGCATGGAGTTCCCGGGGGCCAGACGACAGCGGGATGCTTGGCGGTGCCCTACCGTAAATCGATGACTGACGATCCGAAGGGCCGGGCCCCGTTCCAGGTGCTGGTTCTGCCTTTCCGGCAAACCGGGGATGGGCTGAGATACGCCCTGTTCCGGCGTGCAGATCGGGGCTGCTGGCAGGGTGTGGCTGGAGGCGGCGGAGCAGGGGAATCCCCGATGAAGGCGGCTCGGCGAGAGGCCGCCGAGGAGGCGGACTTGGACGGCGATCTTGATTTCGTCGAACTCGACTCTCGCGCGACGATCCCGGTGGTGTACGTCACCGGCGAGTTCACCTGGGGACCGGATGTACTGGTGATCCCGGAGTTCGCCTTCGGGGTCCGAGTCGACAGCCCGGAGCTGACGCTTTCCAACGAACACACCGAGTACAGATGGTTCGCCTTCGACGCGGCGATGACGGCTGTGCAGTGGGATTCCAACCGCTCGGCCCTGTGGGAACTCGATCATCGTCTGCACCGCGCAGGTCGCGACGGATTGACGGCTCGCTCGTGAACTTATGGTCCGGTGGGGCTGCCCGTTGGGTATTGCAGAGGTGATATCACCTGTGGGATAGGGAATTGAGCCACCTTTGGCCCATGGTGTTGTCCGCCACCTACTGGGCTGCTGCCGGTTTCCAGACGTCACCTGCTGGACGCGCCCGGTCAATACGGCGAGCGACCCATTCACTTCTGGGAGACCGCGTGGACACCCTAACTCCCGCCTCGCGAGAGGCCACAGTCATGTCCGGCCCACTCGAAGGTTCGCCCTACGCGTTCACCGTCCCACCCTCGGTCGAGGCGGTTCCATCCGCACGAGCCCGAGTTGTCAACCGTGCGCAACGGCTCGGGCTTCCCCTGGGTGACGAACTTACCGACGACCTGCGCTTGCTCACCGGAGAAGTAGTCGCAAACTCGATCACCCACACGCAGGGTTCGTGTGTGGTGTCGGTGCGGTGGACCGGAGAGCGATTGCGCGTTGAAGTCACTGATGTTGAGCCCACCTTGGTACGTCCGTCCCGCGCTGACGCGATGGATGAAGACGGGCGGGGCCTCTTCCTCGTTGACGCGTTGGCGACCGAGTGGGGCTCTGAGCCTTGTACGGCAGGCAAGACGACTTGGTTCGAACTGGCAGTCCCTGCTTGCTCATAAGGAGCCCGCAGCCTCCTTGAAGCCGATGAGAAGCTGCAGTATCACGGCTCGCGCACAACTCCATGGTCTCGTACAGGTGTGCTAACTATCGTGGCCGATCTTGTGCCGAAGTCCTGCCCTTCGGCTACGGGGAGGCCGAAGGGTAGGGCGGCTTCACGGAGTCAGAACGACCAGCTACGCCGGTCGGACAGCCATCGCAGAGTGACTTCGCCGCACCATGTCTGATGCTGGCGAGGGTGCGGTCACCAGTCCGCCGGAGGCTGTGCACCGGAGACCAAGAAGAAGCCAGGGAGCGCGGCGAGGGCGGCGTCGAGCCGCTCGTCGGCGACCTCGAGGGCGGTGGGTTGCGCCGCGAACAGTGTCGTGGCGTCGTGGCCATCAGTGAACGCGGTGGCCAAGAGGAGGACCTAGTCGAACCAACTGCCCCCGAGGCGCGGTCAGTTTTAGTCGCAGATCCACGCGCCATCGTCGGCCGCGCACCCGGTAGGAATCAGTAGGCTTGCGCGTATGTCTATGACCTCCACTCGCGTGCGTTTCGCCCCGTCTCCAACTGGAATGTTCCATGTTGGCGGAGCCCGGTCGGCTCTTTACAACTGGGCAGTCGCACGACAGTCGGGGGGCAAGTTCGTCCTGCGCATCGAGGACACCGACGCGGCCCGCAACAAGCCTGAGTGGATCGACGGGATCATCAGCGCGCTCGCGTCCATCGGGATCTCCAAGGACGATCCCGTGTTCGAGGGCCCCTACTTCCAGTCGCAGAACGCCGACCGGCACCGCGAGGCCGCCCAGCGGCTCTATGCCCAGGGCCGCGCGTACTACTGCGACTGCACCCGTGAGCAGGTGCAGGAGCGGACCGGCTCCCAGCACCTCGGCTACGACGGTTTCTGCCGGGACCGGGGCCTTGAGTACGTCGAGGGCCGGGCTCTGCGGTTCAGTACGCCCACCGAGGGCGACACGGTCGTCGTGGACCTGGTCCGCGGGGAGCCGTCCTTCCCGAACTCGGCGATCGAGGACTTCGTCATCGCGCGCGGCGACGGCTCCCCGGTCTTCCTCATCGCCAACGTCGTCGACGACCTCGACGAGGGCATGACCCTGGTCATCCGCGGCGACGAGCACCTGTCGAATACGCCCAAACAGCAGATGCTGTGGGAAGCCCTCGGCGCGAAGCCCCCTGTGTGGGCACACCTGCCGGTGATCGTGAACGAGAAGCGGCAGAAGCTGTCCAAGCGCCGCGACAAGGTCGCCCTTGAGGACTACCTCGCCGAGGGCTACCTGCCCGAGGCGATGACCAACTATCTGATGCTGCTCGGCTGGGGCCCCGGCGACGACGTCGAGCTCCTGCCGTACGAGGAGTTGGAGCAGAAGCTCCGCGTCAAGGACGTGAACACCTCCCCGGCCTTCTTCGACATCAAGAAGCTGACCGCGTTCAACGGCGAGTACATCCGCGCCCTGCCGTTGGAGAAGTTCATCGAGGCCTGTGGGCCGTGGCTGCGCGCCCCGTACGCCAGCTGGGCGCCCGAGGAATTCGATCAGGCCGCCTGGGAGGCGATCGCCCCGCATGCCCAGACCCGCGTGACCGTCCTGTCCGACATCACGGCCAACGTCGACTTCCTGTTCCTGAAGAAGCCGGTGGAGGACGAGGCGTCCTGGACCAAGGCCATGAAGGGCGACCCGTCTGCCCTCCTGACCACGGCCTGCGCCAAGCTGGAGACATCTGACTGGACCAGCCCCGCGTCCCTCAAGGAGGCGGTTCTGGCCGCCGGCGAGGAGCACGGCCTGAAGCTGGGCAAGGCCCAGGCCCCGGTGCGCGTCGCCACCACGGGCCGCACGGTCGGTCTGCCCCTCTTCGAGTCGTTGGAGGTCCTCGGCAAGGACCGCACGATGGCCCGGATCGACGCGGCCCTGGCGAAGCTCGCCCGATGAAGCCCTGCATTCCAGGTACGGGGAGGCAGTGGGGCTTGAAGAACCCCACCGGACCCTGTTGAACCCGTCGGAGACGCGACGGACTGACGTGACCAGGGCAGTTGCAGCATGACGACCAGCGTGAGGCCAACCCTCGACGTAGTGTGGCCTCAGAACGTCCAACCACGCCGGTCTGCCAGCCACCGCAACGTGACCTCTCCGCACCAGGTCTGATGCTGGCGAATGTACGGGGACCAGTCGGCCGGGGGCTGCGCGCCAGAGATGAGGAAGAAGCCGGACAGAGCAGACAGAGCGGCGTCGAGTTGTTCATCGGCGACTCCGCGAGCCGTGGGGTGTTCCGCGAATAGCTCGTTGGCGTCATGGCCGTCGGCGTGTGCGGTGGCCAATAGGAGCACGAGATCGAACCAGGGCGCCCCCAAGCAAGGCCAGTTCCAGTCGCAGATCCAGGCGGCCTCGTTGATATCGATCAGCACGTTGTCCTGGCGCAGGTCGTGGTGGAGGACCGCGTTGCCCGCGGTGGCCTGCCGCCATCCGCCCTCGAGTTCAGCCAAGGGGTCTAGGAGCTGGACCGGTACCCACTCAGGCAGGAGATCGACCTTGGTGACGCCGGCCTGCAGGTCACGCCAGTCGCCGAAGTCTCCCCCAGCGCCGACGGGTTTGAGCCCGACTTGCATCAGTTGCTCCGGCGGTGACGAGAGCGCCTCAGCCGTCGTTGCGAAGGCGGCCAAGGTGGCGACCAACTCGTGGCGCTTCCACGGCTCGGTAGGCATCCGCCCACCATCGACGGCTTCAAATCCAAGGACCACCCATCCGTCCTGCTCCTCCATCCACTGGATGCGTGGAGCCGGGACCTCCTCTGGTAGGGCCTGGTTGATCACCGCCTCCCGCCGGTAGCAGTCGGCGACATGGACCATGTCCGTGCTGTTGACTGCTTTGATGAACTGCGTGCTAGAGCGCCCATTGATCACTGCGGCGAAGCCTCCGGTGAACCCGCTGCCGGCGCTCGGCTGAGCGATGGCTGTGCCTCCCAGACGTCGCGAGATCAGATGGCGGACTTCCTGGGGAAGGCTCTCCCAGCAGGGGCGCGCGGCGGTAGAGGCGTATGGCGGTTTCGGAGTGACGGCGTCCGGCATTCCGCCAGAGTGGCGGACTCGCAGCCCGAGTCGCCACCGGAATTCCCGCACGGGACCAGGTCGGGCGACTCGCCGGCGCCCAGGCGCAAGCACCGGACCATCGCTGATCGGGGGAAGCAGGCGCTATGGGGATGCGTGCAGCGATCGTGGTGGGCGTCTTGACGAGCCGCGCGGGCGGGAGACGCCCATGCAGGTCTACTGGGCGTGTCTTGAGTGGTGGAGCACGCGGCTGATGCGTCAGGCTTCGATGTTATGACGCTCTTCTACGTAGTGCAGCATGCCGAGAAGGAGCAGCAGCCCGGTGATCAACGGCTCACCGAACTCGGCCGATTGCAGGCTCATCGGACCGCACAGTGGCTTAGCCACCTAGGTCTGCGTGCTTTGGTGAGCAGTCCCTTGCGACGTGCTCGGGAGACGGGGGAGGCAATCGCCGCCGAGACTGGGCTCGAACTCCAGGTGGATGCCCGGCTGCAGGAGCGGGCGAACTGGGAGGAGGGCCAGTCATTTGAGGAATTTATGGCCGATTGGGCCAAGTCTGTACGAGATCGCGACTACGTCCCGCGGACTGGCGTCTCCTCACGTGAGGCGGGGGCCCGGTTCCGCGCGTTTCTCCTCGACTACGCCTCCAAGCCGGGGCCGATCGTGGTAACCACGCATGGTGGCGTCACTGTGGACTTGCTCCGGACACTGCTCGGCGATGAGGCTGTGACGTCGGAGTTGCTGGATGAGGGAGTTCCCTCCTGCGCGGTCACCACGTTCGAGGACCTGACGGTAATCGACATCGCGTCGACAAAGCATCTGGGGTAGTGCGCTCGATGGCCACGGGATGCGGCTCGGGAAGTCGCCCTCGCACCGGTGTCTGCCGTGTCCCGTGCTGGCCTGATCGTGCTACGGCCAGAGCGAGTCTGTTTGAAAGGCCCATCGGTTGGCCGTACCTGTCCGTCCAGTTACAGTAGCCAGTCGGTAGCGGCCATCTCCTCGCGCGCTATGTCAAAGCCGGAACGCCCGTCGGTGGCCACGCGTACAGCATCCACGGGTACGCGCTCGTCCAGGAGCCGGGCCTCATAGGCGCTGCTCTTCAACTCATGCTCAAGCTCTGAACCAAGCTCCCTGCCCGCGAGCCGCTCACCGGCGGTGACATCGGAGTCGGTGAGCACAATATCCGCACGATCTCGACGTCCCGGCCTATGGCAGGCTGGAACTTGCCCTTGCTCTCAGCCAAGACGATAGCTGCCTGTGCGTAGATCAGGCGGCGGTACCCCGAGCTCGGCGAAGTTAGACGAGACTGCCGTCAGATTGCGCTCGACGAGCTCTCTGCGACGCGGGTCCGCCTGCGGAGCAGGATGTGCCTGCACCAGCGCGCCCTCCGATGAGCACTCCTCCGCTTGATCCACAACTGCACCTTGGCACCGATCGGCCTGACTGAATGAACGAGTCGGGCGCGGATCCAGGGCTCCGGCAAAGTCGTTGATCACGCCGTCAGGAGCAGGTTGATGGGGCGGTCGGTGTCGCGTGCGTGATGCCGTAGGGCGGCGGCGATGTT
>NZ_JBEYUY010000043.1:0-79750 GCF_040643775.1 Streptomyces sp. NPDC047081 | reverse complement strand
CCCGCAGGCGCCCCGTCCGGGCGGTGCCCCGCGTCCCGGCGGCCCTGGTGGCCCCGGTGGCGCGCCCGGCGGTGCTCCGCGTCCGCAGGGCCAGGGCGGCCCGCGTCCCCAGGGTGCCGGCGGCGGTCCCCGCCCGCAGGCTCCGGGCGGCGCGCGTCCCAGCCCCGGCGGCATGCCCCGTCCGCAGGGCGGTCCGCGTCCCGGTGGCGGCGGCCCCGGCGGTCCGCGTCCGAACCCCGGCATGATGCCGCAGCGTCCCGCTGCCGGCCCGCGTCCCGGCGGTGGCCCCGGCGGTGGCCGTGGTCCCGGCGGCGGCGGTCGTCCCGGTGGCGGTGGCGGCGGTCGTCCGGGCGGCGGCGGCTTCGCCGGTCGTCCCGGTGGCGGCGGCGGTGGCGGCTTCGCAGGCCGTCCCGGCGGTCCCGGTGGCGGTGGCGGCGGTTTCGCCGGTCGTCCCGGTGGTCCGGGTGCCGGTGCGGGCGGCGGCGGTCGTCCCGGCTTCGGCGGTCGTCCCGGTGGTCCGGGCGGTCGTGGTGGCACGCAGGGCGCCTTCGGCCGTCCCGGCGGTCCCGCGCGTCGCGGCCGCAAGTCGAAGCGGCAGAGGCGCCAGGAGTACGAGGCCATGCAGGCGCCGAGCGTCGGCGGCGTGATGCTGCCGCGCGGCAACGGCGAGAGCATCCGTCTCTCCCGTGGCGCGTCGCTCACCGACTTCGCGGAGAAGATCAACGCCAACCCGGCGTCGCTCGTCGCGGTCATGATGAACCTCGGCGAGATGGTCACGGCCACGCAGTCCGTCTCCGACGAGACGCTGCAGCTCCTCGCCGACGAGATGAACTACACGGTTCAGATCGTCAGCCCCGAGGAGGAGGACCGTGAGCTGCTCGAGTCCTTCGACATCGAGTTCGGCGAGGACGAGGGCGGCGAGGAGGACCTGGTCGTCCGTCCGCCGGTCGTGACCGTCATGGGTCACGTCGACCACGGTAAGACCCGACTGCTCGACGCCATCCGCAAGACGAACGTCATCGCGGGCGAGGCCGGCGGCATCACCCAGCACATCGGTGCCTACCAGGTCTCCACCGAGGTCAACGACGAAGAGCGCAAGATCACCTTCATCGACACCCCGGGTCACGAGGCGTTCACCGCCATGCGTGCCCGTGGTGCGAAGTCGACCGACATCGCGATCCTGGTCGTCGCGGCCAACGACGGCGTCATGCCGCAGACGGTCGAGGCGCTCAACCACGCCAAGGCGGCCGACGTCCCGATCGTCGTCGCGGTCAACAAGATCGACGTCGAGGGCGCCGACCCGACCAAGGTGCGCGGTCAGCTGACCGAGTACGGCCTGGTGGCCGAGGAGTACGGCGGCGACACCATGTTCGTCGACATCTCCGCCAAGCAGGGTCTGCACATCGACTCCCTGCTGGAGGCCGTGGTCCTCACCGCGGACGCCTCGCTCGACCTGCGGGCCAACCCGAACCAGGACGCGCAGGGCATCTCGATCGAGTCCCGCCTCGACCGCGGCCGCGGTGCCGTCTCCACGGTCCTCGTCCAGCGAGGCACCCTGCGGGTCGGCGACACGATGGTCGTGGGCGACGCCTACGGTCGCGTCCGCGCCATGCTCGACGACAACGGCAACAACGTCGCCGAGGCCGGCCCGTCGACGCCGGTCCAGGTCCTGGGCCTGACCAACGTCCCGGGTGCGGGCGACAACTTCCTGGTGGTCGACGAGGACCGTACGGCCCGTCAGATCGCCGAGAAGCGCGCCGCCCGTGAGCGCAACGCCGCGTTCGCCAAGCGCACGCGTCGCGTCTCCCTCGAGGACCTGGACAAGGTGCTCAAGGCCGGCGAGGTCCAGCAGCTCAACCTCATCATCAAGGGTGACGCTTCTGGTTCCGTCGAGGCGCTCGAGTCCTCCCTGCTCCAGCTGGACGTCGGCGAAGAGGTCGACATCCGCGTCCTGCACCGCGGTGTCGGTGCGGTCACGGAGTCCGACATCGACCTGGCGATGGGCTCCGACGCCATCGTGATCGGCTTCAACGTCCGTGCGGCCGGCCGCGCGGCGCAGATGGCCGAGCGCGAGGGCGTGGACGTCCGCTACTACTCGGTCATCTACCAGGCGATCGAGGAGATCGAGGCGGCCCTCAAGGGCATGCTCAAGCCGGAGTTCGAGGAGGTCGAGCTCGGTACGGCGGAGATCCGCGAGGTCTTCAAGTCGTCCAAGCTGGGCAACATCGCGGGTGTTCTCATCCGCTCCGGCGAGGTCAAGCGCAACACCAAGGCGCGCCTCATCCGCGACGGCAAGGTGGTCGCGGAGAACCTCAACATCGAGGGTCTGCGTCGCTTCAAGGACGACGTCACCGAGATCCGCGAAGGGTTCGAGGGCGGTATCAACCTCGGCAACTTCAACGACATCAAGGTCGACGACGTCATCGCGACGTACGAGATGCGCGAGAAGCCGCGCGTCTGATCCAGCACGCGATCGGGGCCGGTCGGCGGGGAAGTTCCTCACGGAATTTCCGTCGATCGGCCCCGGCCGTTGCGTGTACGGTTCCCGTATCGGCGTCGAAGCGGCGCCCATACCCCGAACCGGCGGGACATCCGGCTGCATCCATGTATGTGGGGACTCTGTCCTTCGACCTGCTCCTCGGCGACGTTCACTCGCTGAAGGAGAAACGCTCTCTCGTCCGTCCGATCGTGGCCGAGCTCCAGCGCAAGTACGCGGTGAGCGCGGCGGAGACGGGCAGCCAGGACCTCCATCGCAGGGCGGAGATCGGGCTCGCGATGGTGTCCGGGGACACGGGACACCTCTCCGACGTACTGGACCGCTGCGAGCGGCTGGTCGCCGGGCGGCCCGAGGTGGAACTGCTCTCGGTTCGACGCAGGCTCCACAGCGACGAAGACTGAAGCAAGAAGTAAGCACTTAAGGAGACGGACCAGTGGCCGACAACGCGCGTGCCAAGAGGCTGGCGGACCTCATCCGAGAGGTGGTGGCCCAGAAGCTGCAGCGCGGGATCAAGGACCCGCGGCTCGGCTCGCACGTCACCATCACGGACACCCGGGTCACCGGGGACCTGAGGGAGGCGACCGTCTTCTACACGGTGTACGGGGACGACGAGGAGCGGGCGGCCGCCGCGGCCGGCCTGGAGAGCGCCAAGGGCGTGCTCCGCTCCGCCGTCGGCGCGGCGGCGGGCGTGAAGTTCACGCCGACGCTCACCTTCGTGGCCGACGCCCTGCCGGACACCGCCCGCACCATCGAGGACCTCCTCGACAAGGCGCGCCTGTCCGACGAGAAGGTGCGCGAGGTCTCGGCCGGCGCCACCTACGCGGGCGAGGCCGACCCGTACAAGAAGCCGGGTGAGGACGAGGACGACACCGCCGAATGACCCAGAGGAACCAGACGCCCGACGGGCTTGTCATCGTCGACAAGCCGTCGGGCTTCACTTCGCACGACGTGGTCGCCAAGATGCGCGGCATCGCCAAGACGCGTCGCGTCGGCCACGCCGGCACCCTCGACCCGATGGCGACGGGCGTGCTCGTCCTGGGCGTCGAGCGCGCGACCAAGCTGCTCGGGCACCTCGCGCTGACCGAGAAGGAGTACCTGGGCACGATCCGCCTGGGCCAGACCACGCTGACCGACGACGCCGAGGGCGAGATCACGGGGTCGGCCGACGCCTCGAAGGTCACCCGGGAGGCCGTCGACGCCGGAATCGCCAAGCTCACCGGCGACATCATGCAGGTGCCGTCGAAGGTCAGCGCCATCAAGATCAACGGCGTCCGGTCGTACAAACGGGCCCGAGAGGGCGAGGAGTTCGAGATCCCGGCCCGGCCGGTCAGGATCTTCTCCTTCCAGGTGTACGACGTCCGGGACGCCGTCGCCGAGGACGGCACCCCGGTGCTGGACCTGGTGGTGTCGGTGGTCTGCTCCTCCGGCACCTACATCCGGGCGCTGGCCCGCGACCTGGGCGCGGACCTCGGCGTGGGCGGCCACCTGACGGTCCTGCGCCGCACCCGGGTCGGCCCGTACAAGCTGGACTCGGCGAAGACCCTGGACCAGCTCCAGCAGGAGCTGACCGTCATGCCGATCGCCGATGCCGCCCGGGCCGCGTTCGCCCGCTGGACCGTGGACGCCAAGCGGGCCCGGCTGCTGCTGAACGGCGTCCGCCTGGAGATGCCCGAGGAGTACGCGGGTCTCGGCACGATCGCCGTGTTCGACCCCGACGGCCGCTTCCTGGCCCTGGTGGAGGAACAGAAGGGCAAGGCGAAGAGCCTCGCCGTCTTTGCCTGACGCGGCCGTCCAGGGCCCCTCGGGAGGCCCGACCGTGGAGCGGCGATCACGGGGATGCATCGCCGCTCCACGGTCCCCCCTCGGTTCCCCCACCCCTAGGGTGTATCCAGCAGCCCCCGCCTATTCACCCGTCCGGGCAGGCGCTCGGAGTGAACCGAGGGAGTGGAAGGGGGCGCGTTCGCCACGCGATCTGTCCCGCTGATCACCACACGCCTACGGTCGAAGAGCAGGGCACAGGTGTACGGCGGGGAGGTTCGGCCATGACGGGACGAGAGCGGTCCCGACAGGCGGCGAGGGGCGCCGGGCGGGGGGCTCGGGAGGAGGCCTCTCGGGAGCAGACCGGGCGTGGGGGTGTGCATCGGGGGCGGGACGGCGAGGGGCAGGCCACCGGTGGGTGGGCTGCGGCCGGGCGGGTTTCTGGTGGGCGGGCCTCCGACGCGAGGGATTCCGCCGGGCGGGCGTCCGGAGCGCGGACTTCCGATCACGACGATTCCGGCGGCCGGATCCCCGGTGGGTGGGCGGGCGGTGGACGAACTCCCGACGGCCGAACTCCCGACGGCCGGACCCCCGAAGCCGCCGCCCTCGTCCGGATCCTCGACCTCGCAGGTCGCCCCCGCGGCACCGGGTTCGTCGCCGATCATCACGGCACGGTCGTGACGAGTCACGAGGCGGTGGACGGGCTGCCGAGGCTGCTCGTGTTGCACGCCGCCGGGGACCGGAGCTGTCTTGTCTCCGCCGATGCCGTGACGCTGTTGCCGGAGCTGGATCTGGCGCTCGTACGGACCGAGGGGCTCGGGGTCGACCCCCTGCCGGTCACTGTCCGGGAGCGCGTCGAGACCGGGACATACGTCCGGTTGGCCGCCGGGTGCTGGCGCGAGGCGCGGGTGCTCGGTACGACGTCGGTGACGTACGCGGCCACGGACCGCTTCCGGGTCGTGGACGAGGCGTTGGAGCTGGCGATCGGCACGGCGGGCCAGGACGCGCTGCGGCTGGGCGGGGGAGCGGCCGGGGGACCGGTGGTCGACGCGGAGACGGGCGCGGTGATCGCCGTACTCGGCACGGCCCTGCAGTCCGGCCACCGCGACACGGGCTTCGCGGTACCGATGCGCCCCGCGCCGGAGGGCCCGCTCGCCGAGCTGCTGGCCCGCAACGCGGCGACTGTCCCGGCGTACGGGATCGACCTCAACCTGGCCGGGGTGCTGGAGCTGACGGCCACGTCGGTGGGACAGGACGGCCCGCCGGGAACGCTGGCCGGATACGTCGGGCGGGCCGACGCGACGCCACCCGCGTGCGTGGAGCCGGTCGAACGGGCCGCGCCGGCAAGGGAGTTCGAGGCGTTCACGCGAGGGCAGGCCAGGGTCCTGGGCCTCGTCGGCGCACCGGGCAGCGGCCGTACGACGGAACTCGCGACGCTGGCCGCCCGCCGCAACCGCGCCCCCGAACCGTCCCCCACGCTGTGGCTCCGCGGCGCCGACCTCCACGAGACCGACACGTCGATCGCGGACGCGGCGGAACGCGCACTGACCCGCGCCGCACGCATCGTGGCGGCGTCGCGGAGGGGGCCGGACGACGCGACCGACTTTGGCGGCGTAGGGGCGGGCCGACTGGGGGATCTGGGGCCGAGCAGCGCCGACGGTACCGGAGCGAGCCGGCAGGGCCGTAACGAAGCGAGCCAGGGCCGTACCCAAGCGAGCCGCCCCGGTCGTACCGGCCCGACTCGCGTGGGCGATCCCGACCCCGCTCACCTCGGCGACACTGCCCTGAGCAGCCTCGGTGACACCAGCCCGGCCCGTGTCGCCGACGTTGCCCGTGATGCCGGGCGGCCTCTGCTTCTGCTGCTGGACGGGCCCGAGGAGATGCCGCCCGTGTTGGCGCATCGGCTGGGGAAGTGGTCGGAGGGGACGGTGAGTTGGCTCAGGGAGAGCGGGGCGCGGTTGGTGGTGGCGTGCAGGGCGGAGTACTGGGAGGGGGCCGGGGGCGAGTTTCCGGAGGAGCTGCTCTACGCCCCCACCTCGTCGTTCGACGGCCGACACTGCCCTTCCCCTTCCGGCGCCGGTCCGCATCCCTGTGTACACCTCGGTGACCTGCAGCCCGACGAGGCCCGTAAGGCCCGTGCGCGGTACCGCATCCCGGAGGGGGTCCTCGGTGAAGCCGACGCCCGCCATCCCCTCACACTCCGTCTCCTCTCCGAGGTCCGTACCGCCCTCCCCGACACCCACCCCACCCCCCACCTCGACCGCGACGACGTCTTCTCGGCCTACCTCGACCTGATGTGCCTACGCGTCGCCGTCCGCCTCGCCGCCGGGAACGGCCTCCGCGGCACCGCCGTACGCCGCCTCGCAGCGAAGGTCTCCGGCCAGGTCCACGAAGCCGCCCGCCGCAGCCTCGGCCCCGGTCAGGGCGAGCTGGACCGGGCGTCCTTCGAGGCCGTCTTCCCCTGGGGCCAGGCCCCGGCCGGGCTCGGCGGTGGCACCGGCTGGGCGTCCGCCGTCCTCACCGAAGGCCTCCTCGTCCCCGCCGGCAACGGCTACCGCTTCGCCCACGAGGAACTCGCCGACTGGATCCAGGGCATGCACCTCGACCTCGACGAGGCCCTGCACGCCCTGGTCCACCGCCGCCGCGCCCCGGACGACACCGGCCACCCCCTCCCCGTACCGCGCCACCGCATCGGCCCCGTCGTACAGGCCCTGCTCCTCCTCGCCCGGGAACACGGCACCGCCCAACTCGCCGCCGGGATGGACGAGTTGGTCCAGGCCCTGGAGAGCGACCCGCACTCCTGGTGGCCCGCCCGCCTCGTCGCCGAGACGCTGGTGCGGGTGCCGGACGCCATGCCGTATCTGGGTGTGCTGCGACGCCTGGCGGACTGGCTGGTGGCGAGGGCACGAGACACCTCACGGGCTGTTTCCGGCCACAGTCCCAACCTCCTGGCCGCCACCACCTTCGATCCCGCCTTCTGGACCGCCCTCCCCCTGCCGGCGGCCCCCCGTTTCGACCTCCTCCGCCATCTCCTCCTCGCCGACGGCCCCCCGGAACCCACCGCCACCACCCCCACCCCCCGCTTCCTCGACACCGTCTCCCGTCTCCTCGCCGCCGACCCCACCGCCGTACAACCGCTCCTCACCCAGTGGTTCGACGACGACTCCCCGCTCCCCGCGACCCCGCACGCGACCGTCGCCAAGGCCGCGCAGGCGCTGTTGCACACGCATCGGCATCTCGCGCTGGACGATCTCACCGAGGCGCTGGTGGAGTGTGCGCACCGGCGGGCGGACGAGTTGCTGGCCGTGCTGGCGGAGGACGAGCCGTCGGCGGTGTGCCGGGCCGTTGACCGGTGGGCGCACGACGAGCGGCCGGCCCGGCGGGTGGCGGCGGTGGCGTACGGGCAGCGGGCCGCCCCGCACGTGCGTACGGACGCCGACCGCGAGCTGCTCCGGTACGTCGCCCTCGCCCTGCTCGCCCGCCCCGCCGACTGCACCCTGCACGGCGGCGCGCTCGCCCTCCTCGTCCGCGACCCGCAGACCCGCGCCCGCCATCTCCCGCAGGCGCTGCGGCACTTCGCGGCCGGTGACCCGCACTTCCCGCCGAGCGCACTCGTCGCCGCCCTCACGACCCACCCGGAGCCGGTTCTCGAGGCCTTCCGGGCGCGGCTCGGCGGGCCGGACGCGGGCACGGCGCTGCGCACGCTCGCCGACGTCACCACGCCCCCGCTGGCCCGCCGGGTCGCCGCGCTGGTGCGGGAGGCCGTCGAGCGGCGCCCGGAGACCGCCGCCGACGTGGCCGCGTACGTCGACCGGCGGCTCGACCAGGGGGCGGGGGCGCGCGCCGTACTCCTCCCCCTGGTGACCGGGCTGCTCGACGGTGGCCCGGAGGACGTACGGGCCGCGCTCGCCGCCGTACTCGCCGTCCCCGGCACCCCCGCCTCCCGCCCGCTCCGCCGTGAACTTCTGGAGTTCCTGCTGGCCCACGAGCGGGCCCCGGCCGTCCTTGACGCGCTGCTGCACGCCACCGCAATCCACACCGGCGACGAGATCCGCGACCTCGTCCACCGCACCGGACTGCTCCTGGTCCGCACACCGGACGGCGCGGCCCGTTTCGACCGCGGCCTGGTCGACCTGGGCCGCCGGGTCCCCGGCTTCGCGGCCCGGATGGCGGGCTGGCTGACCGACGCCCCGCAGACCTGGGCGGCCGTGGTCGGCCCCAGCACCCGCCGGATGATCGAGAACCTGTCGGGCGTACGAGTCCCCGCGTGAGCCCTGGTCCTCGCGTGCGTCGGGTCACAGCCCCCATGCCGATGCGGGCGGGACGGGCCCGGCATGGCACCCTTAGACCTGCGTAAGAGGTCGGTACACACGGACACGGGTTCGAGGAGCGGTCACAGTGCAGCGCTGGCGTGGCTTGGAGGACATCCCCGAGGACTGGGGGCGCAGCGTCGTCACCATCGGTTCCTACGACGGGGTCCACCGCGGGCACCAGCTGATCATCCGGCATGCGGTGGACCGGGCGCGCGAGCTGGGCGTGCCCTCCGTCGTCGTCACCTTCGACCCGCACCCCAGCGAGGTCGTCCGCCCCGGCAGCCACCCGCCGCTGCTGGCCCCGCACCACCGCCGCGCCGAGCTGATGGCGGACCTGGGCGTGGACGCGCTCCTGATCCTCCCCTTCACCACGGAGTTCTCGAAGCTCTCGCCCGCCGACTTCGTCGTCAAGGTCCTGGTCGACAAGCTGCACGCCAAGGCGGTCGTCGAGGGCCCGAACTTCCGCTTCGGCCACAAGGCCGCGGGCAACGTCGAGTTCCTCTCCGAACAGGGCAAGACGTACGACTTCGAGGTCGAGGTCGTCGACCTGTACGTGCGCGGTGAGGCCGGCGGCGGCGAGCCCTTCTCCTCCACCCTCACCCGGCGCCTGGTCGCCGAGGGCGACGTCGAGGGCGCCGCGGAGATCCTCGGCCGCCCGCACCGTGTGGAGGGTGTGGTGGTGCGTGGGGCACAGCGGGGACGGGAGCTGGGCTTCCCGACCGCGAACGTCGAGACCCTCCCGCACACCGCCATCCCGGCCGACGGCGTCTACGCCGGCTGGCTGCACGCGGCGGGCGAGGCGATGCCGGCCGCGATCTCCGTCGGCACCAACCCGCAGTTCGACGGCACCGAGCGCACGGTGGAGGCGTACGCCATCGACCGCGTCGGGCTCGACCTGTACGGCCTGCACGTCGCCGTCGACTTCCTCGCCTACGTCCGCGGCCAGGCGAAGTTCGACTCGCTTGAGGCCCTGCTGGAGCAGATGGCCGAGGACGTGAAGCGGTGCAAGGAGCTGATCGCGGCCGCCGAATAGGCGTTTCGGGTCTCGCTTTTCCGTTACGACTTTTCCGTTACGACGACGAAGGGCGGCCGGTGCTTCAACGCACCGGCCGCCCTTCGCTGTTGACGGCTACTGCTGTGTCCAGCCGGGAGGTACGGCACCCGGCGGCTGCTGTGCCTGGTCCTGCGGCGGTGCCGGGGGCGGCTGCTGCCAGCCCTGGCCCGGCGCGGGCTGCTGCGGCGGCTGGCCCCAGCCCTGGCCCGGCTGCGGGGCGCCGCCGGGCTGGGCGTACGGCTGCTGGGGCTGCTGCGGCGGGGCCGGGTAACCCGGCTGCGGCTGCTGCTGGTACTGCATGTTCGGGTTGCCGAAGCCCTGCTGGGTACGGGCGATGTCCTCGGCGATGAGCGCCGCGAGGTCGAAGTAGGCCTCGCGGGTCTTGGGCCGCATCATGTCGAGGTCCACCTCGGCGCCCGCCGCGAGATGCTCGTCGAAGGGGATCACGACGACACCGCGGCAACGGGTCTCGAAGTGCGCGACGATGTCCTCCACCTTGATCATCTTGCCCGTCTCTCGGACACCGGAGATCACGGTGACCGAGCGCTGGACGAGGTCGGCGAAGCCGTTCGCCGACAGCCAGTCGAGCGTGGTCGAGGCGCTGCTCGCGCCGTCCACCGACGGGGTGGAGATGATGATCAACTGGTCGGCCAGGTCGAGCACTCCGCGCATCGCGCTGTAGAGCAGACCGGTGCCCGAGTCCGTGAGGATGATCGGGTACTGGCGGCCCAGCACGTCGAGCGCGCTGCGGTAGTCCTGGTCGTTGAAGGTGGTGGAGACCGCCGGGTCCACGTCGTTGGCGATGATCTCCAGGCCCGAGGGGGCCTGCGAGGTGAAGCGGCGGATGTCCATGTAGCTGTTGAGCTGCGGGATCGCCTGGACCAGGTCACGGATGGTGGCACCGGTCTCGCGCCGCACGCGTCGGCCGAGGGTGCCGGCGTCCGGGTTGGCGTCGATCGCCAGGATCTTGTCCTGCCGCTCGGTGGCGAGCGTGGCGCCCAGCGACATGGTCGTGGTCGTCTTGCCGACGCCGCCCTTGAGGCTGATGACGGCGATGCGGTAGCAGGACATGACCGGCGTGCGGATCAGCCCGAGCTTCCGCTCCCGCTCGGCCTGCTCCTTCTTGGCGCCGAGCTTGAAGCGGGACGGGCCCTGGTTGTTCTTGCGGGCCTTGGGCTGGTTGCGCAGCAGGCGGTCGGAGGACAGCTCGACGGCGGCGTTGTAGCCGAGGGGCGTACCGGGGGCGGCTTGCTGCTGCTGGGGGGCACCGGGGCCGGACTGGGGGCCGGGGGGTGCGGTCCAGCCCTGGCCGCCCTGGCCCGCCTGGCCGGCCTGGTTGCCGTACGGGGCGGGCTGCCCAGGCTGCTGCTGGTCGGGCTGGGGGTAGCCGTAGCCGGGCTGCTGCTGGGGCGGGTAGCCGTAACCGGGCTGCTGCTCGGGCTGACCGGGGTAGCCGCAACCGGCGGGCGGCTGACCGGGGTTGGGCTGCTGCGGCTGCGCGGGCGGCTGCGGCGGCTGGCCGGGGGCCTGCTGCGGGTAGCCGTAACCGGCGGCCTGGGGCTGCGGGGGCTGCGGCGGCTGGGGCTGTCCCGGCTGGCCGGCCAAGCGGGGGTCGGCGGGGGCGGGGTGGCCGGGCTGCGGTTGAGCCGGGCCGAAGGTGCCCTGGGGCGGGGTCTGTTGGCCGGGCTGGGGCGGGGCGGGGGGCTGCTGCGGGTAGCCGTAGCCGGCGGGCGGTTGGCCCGGGGTGGGGTGCGGCTGACCGGCGGCGGGGGGTTGCGGCTGGCCCGGGGCGCCCGGCTGGGGTGCCTGCTGGGGGTAGCCGTAGCCGGCGGGGGGTTGGCCCGGGGCGGCGTGCGGCTGGCCGGTGGCGGGCTGGGCTGCGGCGGCCGCGGCCTGCTGGTCCGGGTGACCCGGCTGCTGGGGGGCGCCCTGGCCGGGGGGAACGGGCGTGCCGTAACCGGGAGTCGGGGGCTGGCCCGCGGCGGCGGCCGGCTGCTGCGGTGCGCCCTCGCCGGGGTTCGCGGGGGCGAAGCCCTGCGGCAGCGGGGGAAGGCCGGGGGTGGCCTGGGGCGGTGCGGGGGTCTGCGCGGCCGCGGGCTGGGCCGGGGTCGCGTCAGGCGTTGCCGTTGCCGTCGCCGGTGCGGCTTCGGGGTCGCTCTGCGCGGGCGCGTCCGCGTCTGACTGGCCGTGCGGGGCGGGTTCGTCGGCATCGGAACCGGCGGAGTCGGCCGACTCCGCCTCGGCGGTGCCGTCCGCCTCTGGCTCGTCCTCGTCCGCACCGCCGAACAGCCGGGCCGCCTCGGCGTCGGCCGCGGCGAAGTTCAGCTCGGACTCCGGCTGGGCGGGGGAGGGGTGCTCGGGGGCGTCGGCGGCGGGGGCGCCGGCTGCCGGGGTGGGGGTTGCGGGGGTGCCCGCGGCGGGGGTGGCGGATGCCGGGATGCCTGCCGCCGGAGTGGACGTCGCCGGGACGCCAGCGGCAGCGGAGGCGGACGCAGAGACGCCGCCCGCAGGGGTGGCGGTCGAGGGGGCGCCGGTTGACGGGACTCCGGCGGGCGGAGTGGCCGTGGCGGACGCGCCGCCCTGGGTGTCCTCGTCGACCGGCCGCAGCACGGGGAAGCCGGGCGCGGCGGCGGGCGCGGCAGCCGGGGGCTGTTGAGGTGCGGCGGGCGACTGCGCGGGCGCGGCGGGCGGCTGGGCGGCCGTCGGCTGCTGAGCCGCGGCGGGCGCCGGCTGCTGGGGCGCGCCGAACCCGCCGGACGTGTCCTGAACCGGCTGCGCGGGCGCGGTGAAGCCACCCGAGGTGTCCTGACCGGGCTGCGGAGGAGCCCCGAATCCACCCGAGGTGTCCTGGCCCGGCTGCGGGGGCGTCCCGAATCCACCGGGCTGGCCCGGCTGCTGCGGTGCGCCGAATCCGCCGGACGTGTCCTGACCCGGCTGCTGCGCTGCACCAAGGCCACTCGTGTCCTGGCCTGGCTGCGGCGCTCCAAATCCACCGGACGTGTCCTGTCCCGACGGCGGCGCGCCGGCTCCGGGTTGCTGCGGGTAGCCGTAACCGCTGCCCGGTGCGGCCCCCGGCGCGCCCGGGCCGGGCTGCTGCTGGGGATAGCCGTAACCACTGCCCTGCGCAGCCCCCGGCGCTCCCGGCCCGGGCTGCTGCTGCGGGAAGCCGTAACCACTCGGGCCCTGGCCCGCGCCCTGGCCCTGTGCCGGTGCGGGTGGCGTGGGCTGCTGTGGGGCGGGCGGGGGAGTGGTGCGCGCGGGACCCTGGGGAGTTGTGCCCGGGGGTCCCATGGGCGAGCCGATGGGCGGGCCCGTCGGGGGTGGTGGGGACGTGCGGCCGGGGTCCTGTTGTCCGCCGCCCGAGGAGCCACCCTGCGTGCTTTGGGCGTACCAGGCGGGCGGTTCGTAGACGATCTCGAACTCGCCGGTGAGATCCACCTCGTGATCGTCCCCGTCCGAGGCAGCGCTGCCGCCGTTGTACTCGGACCGATCCCTGTTCACTGCTTGCCTCCTGGTCAGCCACTGCTGCTGAGCTGGTCGTCGTCGCGGCCGGGCGGACCGAGTGGCGAGTCCCACGCGACTGCGATCGTCACCGCACCACCAGAAGCCTAATCACTCACATGGCGGGACGGAAAAGCCCCCGGGGCCACCGAGGACGAAGCCTCGCGGGCACCGGGCCGAAAGCCCCGGCCCCGGACGCCCAACCCCTCGTACGAGCAAAGCGGTTGCTCCGAGGGGCCGGTCCGTCCGCGTGGACGACGACCCGTCGCCGTCCGTTCAGTCCATCCGGCGGGCCACACCGAGCAGCCCCGTCTCCGCGTCCGTGGGCTCCGTCATGACGAACTTCTGGTGCTTGCGGGTGCACCACATGGCGACGGCGTCGTGCAGGGTCGGCAGATGCTGCAGGTGTTCGCCCGCGATGCCCAGAGTGTCCCGTACGACCTCGGTCTCCTGCGGCGAGATCCGCTGGATGCCGACCAGATGGGCCTGCGACAGCCAGCGCGGCGCGTGCTCGCTGACGTACGGCAGGACGGTGATGACCGCCTGCCACGGTACGGACGTCACACGGCCGCGCGGGGGACGGATGCCGCAGTCGCGGATCAGGACCACCGGGCTCGACACCGACGGACCCTGCGCGGGCACGCGGCCCACCGGGTACACCGTCACGCACTGCTGGCCGCCGCCCGCCGCCTGCGCCAACTGCTGCCAGGCCTGCGGGCGTCCGGTCTCCACGCCGACGCGGGCGCCGGTCGCGGCGGCGCGCAGCGCGAGCACCTGGGCGAGCCAGAGACCGCCAACCAGTACCACGTCGAAGTGAGTTGGGCGGGACAGGCCGAGCACGGCCGGCCGGCCCTCCGCGTCGTTGCCGATGAGCACACCGTCGTCGCCGATCGGCATGCTGATCGCGGCGAGCTCGTCGGCGGTGACGACGTGCCGGTTGCGGCGCGGGCCGCGCAGCCCGAACCCCGGGCTGAAGATGCGGCGTTGCTGCTGATGCGGCTCCGGCTGCCGGATGATCGGGATCATGCCGGTGTCGGTGGGCGAGGCCACGTGCGCGGGCGTGCGTCCGGGGGTACGGCCCTGCTGCCCCGGGGGCATCGGAGGAGCGGGATGCGACATCAGTACGTACCTCCGAGCGGCAGAGTGGCGAGGGCGCCGGGGACCTGTTCGCGGTCGAGCCGGACGAGGCCGACCTTCGCGGCACCCGCGGCCCGCTCCAACTCCCTTCCCACCTGGCCGAGTTCACTGTCACCGCGGGCGGTGACCCGGATGTGCCCGGTGAGCGAGACACCACGGTTGCCGGCCTTGCTCAGGGTCATGCTGAACGTCGTCGCGAGCACCGGCAGCGAGGTCAACCGCGTGACCAGCTCGGGCAGTTGGACCCCGCCGCTGCCCAACTGCGGCCAGCGGGACACCCAGTAGGTGGTGTGCCAGCGGTCGTCGACCCGCCAGGTCTTCACCGCTTCGACGGTACGGCGCTGGGTGCGCCCGTCCTGCGCGGAGTGCTGCTGGCTGGCGCGCGGGTTGAGGCAGCTGGACGTGGCCAGCGCCTGCACCAGCTCGGTCTCGTCCAGGATCGTCGCCTTGAACCCGGCGCCGGCCAGGCGGCTGGTCAGCTGGTCCGCCACCCGCAGCAGCGCCTTCTGCGCGCCGGGGACCCCGTCACCGCGCGCCTGCACCGCCTCCGGGCACAGCTCCGGGTCGAGCTTGAGGGCGACCCAGGTCAGCCGCAGCGCGGGCGAGCCCACCTGCGCCTGCAGGGGGCCGTACGAGCGCGCGGCGAGCGACTGCTGGGGCAGGTGCGGGGCGGGCGCGGGCTGGGTGTGCTGGACGACCTGCGCGGAGGCGAGGCGGATGCCGTCGACCTCCAGGGCGTCCTGGACCAGCCGCAGCGGCAGTTGGCGTCCGGCGGCCGCGGGGCGCAGCGGCTCGTCGGCGGGCTGCACGAAGAGGACGGCGGTCAGGAAGGTCCCGTCGCCGATCATGCCGATCGAGCGGTTGTCCCGGGAGACGAAGCCGTACGTCCGCAGGGCCGGGTCGCACTCCACGACCGGGGCGAGCATCGCGTCCGTACCGGGCGGCACGGGCAGCTTGGCGTCGCGGCGGCGCTGCCTGAGGGCGCGGGTGGTCTCGTACCACTCGGGCAGCGGGCGACGGCCGCGGCGCAGGACCGCGAGGAGCAGGAGCAGCGCGGCGACGCCGCCGGCCGGGGCCAGCAGCCAGGAGGTGTCGGCGGCCCAGGCGGCCAGCATGACCGCGGCCGCGAGCTCCACGAGGATGAGCTGCTGCAGCCGTACCGGCCCCAGCCCGCCGGGGCGGGGGAGCGTGCGCGGCGACGCGGCGGTGGACGCGGCCGGAGCGGCGGGCGTACGTCTGCCGCCGCCCGGACCTCCCTGTTGCTGCGGTGCGCGGCGTCCGCGCCGAGTGCTCGTAGCGCTGGTCATCCCCCGGGACATCCCTTTCGCGAAGTAGTGGCCGTTCGCCGGGCCTACGTCGTCGGTGCTCGCTGGTACTCGCACGTGCTCGCTGGTGCTCGTCCCATGCGAGTGGCTCACGGTACCCGCTGCGAATCGTGCGGCGACACAGGGGACATCGAAACCCCAGGTGGCCAGCCTTTCACGGACCGGTGCCGTGTGAAGGCGCGCTGTGGAGAAGCTCTGTGAAGATGCGGGGGCGGCCGTACACCTGGTGGACCGGCCTCCCGTGGCGCAGGGCATAGTAGGGGCCTGCGGGGCCGGAGGGGCCCGCCGTGCAGGACAAAACGGGAGAAACGGGGACCATGGCCAAGCGTCAGGACGAGCTCGCCGCCTACAACTTCGCTCGCAAGCGCACCGTCGCGGCCTTCCTCGCGCCGTCGCCGGGCGGTTCGGAGGAGGGCGCGCCGCGGCCCATGCGCACGGTGACGCCCAGCCTGGCGCTCGGCGTGGTCCTGGTCGTGGGCTTCATCGCCTGGGGCGTGATCAAGCCGACGGCGCCCGCGGGCTGGGACAAGCCCGGCGAGTACATCATCGTCGACAGCGACTCCACGACGCGTTACGTCGTCCTGGAGGACAAGACAGCGAGCGGCAAGAAGGTCCCGACGCTGCACCCCGTCCTCAACTACGCCTCCGCGAAACTGCTGTTGGACAAGGGCAAGGGCAGCGTCCTGGAGGTCTCCGGCAAGGAGATCGACAAGAGCGGCATCGCGCACGGCGCGACCCTCGGCATCCCGTACGCGCCCGACCGGCTGCCCTCCGCGGACGACGCGCAGAAGACCAAGACCTGGGCGGTGTGCGAGCGCCCCGCCGAGGGCTCGGACGACGCCATCTCCCGCGCGGTCTTCGTCCTCGACGCCGACGACGCCAGGACGCTGGCCGGCCCGGGCAAGGTGGACTCCCGCAAGGCCCTGTACGTCGTCGACAAGAAGACCGGGCGGGAGTACCTGGTCGACGGCAAGGGCAACGCCTTCCTGCTGGGCGGCACCACACCGCTCGACGACGCGGCCATGCAGCAGCTGAAGTCCGCCGTCATCGGCGGCCGGGCCGAGCCGCAGCCGGTGAGCCAGGAGTGGCTGAAGACCCTCAACTACGACGGGGTCATCACCTTCCCGACGGTCCCGGACGCCGGCACGGAGACCTCGGTCCAGGGACTGCCCGCCGCGGCCGGCAAGGTCGGCCAGGTGGTCAAGTCCCAGGACGCGCAGGGCGAGGGCTACTTCGTCGTACTCAAGGACAAGGTCGCCGCGATCACCCCGTTCGTCGCCGCCCTCCTCATGGCGTCGCCGGACGCGGTCGGCACCTCCGCGGTCGAGGTCCCGTCCCAGACCATCTCGGCGGCGAACGGCGGTGGGGCGGAGTCCTTCTACGGCGACAAGGGCTGGCCCCAACTCGTACCGCAGCAGGCGAACCCCGCGGCCGCGACGGGCACGGGCGAGGCCCGTACCACCTCCTGCAGCGTGTACGGCGGCACGATCGGCGCGGACAACAAGCCGGAGCTCGCCGCGTGGGCGGGCACGGCGTTCCCGAAGCGGGCCGTCTCCAACTCGCTGAGCGCGTACGTCTCTTCGGGCTCGGGCCTGCTCTTCCGCGAGGTCTCCGGCACGGCGAGCGGCGGCGGGGCGACGTATCTGCTGACCGACACGGGCCTGCGGTACGCGCTGCCGGCGAACAACGACAGCGAGGCGAAGAGCAGCGGCACCGACTCGTCCTCCTCTTCGGGCTCCTCTTCGGGGGACGCGAGCGAGACGGACAAGGCGCGTACGCGGTTGGGCTACGAGGACGTCTCCAACCCCGCGGTGGTGCCGCAGACATGGGCGACATTCATCCCGAAGGGCCCGACTCTGGACACCGGCAGCGCCTCGCAGGAACAGAGCCAGTGAGCCGATGACCCACTCAACGGGCGGGTCAGCAGGGGCACTTGAGGGTAAGACGGCATGTGGGTCACAAGTCGATCGCTCAAGTGTGTGAGCCGTGTAACTGATTGGTCCTGTCTGTAGATGAGTGACAGGCTGACGATAGAGTGTTTGCAGCGCTCAACGGTGCGAAGCCTTCCGGGCACCAGGCAGGTTTCCTGGATCGACAACACGACATGAACGACGACATGGGGGAAGGTTCAACATGGCCGGCCAGTTCCGGGTAACAGAGGACGAACTCACCAAGCTCTCCAATGACATCAACACGGTCAACGGACAGCTCCAGGGCGAGATCCGCCGTCTCAACGGAGTGATCGAGCAGATCGCGGGTGGCTGGAAGGGCCAGGCGGCCACGTCGTACCACCAGCTGCAGGAGCGCTGGAACGCGGACGCGAAGAAGATGAGCGACATCCTCAACGACATCAAGGAAGCCGTGGACTCCACGCGGAGCAACTACTCCGCGTCGGAAGAGCAGCAGAACTCCGAGATCAGCAAGATCATGTCGGACTTCGGCTGACGGATCGGCTGACGGAGCCGGATCACCCGGCTCACTCGGCTCGCCCAGCTCACCACGGACTTCCCAACCCGATCTCTTCCTGAAAGGGAATGACGATGTCGATCCTCGTCAATTACGCGACCATCACCAACGCCTCCACGGACGTGCGCAGCACCGCCGGCCGTATCAAGCAGCAGCTCGAGGACCTCGAGGCCTCGGTCAAGCGCGTCGCCGCCACCTGGGAGGGTGAGGCGCAGGAGGGTTACCAGCGCAAGCAGCGCGAGTGGGACCAGACCGCGCAGGACCTGCACTCGACCCTGCTGAAGATCTCGACCGCCCTGCAGAACGCGGCCGACAACTACCAGTCCACCGAGAAAAGCAACGCCGCGACCTGGGGCTGAGCCCGTCGGCGACCCGAGGGACCTGAGGGACCTGAGATGAAGAGAATCGGCCCAGCGGACGCCAACGCGACCGCTGGGCCGACCTCTGCGTCGGGGTCGTACACAGCAATTTCCGCAAATCTTCACATTCGCTATCGATACGTCCGTCATCGGTACGTCTGTGATCGGTACATCCGTCATCGGTATATCCGTCATCGGTACGTCGAGGAAGCCCTGGGGGCCTGGACATGAGGGGCCTGAACGTGAAGGGCCGCAGCGCCCGTTCGCGTAGCCGCACCGGCAAGAGCACTGGAACCCGCCCACTGCAGCGGGTTTTCGGCGTGCTGGCGGCGGCCGGGATCAGTGTGGTGACGGCACTGCCGGCCCAGCCCGCACTGGCGGACACGAGCACTCCCGCGTCGGCGTCGCCCAACTCCGGCAAGGGTGCGGAATTCGGGGAGTTCGGTCTCGCCGCGAGCACGGAGTGCGTCTTCGGCGGCGATGTCATCAAGTCGACACCGTGGTCACTCCAGCGCATCCTGCTGGACCAGCTCTGGGCCCAGGCGACGGGCAAGGGCGTCACGGTGGCGGTGATCGACACGGGCGTCGACTCGTCCAACCCGCAGCTGAGCGCGGCGATGGCGGCGGGCAGCAAGTCGTACGTCGGCGGTACCGGCACCCAGGACCTGGAGGGCCACGGCACCCGGGTTGCGGGCATCATCGCGGCCCGCCCGATCAAGGGCACGGGCTTCGAGGGCATCGCACCGGACGCCAAGATCATCTCGTACCGCTACACGGGCGGCGAGGAGAAGCAGGGCAACTCGGGGACGATGTCCCAGGCGATCCGGGCGGCGGTGGCGGCCGGGGCTCGCATCATCAACATCTCCTCGGACACGGCGAACAAGAAGCCGGATCCGACATTGGAGAGCGCTGTGTCCGATGCCGTGAACGCGGGCGCCCTGATCGTGGCGGCGGCCGGCAACGACGGGGCGGACGGCAAGTCCGCGGACACGTACCCGGCGTCGTATCCAGGCGTGCTGGCGGTGGCGGCGTCGGACCGCAACGACGAGCGGGCGTACTTCTCCCAGTCCGGCGACTTCGTGGACGTGGCGGCACCGGGCGTGGACATGGTGTCCACGGTCCCGAAGGGCGGCCAGTGCACGGCGGACGGCACGAGCTTCGCGGCGCCGTACGTGGCGGGGGTGGCTGCCCTCCTGAAGGAGAAGCACCCGACGTGGAAGGCGTCCCAGATCGCCACGCGCATCGAGGAAACAGCCCAACGCACGGGCCGCGGCCCCAACCGCTTCATCGGCTGGGGCGTCGTCGACCCGGTGGCGGCCTTGTCGGACGACTCGACCCCCGCCTCGTCCCCGACCCCGGACCCGCTGGTGAAGGCCGGGTCTGGCGGGGCTGTCCCCATGGCTGTGACGATGGGTGAGAGCGAGGCAGAACGGCAACGCCGAACGGCCATCTACGTCCTGGGAACCGGGTTGGCCCTGGTGCTGGTGGTTGCGGGGAGCGGGGTGGCTGTGCGGGACTGGCGTGGGCGACGGGTCGGCCGGGCCGGACAGGCTGGGCGAGTCGGACGGTCGGGATGACTGGGCAGGTGGGGCACCGGGCAGGTGCCGAGAACTTGATTAACAGGGGAGAGGACAACGGGGTATGAGCAACGGAATGCGGGTTGATCTGAGCGCGCTGGATGAGGTCATCCGGAAGCTCAACGGCCTTCTCTCGGACATGGACAAGGCCAACACGAAGGCCAAGTACGAGACGGACATCCCGAGTGCGGCGTTCGGCAGCGCGAAGTTCTTGGAGTCCAACGAACTTCACGACGCTCACCAGAAGCAGAAGACCAGGATCGAGAACATCATCAAGGCCCTGCATGGGCTGATCGACGACTTCGGTTCAAGTACCTCGAAGGTCAGGGACAAGTACAGCAACCAGGAGCAGGCGAACTCGCAGGGTGTGAGCACTACTTCCAAGGGTTCGATCAACTAGCGGTCGGCGACCGGTCACTGACGGAGGGGACGTTCAAAAATGTACGGCTACGGCTACACGCCGACTGCAGAGCAGATCGAGGCTCAGCAGCAGGCAGAAAAGCAGCGGATCAAGGACAAGCACGACGAGAAGCTGGAGTCGCTCCCCGACGGTGGTATGGGTGGGCCAGATCGCAGCAAGCTCGACACGCCCTTCATGAAGATGGGTATCCCTGAGTTGCGATCCATGATCCTCGACGCGGATCCCAACCGCATCTACGAGGTTAGCCAGCACTGGAAGTCAGTCCACAACATCCTGTCCGGTGGTGACGGTGACGGGAAGACCGGCGGTGTGGACTCGGTCTCCGCGAAGGACAGTGTCGCGGGCATGATGCAGAGTGCTGTGGAGAATGTCCTCGAACATTGGGAGGGCGACGCGGCCGAGGCCTTCCGTAAGAAGGCCAACGAGATCATGGGGAACATTCGGACCGGAGCCGCGTGGGCCAACCACTACGGCGAAATCATGCACGCAGTTCAGAATGACCTGCGTAACTCAATGGCCAAGATGCGGGACGTCAACGAGCCCTCCGGTTGGGACAGGGCTTGGGACAAGCTCACGGACGACAACCGCAGTGATGAGCAACTGCTGGCGGACATCAACAAGGGGGTGAGTACCGATGCCGCCCGACAGGCGAATGCGGACTCGTTGTCGAAGGGCAAGGAAGAGCAGCTGAAGGGGGTGGCAATCATGGAGCAACTTGGGGTCAATTACAAGGTCTACGCGAAGCCGCCCGGCGGAATTGACGATCAGAAGGACGTCTTCTCGCCTCCGAATCCGCAAACACCTATGCCCACACCCATTTCCATGCCGTCTTCTGGAAGCTCAAGTCCGGGGAGCGGAAGCTACACCGCCAAGCCATGGAGCGCAGGGCCTACGACAAACATTAAGCCAACGCCCACGGTGCCCCGGGACCCGGGCATCACAGGAGGATCCCAGCTCCCGACGACCAAGACGAGCCTCCCAACAACCGGGACGAACGTGGACAGCATTTCTCCCTTGCCTGGGAGCGGTGCCGGTACGGGCGTCGGTGGAGCTGGCACAGGTGTTGGCGGTGGATTCGGTACTGGTGGAGCGCAGAGCCCAGGCATCGGAGCTGCTGGCGGAACTGCTGGTCTTGCCGGCGGTGCTGCTGGCGGCATCGGAGCTATGGGCGGGCGCGGCGGGCTTTCCGGCGGAGCGGCGGCAGGCCGTGGTGCCGGAGGCCGAGCCGGTATGGGCGGCATGGGCGGTGGACTCGGTGCAGCTGGCCGCGGCGGCGCCAGCGCTGGTGGTCGTGGAGCCCTAGCGAGGGCCCGTGGTGGCGTGGTTGGCGCGGCCAAGGGAGTCGGCAAGGGCACCGGTGGCGGTGCGGGCTTGCACGGCAGCCGAGGTGGAACGCAGGCAGGTGCAGCTGGCGCGGGTGGCAAGGGCCGACGCTCAGAGAAGGAGAAGAACCAGGGCGATCGTCCCGACTACCTGGTCGAGGACGAAGAGACCTGGATCTCGGAGGAAGACCGCAACCGGAACGTGCCGCGAACCATCGAGTAGACGTACAAGTGGGCCGGACGGAAAGGTGTTGTCTGCCCACATATAGGGTTGGTGTGGCCAGCCATAGCTGAGTGAGGAGCAAGGAATTGGGTTTCAAGCAAGTCTTGTCCACGACAGGAGTCGTGGCTTTGACGGGAGCCGTGCTCCTCACCTCGGCGCCAATTGCGTCAGCGGACCAAGTCCGAGACGCCCAGTGGCCTCTGACGGCTTACGACGCCGAGAAGGTCTGGAAGACCTCTCAAGGTGCAGGGGTTACTGTCGCTGTAGTCGACTCAGGCGTGGACGCCAGTCTTCCAGACCTGACTGGACAGGTTCTGCCGGGTAAGGACTTCACCGGTCAGGGCAATCCTCATCAGGATGACAACGGGCACGGCACGGGCATGGCCAGTCTTATTGCTGGCCATGGACATGGAGCGGATGGTTCGGCTGGTGTAAAAGGCCTTGCCCCAAAGGTAAAGATCCTTCCAGTGCGTGTGAGTTCAGGGAAGAGCGATAAGTACATCGACAATTGGGGTGCTGGAGTTCGCTATGCAGTGGACCAGGGTGCGTCGGTAATTAACCTATCGTTCAATGACTCTTCCGCCTATCCTGGTTCAAAGGACGCCGAGGCGATCGCTTATGCGCAAGAAAAGGGCGCTGTAGTTGTTTCGGGCACAGGCAACGATGCCGGGACAGTGAATTACCCGGCTGCTCTACCGGGAGTTGTGGCTGTGTCTGCTGTGGACCAGGATCTTAACTTCTGGTCTAAATCAAACACTGGGAACGTAACCGTCGCAGCACCCGGCGTGCGAACCCCACAGGCGGATCCGACTAGTAGCAGTGGTTACGTCGTGGCCGATGGAACCTCTGGCTCCACGGCCTACATCTCAGCCATCGTCGCCCTCCTCCGATCCAAGTACCCCGACCTGACTGCAGGCCAGATCATCAATCGCCTGATCAAGTCGGCGTCCTTCGTCAACTACAAAGACAAGAAGGCCCCGGACAAGGAACTCGGCTACGGCATCGCCCGCCCAGGCACTGCCCTGACGATGGACATCCCCAAGGGCCCCAAGGAGGGCCCCCTCGCCCAGGCGTCTCCGTCAACGTCCACGAATTCGGGTTCGTCCTCCGATAACGACAGCACCAGCGCTGCCAAGAAGAAGAGCGACTCCTCCTCCGGCGGCATCCTCCTCATCGCAGGCATCGCAGCCGCCGTGATCGTCATCGGCATCGTCTTCGCAGTGATCCGCAGCCGCCGCAAGGGCGGTGGCAACGGCGGCCCCGGTGGCGGAACCCCCTCCCACAGCGCCGGCTACCCGCCCCAGCCCCCCACGGGCTACCAGCAGTACCCCAGCACACCCCCTAACCAGGGCCACCCGACACATCCGGCCCAGCCCCCGCAGAGCCCCAACCCCTACGCCCAACAGCCCCCGCACCAAGGGCAGTAGGTCCAGGCCGCTTGCCTTGAGGGAACCCAGAAGACGGATCAAGACCGCAGCGGCAACTCAAGCGATAGCCGGACTGGCTTATGGCAGTCGTGTGTCGGCTCAAGCCTCATTTTTCCAATAACGTTGGCATACAAGATTTGCATCCCGAAGGAATGGTCATGGCCAACGAACCAGAGAAGCAGGTTGGCGACTCCGAGTTTATGGACATCGCTAAAGATCCTGCAGAGGCGCGTGCAATGCGCAAAGCCCTCCAGCAGATTGCCGGTGGTGGTGCGGGCGAAGCGTTGAAAGAGATGGCGAAGGAGGTTCTCTCCGGCCGTGTCGGTCTACGGCAGGCGACACAGACCTCCGGTTACACCGATGCTCTCGCCGAAAAGGTTCAGCCCTTTCGGGAGCAATGGGATGCAATGTCTGAGACTGAGCGCCAGAGCCGTGCTGCCGAAGGGCAGCGAGCCCTGGATGAATACCGACGCGAAATCGAGGAAGAGCGCCTCACGGCCCAGCGTCAGAACCTGCAGTCTGGCGGCACTCACAGCGGGAAAAATTGGTCGTTGTATTAGGCGCGAGCGGCATGGGGTAATCGGGACTGGGCGGTTCCTCAACTGCATACACGCTAGCGGCAATCTTTCACAGGACCCGAGGGGGATGGGGAGACCGTGAGTTTTTCTGTAGAGGCTGCGGATCTGGACGGCTATGCAAAGCTGGTGTCCCGCGCGAGCGGAGATATCGAGGCCGGCAGTGAGTTTATGCAGAGAAATGCCACTGTCGAAGATTCTATTGGAGAACTCTGGCAGACCGTCATTGTGCCTCACAGACAGCATTTGGCCGACGCGAAGAATTGTCTCAATGGATTTAAGCGCATCCTCGATGCTTCTTCGCGCGAGCTTTCCAAGTCTGCCAAATACTATCGCCATACAGACGAAGATGAGGCGCGAAAGCTTGATGCCGCGTATCCGGAGAGTAAGGCGGGTCGAAAAGGGGATCCTAGTGAGACCAGGGATGCTTCGGCTAATTTTACAGATAAGGAGGACGCAACCTCGTACTTGAAACCCCCTGGTGGTGGAGACGGATATGTGGCTGACTGGGTGGGCGAGTTCTCGGTACATCCTCTAGAGAAGGCTGCTGGAACGGCTCTGGATTTTGCTAGCCCCTCCGCCACCGTCCTCGAATTCATCAAGTTGATGACTGGATGGGATCCACTGGGAACCTTCGTCAATTGGATGTCGGGAGATTGGGAGTCATTCCTGAACTGTGCGGATGTCTGGGGAGGCTTGGCTGAACTTTGTGGGGGAATTTCCCGGAACGTTAAAGCGGGAAACATTGAACTGGACGCGACTTGGCAAGGTAATGCCGCAGATGCCGCCTACGCCTATTTTGAAGAACTCGACAGCAAGCTCCTTATCCTTCGGGGGGTCTTTAATTCCCTGAAGGATAATTATTTGAGCATTTCCCGTGCGGTTTACTCCTTTGCAGAGTTCTATAAAGGCGTATTGGTGGAGGTTCTTGATCTGGGACTCAAGGCTATGTTGAACTTCATTGCCGGCAGCGCTGCGGAAGGTACGGTTGTGGGTACCCCTGCAGCTGCAGCTTTCTTCGCCATGGCCGCGCTGCAAATCGTCAGAGTGATGGAGCGGTGGGGGGAAGCGATGGACGCGTTTGGTACGGCCATGGAGATTACTAATGCTGCGGCAGGTGTTATGAATGGAATCCTTGCAGAGACTTGCAATAGCGTCAACGGGTTTCCGATGCCTGGTTCAGCTTACGACAACCGGGTTGCTTAGCGGCGTGGAGCTCATGTCGGGCTGATGGCAGCTCGGCAGTTGTAGCGGACTGGAGGAATTCACATGGCTATGCCGGAACTCCCGGATATGGGAGATCCGATTCCGCGAGAGGGGCCAACGCGAGGAAAATACACCCTCTACAGGAATGCGCTGATCTTCTTTGGGGTGGTTTCTCCGTGGGCCTTTGTCTATGTCTCGATAAGGTACCCGGGGCTTCTCTGGCTGTCCTTGCTGAATCTGATCGGTATGTACTCAGGGTTCTACGTCACCATTCATGCCTGGCGACGCAACCAGACTCGTCGTATGTATGTTGCGCTGCTCAGTTCGCTAGCTTGTTTGATCTTGTGCGCATCGCTTTTCAGTCTTCTGAACTGAATTCTGGAGCATCGGTGTCCGCTTCACGTGAATGTGGGCGATAAGTCCCGGAAGTCAACAATAGTTACGGATCAATCCGAAAGCGGAGAGGAACCCTGTTCGATGGGCGCTATCGTCCTTCTTGTCGGTGTTGTCGGCCTCGGCGCTGTGATCGCTGCTGTCACCGTTTTTGTCGTAACCCGTAGTCGCCGTAACACGGGGAACGGCGGCTTTGGCGGCGGTCATTATCCGCACAACACCGGCTACTCACCCCAGCAAGCGATGCCTCCCACCCAACCGCCGTACCCCGCGCCGGCCCCCAACCAGGGATACGGCTACCCGACTCCTCCGCAGTCACCTCAGCACCCCAATCCCTACGCCCAACAGCCCCCGACCCAAGGCCAGTAGGAAGCAGCGCTGCCGCTTGCAGATTCCGAGAAGCGTGAGAAGCCAGAACTGGCAATTGCGTGGAACGAGTCGTAAGAGGGCAGTTGAAAGGCGCCGACGGGCGTGATCTTGATGGTAACCTGGATCAATTACTACTAACGCGCCTGTGTGCAGGTGGAGTTGAAGAGAGGGTCTTGCGGTGACTGATCTCGAAGTGGACCCCGAGATCCTCAAGAAGGGCGCTTCGAACATCCTGGAGTGCCTTACGCCCGTCCAGAAGGTGGATATGGAGCCTGTGGCCAAGCAGGGCTCCTCGACAGGGGACGATTCGGCGGCTGCGGCGCTAGTGACGTTCTGCGCGACGTGGCAGTCAGGTGCCGACTTCCTAGCCGATTGCGCGGTGACCCTGGCGGAGGGGTTGAACTCCGCCAGCAATAACTACGCGGCAACGGATGAGGCCATCCGTGGTGCGGTGAATTCGGTTAAGTCGGACTTGAGTTAGGGACGGGGAATTCGTACTCATGGCATCTGCGCTCGGGGAGACAACTGACCCGAAGGACCTCATCCCGGGAGATGTCGAGAAGCTTGGCGATCTCGCCACCGCTCTGATCAAGTGGTCGGACAAGTTCGACGGGATCGGTGACGGCCTCGGCGCTGTGCGCATACCAGGCTGGATGGGCAAGGCGAGTGATGCCTTTTGGCCCACCTTGTCCAAGGAGAAGACGAACTGGTATGTCGCCTCCGACGCGATGTCGGGAGCGGCCAAGGCGGTCACCTCGTACTCCTCCATACTGAGTTGGGCGCAGCAGCAGGCCGCGACAGCGATTGAGCTGTGGGAGGGCGGGCAGCACGATTCGGCGGAATCGATGCTGAAGAGTGCGCGGCAGCAGCTTCAGCACGGGGTCGAGGCGCTGGCCAAGAAGCTTGGCGATCTTGCGGGTGGTGCCTCCGACAGCCCGCGCTGGCTCGTCGATGCCAGGAGCTATGTGGACGCCAAGCAGTGGACCGACGAGCATGGGGTCGGTAAGACGAACCAGACTTGGTGGAACTGGGAGAAGCAGAAGCAGCTGGGTGCCGACGACAGTCGTTGGAACCAGTCCAAGGAGTGGGGCAAGGACGCCGACGGTAACTGGTACATCCGTAACAAGCCCGAACAGGACGAAACGGGGGAGGCGGGTGCCTCGGGCCGCAAGGTCGAGACAAAGGTCAAGCTCGCTGAGTGGACGGGCAGTGCCAGCGTCGCATCGGCAGGCATCTCCGGTGAGACTACGGCGGGTGGCGCCACGCTGAAGGGCGCGGCAGGGGTTCAGGCGCTCGGCGTGGACGGATCAGCCGCTGCCAGTTTCGGAAACGGGCGCCTGCAGGCTGGTGTTTCGGGAACTGCCTACCTGGCGCAGGCGTCTGCGAACGGAAGCGTGCAGTACGGCATCGCTGGAGCTCAGGCTGAGGGAAAGGCCTTTGCGGGGGCTGATGCCAATGCGAACCTCTCCGCCGGCAAGGATGGCCTGCACGCGGGAGCAGAGGCGTTCGCCGGTGCCAAGGCCACGGGGTCGGTTTCCGCGGATGTCGCCGGCGTCGGTGCGGGTGTCAGCGGAGAGGCGTGGGCCGGAGCGGGGGCTTCCGCCAGCGCCGATCTCGGGATGAAGGACGGCAAGTTCACTATCGGCGGCGAGGCCGGCATCGGGTTGGGACTTGGCGCCAAGGTGGGGTTCGATGTCACCGTTGATCCCGGCAAGCTGGTCGACTCGGTCGGCGACGCGGCCGACGCGGTCGGCGACACCTGGGACAACACGGTCGGCGGTTGGTTCTAGCCCGAGCCGACGCTCGTTTGCACATTGAGGAAATGGATTCACCATGGCCACCACATTGCCGATCAAGATCTCGTTCTCGCTGCCGGACGGCTGGCAGGCGGCGCCGCCGGACGAGGTCGGGGCGCCGGGGGCCGCCTTCGTCGCGCTCCACCCCGCCTCAGTCGACGGGTTCATGGCGAACATCACCATTTCCGGCCGGATGCGTAGTGACAGCGCGTCGCTGTGGCAGATCGCCGATGAGTCGGTACGACGGCTGCAGCAGGCAGGATCCGTAGAGGTCCTCAAGAAGACCGAAGCGGGCACCCCAGATGCCCCCGGCCTGACGGACGCCCCTGGCGTGGTGCAGAACCTCCGGCTTTCCACCACGCTGAAGGGTGAACCCCTGGAACTCCTCCAGAGCCAGGTCTACCTCGGCATGGAGGACGTCAAGGACCCGGGCAAGCGCGTCGTGATCGAAGTCGTCCTCACTGCCAAGTCGACTCAACTCCAAGCGCTGATCGAGGACTTCAAGGCCTTCCTCCGAACGGTGCACCCGGCCGACGATGCGACCGCATGAGAGGGACTTGGACGCTCAGGCAGCAGTCCATGCCTGTGCCGGAATCCTCTCAAGGACATCGCACAGGTAATTCAATTTCTCATCGGCGGCCTGCGCTGACATGGTGCCGGTGAACCAGGTGATCGCCACGTTGTCACGCAAGGCAATCCGAGATGCTTTCGCTCGCGGGTCCGCCAGTAGAAGGGACACGAGCTCGCCGCACAGGACGGCTCGCGCAAACGCTTCATCCTTGGTGGCTATCCGGAATTCACTGTCGAATTCTGGCATACCCAGTTGTACTTTGGTTCGCCAATCCGTCACGGAATCCAGCATGTCCGGGTGATAGATTTCTGTGGAGGGCGCCGAACCGGGAGTCGTGAGAATGAAGACTGATTCAATGATGGGGCGCTTGCGCTCGCCGGATTCGCTTGACAAGGGGTTGTTGTAGCGGAATTCGAAGAACTTGAAGGAGTGGCCGCGGATCTCTCCCGTTGTGTAGTGCCAGGCGCGAAGGTTCTGGCAAACGCCGGGAAAGGGGCCGACGCCGGCATATTGATCGATCTGCCCGCGCACGCAAAGGGCATAGGTCCATCCGCGTTCCGGGGCGATTCGGGCAAGCTGTGCGTAATCATCGTTTATCTGCTGAGCCTTCATGCGGCCGCGTCTGGCCACCACGAAGACGAGGGTGAACATGCCCGCGATGAAAGCGAACAGCAACACCTTGATGAGGATCCCTACCAGTTGCTCCATACCGCAAGAGTATCGTGAGCGACCGGCCCGGACCTATTTCGAGGGTGATGTGGTGATGCTGTGCAGGCCCTGTCGCGACGGGTGGCGGTTGTCACTTCAGCTTATGTCTGCGATGGCCGTGCCATGTATGCTTCGGCCGTTCCTTTGACTCGATCGCACGAAACGGAATCCCTCATGCTCAGTGCACGCGTGCCCAAAGTTTTTTGGATTTCTTCTGCCGTGACCGTCTGCGCGTTCCTTGCTGGCTGCTCTGCCTCGGTCAGTGCCGGGAAATCCGAGTCAAAGCTTTCCGGGCAGAAGCTAGCCGTCACCGTGGCTGAAAAGCTCGCTGCGACTACCGGGCAGTCGAAGCCGGACATCACCTGCCCCCAGGACCTTGCCGGGAAGGTCGGTAACACCACGCGGTGCACGCTCACTGCGAACGACGGTAGTACCTTGGGCGTAACGGTGACTGTTTCCTCCGTCGACGGAAACAGGATCAACTTCGACATTAAGGCCGATGCTACGGCATCCCCAGCTGCAAGCTGACGATCGCAAGTATCAAAGGATGATGCCATGGGACTCTTCGACAGGTTGATCAATCCTGCTCGGCCTCAACAGTCCTGACGTCCCATACATCATCCGCGATGGTCGCGAGGAAGATGCGGGCGCCGACCTGCTGGCCGAGTGGCGGTGGCGTGTCCTGGAACCGGCCTGGCGGACCTACTTCCTCCGCGCGCAGGTGAGCCGGACGTTCAAAGTTCATATGCGCCTCGTCCCTGAGAAGAACGAGGTTCGTGCTCTTGATCGGCAATTCGAAGTCGACTGGGTCGGTGAAACTCCCCGACTTGCTCTGTCTTCCGCGGCCCAGCGTGGTCAGGTGAGGACCGTCTCGAAGCGCTGGTCGCTTGGCGGCGAAGAGGACAGTGGCCGTGAGGAGACGTTCACCTTCGACAGCGACGACTTGAAGAGACTTCTGCAGAACGCCGTCCTCAAGTCGGGCTGGACTTGGCGCGGAGTTGTCACCGGCAAGCTGTGACGGCTTTCGTAGCTGGCCGAGCCGGGAGAGGGCCCGGCTGAAACAGCCACGTGTAACGGCACCGTGCTCCTGCTCGCTGTGCCATTCGTGGCTCGTCTGGGCGGCTGGGACTGGCTTCTTCGTGCTGACCTTCCTTCGTAGTCCATCTGGGTTACGGATCGCGACTCCCGTTGCGCGAGAAGGTGCTGCGCACATGCTCCTTGGAGTACCCGCACCCGCAGGCGGCGTCATGGTCGTACCGGGGAGCAATGACACGCTCTGTGTGTAGCCGATGGCTGACTGCCTCTGACACCCGACCGAGCGACGTAGCGGCAACGATCTCGCACCAGAAGCCCGGCCACGAGTTCCGTTCCTCGTCAGCGGCTGCCAGCCCCACACGTCGGCGCAGACGCGGACCGGTGCGAGGCCACGACCTCCTCCTCGGCGGCCAAGTTGCCCAGAATCATGGGTGGTTGGGGCGGCTCGGGGTCGACGTCCCAGGTCCGATACGCAAGGCCGGCCTGCCACCGAGGACGCAGGATGTCGGGTCATTCGGTGCGCTGTGAGGCGTTGGCGGTCAGCTCCGTTGCGGAGGAGTTCTGCAGTGCTGCCGCGGCGAATCGCACGGCAGTGAACCAGCTCCAGAACGAGAAAGGTGTCTTCTGCAATGGGCGCCATCGTTCTTGTCATTGGAGTAGTCGGCTTCGGGTTCGTGGCCGTCACTGTCATTACCGTCGTGCTGTTGGCCCCCAGCCGACGGAGTGCACTCAACAGCCGTACCCCCCGTCAGCTCCGAGCCAGGGAAAGTTCACTCCTCCGGGGAACCCGCAGGAGTGGCCCAGCCCCTATACTCAACAACCCCCGTACCAGGACTAGCAGTAGACGTGTTCTATCCCTCAATGTCTGCCTCGCTACGATCCTGCTGTGAGTGGATTTCCGGTTGAGGGACATCCTCCTACCCGCCTTTAGGGTCCAGAAGTAAGAAAGAGGGCTGGAGACGGCAATGTCCGATGGTGGAACTTCATTCTATGATCCTGACTCGGGGCGCAAGCTGGCTCGTAAATTTGAAATGCAGGCTTACGACCTTAGAGCGTATCTGAAGGAGTTCTCCGAGAAGAGCGGTGAAGAGGCCATCACTGATGGGTTCGGTGTCTTGACGGAATCTGAAGAGGTGACGTCCGCCTACATCGGATACTCCACGGATGTTGCTGCTGCGATGAAGGTCGTCCACGAACATTTGGATAGCATTGCGGATGCCTTGCGGAAGGTGAACCGTAATACCGAGCTTACAGACGATGACGTAGCCGCCCTCTTCGGGAAGAACGACGGTGCGGGGCAGTGAGTGGAAATGAATCGGTAGCCGAGGAGATCATTGAGCTCGGTATCGAGGTGATCAATCCCGGCGGACGTCCGGATGTACTCGAAGACGCAGCAAAGGCATGGCGGAAGCTGCAGTCGGATGTTGAAGGCCTCGTCAGGGGTCTTGATAAAGAAGTCAAGAGGACTGTTGGACATACCTGGCGTGGTGAGGCGGCTGACGCCTTTGAAAAACACTGGGAGGTGTTTTCGGCCGCGGTACTTGATGCCACGGATGACTTCGACAAAGCAGCCAAGGGCCTAGACGATGCCGCGAAGAATATTCGCGAAGTAAACGAAGAGATTCACGACATCTACATCGAGATCGGGATTTCCGTCGGAGTTTCGGTGGGCATGTCACTTCTTACTCTGGGCGTCTCGGCGGCGGCTGGTACGGCGCGGGTGACCATGCTGGTCACAAGGGCCCTCGACGCTGCTGGACGACTAGGGAAACTGCTGAGGATCATCGCGGACTCTTTTCGTTGGCTGTATAACTCCGGAAAGGCCGGAAGGCTCTTGGCCGATGGCATGCTGAACTGGGCCGGTGGCACCGCAGGTGGAATGGTCACGAGCCAACTCAGTGGCAAGGGTTGGGAACTTGAGACAAACATGGTGGGAGGCCTGACGGGCGTGACGGTCGGGACCGTGGCGGGTAAGGCCGCGACCGCGCTCGGCGGCGGAGACATCATCAGCGGGATGGCTGGTGGCGCGGCTGGAGGGATGTCAGGCGACTATCTGGACTCCGTGCGCAAGGGCGAGGATTTCGACATCAGGCAAGGTCTCGTCACCGGTATCACCGGAGCCGCCTCGGGTGGGATCGGTGGTGGAGCGAGGGTCGTCGACAGAGGCTTTGATGACATGGCCCGAGGTCTGAAGAACGACAATGATTTCGTCTACAGCGCGGATCGACCAGAGCACCAACAGGCCGGAATCGACGCTGGGTTCGGTGCGTCGACCCCAGTAGCCGGAGGAGTCTCTGCGAACACTGCCAAGGATGGGTTCGAGGGTGTGGACAAGAGCGCGGGAGAGGCTCAGAAGGCTGCCGGGCGAGGCGTGGCGGGGAACCATCAATCGGCAACGGACCGGATTCGCGAGGATTTCGGCTAATGCTCATAAGAAAACAGCCGGTTGGTGTCACGAAAGTTCGACTGACTGAGACGCTGTGTGCAACCTTGAGTTTCCTGGTGGTCACGTCGGTTCCGGTGCTGTGGCTGTTCGGTAGGGATCCTGAGTCGCGCAGACAAGCGATCTTGGCCGTTTTGGGCTTCGCCCTTGTCTGCGCGATAGTGCTCGTTGTGTGTCAGCGCCGTGCCGGAGGTTGGCGGTCATTCAGTGAGGTCGCCAGGGCGGAATCCTCCAAGCTGATTCAGGAGGTTCGGCAAAGGGCCGCTGAACCACCCGAGTTGCCGAGTTTCTTGCCCTCACGCCAACGTCAGCAACAGCGCACCCTCTTTTGGGGCCTGAGCGTGTGCACGGCGATAATCGGTGTAGTCGCCCTGGCGGTTGGAACGCCTCAGCGGTCAGAGCTGGTGCAGCGCCTCCATGATGCCGGCGCCGAATTCTCTTCGGTGCGGGTGGAAAAGGTGAGTGATGTGCGCCAACTGTCACGTAGCGGCAAGGACCCCTATGTGGCGACGGTAGTCGTTCAACTTCCGGATGCTGCAGCGGGCGAGTTCGTGGACGCGACCGTCAAAACGGAAACGTATGAGCGCCTATACTCGGGTGATCGGGTGAAAGTCCTCTATGCGCCCACGCAACCGCGGTTGGGCGCCGTTGCAGGAGATGAGCGCAAACTCGGTCCGGAACTGCGCGGGGAAACGATGCCCGCGTATCTTCGGTGGTGTTGCATCGCTTTGTGGATGCTAGGTGTTTTGAGTGTGCTCAACGTCGTCTCGCGGAAACATGGATTTCGTGACTTCTCTCGAATGGGCGATGGGGACAGGGCTATCCGCGGTCGCTACGTGGGAACAGGGAAGTACCACCATGCGGGTGCTGGCGGGCGAGGTGAACCGCGCGACGGAAAATACCTTGAGATTCAGAACGACGTGGGGTGTATTCACTTTCTCGCGGACGTAGTTGATCACGGGTTTCCAGAGGAAATGCAGGGTCATGAAGTCTGGTTGTGCTGGGACGCGCGTCGAGGGTCTCGGGGTGGGCGTTTCTCTGCGGAAAGGACGTCGGCGGCGCTCGTCTTCGATGGTGGTTGGGTGATTCACGGAATGCTCAATGCCACTAAGGCCGCGTTGTTTAAGGACGCTGGCACCTCTTTTGAAAAGGCCACTCCCGCAGCGCAGGCGAACCCGCCGCTGAGGGTTTTGGATCCCCGCTCCGAGTGGTTGCTGTCCATGTCGCCCTTGCTTTTGAGTCTCTCCGTCATGGCTGCTGTATGCGCTGCCCTGCTGGTGTTCGATCTCGAGAACATGTGGCGCTGGGTGGTAGCGGTCGTCGGTGTGTTGTGCGTAATTTCGGCGGCCAACCCACATGTGAGTCTTTCCTCTGAAGCGGTCAGGCCGGACTCTCAATAAGGCATGACTTCGGATGGGGACGGAGCCGTTCGCGGGTGGCGTGCTCACCCGCCGTGCGGGGCTCTGGCCGAACAGACCGGTATCTCCAGGCTGTTGGAGAAGGAACCGAGGATCTTGCAATACGGATGATGCGGGTATTCGCCTGGGTGAGCCGTGGCATCCTCGCCCTGGTGACCCCGCATCCCTGGCAACGTATCCCCACGTAAGGCAGACAGCAGGTCAGGGATCGCACGTGCCCGACTCGCTCGCGCACTGCCAGTCGGAGAAGCCGTCCTCGGGGTTGCGGACGGCGTGGTCGAAACCGATGAGGTCACGCACCAGGACGAAGGTGAGTGCGATGGCGGCCAGTCCCACCAGCACCAGCAGGATCCGGAACGCTGACTTCATGGTCCTTCGGTTACGGCCGCGGTCCTGCTCGGCCGCCCGGTCCCCGGATCGTCGCGCCCCGCTGCTCGGAGTGTGCTGGCCCTTCATGCGCACGACGTGATCTCGTCGGACGTACCGCGGACATTGAAGTCCTGTGCCAGGCCGACGGTGTTGAGGTGGGCGATGTCGGCCTGCTCCATTTCCTGTCCGCCTCCGCCGACGTCGCTTCGGTGCTCGCTGGGGATGCCCCAGTCGTAGCGCTTCTGGACCTCGACCCGGTAGGTCACCTCGCCGTTGTGGACGTAACCCGTCAGCCGGTACTGGAAGTGGTTGAGGGCGTAGTACCAATCCGCACTGCTGTGGCCGTCCTCGGGCTTGGGCGCGGTGCTCTGCCATGTGGTGGTGAAGGGGCCGTCCGGGCGGCCGTGGACGTCGTTGCGCAGGGTCCCGTCCACGTCTTTCTGGAAGGCCGGCACCTGGTCCATCAGCATCTGCGGATCGACCTCGACGTCCGTGCCGCTGGCGTCCAGATAGTGCTGGATCAGCCCGGCGGCGTTGGGATAGTCGTAGTACGGACTGGCGAAGACCGCGCCGACGTTGTTGAGCTTGTTGCGGGTCTCGCGGTCCTTGGCGTCAGGTTCCGCGATGTTGAACCTGCGGTTCTCGCTCTCGAAGTTGTGGACCGTGCCGAACGCGATCACCAGTCGCTTGGCCGGCCACTCGTCGTCATCGGTCGCTTCGTCGAGCACCTTCCGCAGCCGGTTCTGCAGGCCCTCGGCGATGCGCTCGTGTTCTACGTAGTTCTTGTGCACGTCCGGATCGTCGGGATCGTCGACGACGCACATCTCGATGTGCCCGTCCGCGCCGATGGTCATGCCCTGTTCCAGTGCCTGCCGTTGGATCTCCTGGGCCTTGAGCTGGCGCTCCCGCAGTTTCTTCGTCCCGCCGGTGCCCTTGGTGCCGTCGGCCTCCGTGTCGATGTAGTCCCGCAGCGCCCTGACTTCCTTGTCCAAGGCGTCGATGTCCCACTGGACGCGGTCGCAGAACTCCTGCGCCCGCTCACCGGCCTTGCCCTGCCAGTGGTCCTGGTGCAGCTTCCGGACCACCCCGTCGTAGAACTCCGTACGGGCGTCCTTGATCTTGCGGTGTATGGCGTTCCAGTTGTCGGCGAACGTCTCCAGCGCGTTGACGTCGAGCTCCATGAGCTGGTGGAAGGTGACCACGATGCTGCTGCCTCCGGCTCAGCGGAACGGGTTCGGGGCGTGCCGGTCGGCGAACTGCGAGGCGGTCGCGACCTCGTTTCGGTCGTACGCGTCCGCACTGTCGCGGAAGTTCCGCGCGGCCTCGTCCAGACGGTTCGTGACGACCCTGAGCAGGTCCTCCCAGCGGCGCTGCATGTCGTCGATACTGCCGGCGAACGACCAACCGGCCGCCGCCTTCGCGAGATCGCCGCTGGCGTCCTCGGCCGCACCCCTGGTCCTGCGGATGATCTCCGACGTGCTGTCGCAGACATCGGCCCTGTCCCGCAGGAAGGAGGAGCTGACGCCGACGTCCGGGGCACCGCCCCAGACCGGTGGCGCGGGCGGTGGAGGCGCGGGCGTGGGGCCCGGCGAGGGCGACGGCTCGGGCTGCGGCGCGGCGGTCGTGGCCGGCGCCGAGACCTGGGCATACGACAGCCGTGGATCGACCGGTTGACTCATTGCCGACTCCTCCAGAACCGGTCTCCCGGCTCTCACCCCGTACGGAAGGAACGTTCATGCGCAGCGTAGGCCACCTGCCGATTGGCATGCCACCGACATCCCGATGGGTCGTACGCGCCACCGTCCTGCCGAGGGCCCGCAGAGTCCGAGTGGCAGGCGCAAAGTTCGGAGCCTGGTAAGAATCCAGCATGTCTTCGGGTGCTCATAGGCGGATTTAGCCGTGCCCGCACTGCGGTGAGCAGCCGGTCTGCTCCTTCTGCATCGCCCCGGGCTTACGTCCCATAAGTACCCTGACCCGCCGGTTCCGCGAGCAGGGAGTAACGGTGGGGGAGCAGGGGTTTCGGGTTCATCCGGACGCGTTGAAGTCGTACGACAAGGTCATCCGGGAGCAGGCCGAGCAGATCGCGCGGATCTGGCCGAAGCTTGCTTCCGTGCCGCTCTCGTCGGACGACTTCGGCAAACTGCCGAACGCGCACAACCTTTACGAGGCCTATCACGAGCATGTGCAGGCCGAGCAGGACAACTTCGCCGACCTGCTCGAGATCCTCGCTGACACCTGTGACGGTCTCCAGCACTCCGCGACGAACTACGAGAGCCACGACATCCACATCGGGGCCTCCTTCGGAGGCGGGCAGTGAGCGGTGGCGCCTTCCAGCAGGTCGGCGACGCGTACAAGTGGACACGGGACTTCGTCGACGAGCCCTTGATTCCGCTGCCGGAGATCCAGAATCCCGTCGCCGACGGCCTGGACTCGGGCCTGGACAGCATCGTCAAGGCAGCGCTCGACGCCACCGGGCTGATGGACATGCTGGAGGACGTCACCGGAAACCTCGCCGGACTCACCGCGGCCGCCCACGAGTGGCAGGCCCAGGCGAAGGCGATGCGGGCGGTCAGCAACGCTCTGCGCGAGGGTGGCGGCACGCTCGCCGTGCAGTGGGAAGGCGTCGCGTCGAACGCGTTCGGCAGGCACATGGGTCAAGTGGTCGAGGCCATCGACGGCACGGCCGAGGACATGGACGAGATCGCCCAGATCATCAGTCAGGCCGCGGCCGCCTGCCAGCTCGCCGAGAACATGATCATCGAGATCATCCGAGAGGCGATCGAGGCGCTGATCGTCTCGCTCGCCGCGATGGTCGCGGTCGACATCCTGACCCTCGGCCTCGCGACCGCCGCCGACGCCCTTGTGGCGGATGCCGAGATCACCATCTTCATCGAACGGGTGGAAACGGTCTCCGCTCGCCTGGCGAAGACGCTGGACGAGCTGATGGAGGAGGTCCGCAAGATCAAGGAGGCCGGCAAGTCCTTCCGTACGATCAAGGACGGCCTGAAGGCGGCCAAGGCCGTGCGGAAGATCGGCGGCATGGGCAACAGGGCCAAGAGCGTCCGGGATCTCGTCAGTTCCCCGTCCATGGAGAGCCTCGGAGAGTTCGCGGCTGCCACGGGCGCCAAGGCCGTGTACGGCACTGCGAAAGGCGCCGTCGCGGGCGGTATCGGAACCGTGGTCGGCGCCGACGGCCCGACGAGCGCGATCACGGAGGGACTGAACAAGGACCCCGCCATCGACGCCGTGACCGGCCAGCTCGACGGCCGCGAGGACGACGCTCCGTACCGTGTGCCGAAGACACGGATCGAGGAGGACTTCGGATGAGTGCCGAGCAGTACGGCCCGCCACAGCCCGTCTTCGAGCCGCGCCTGTTCGGCGGCGGCTCCCATGTGCCGTTGATGGCACCGTGGTTGCAGCCGCACGAGCGACTGCTCGGGATCGTGGAGGTGAAGCTGAGCGATCTGATCCGTCGTCCCCTGCCCCGCGAACTGCGAACGGGTAAGCAGCGAACGGGCGCGGTGGATGGGGTAGTTGAAGCTACTGCTTCGGTGGTGGACGCCGTGGAGTTCTTCGACTTCGGCATCATCCGCAGGATCCGGCGCGGTGTGCGCGGGGCCGGTCTCACGGGTGGATGGCAGAGCATGGCCGGCTGGTTCGCGATCGCGGTGCGTACCGGGCCCGACACCTTGGACACTTACGACAACGAGCGGGCGCTGATGGTCTTCACGGACCGCAGGATCCTGCTGATGTGCACGGTCTCCGCGAAGAAGGTGCCCCTCTTCGGCAAGGTTCCTCCCGGCCAACGGCTGCGGGAGGCCCGGTGCCTGGGCGAGCTCCTGCCGGGACAGCTTCTCCGGGTGGTCATCCGGCACACGTCGCTCTCGGAACGCGTGGACCTGCACTTCACCGACGGTTCCCTGGTCGCGGTCGAGGCGACCAAGGAACAGGCCCGGGCTCTGGAGGCGCTGAGCCGGGGCATCGTTCCGCCACCACGGTCCTGACGGACCACAGGTAGATCGCGCTCACGTTCCAAGACTCGGCTTTACCGATCCATGGCATGATCGGTCCATCGCGATGTCAGTTGCCATTTGCCGATGCGACGGTGATGCGTGGACGGGGAGGTCTGAGTGGGGGACCACTTCAAGACGGACGTCGATCAGCTCGCAACCTTCACCAAGGACCTCAGGGAAGCCAACGACTGTTTTGAGCGGGTGCGCACCACGTGGTGACACGGCCGACGGCGCGCACGGCATCGCCGTCGACTTCGGCTTACCCGGGACGCGCGAATGACCATGAACTCGAACATGCAGGGCTTCGACGGCGTGGTGGCATGGAACATGCCCGGCACCCGAGCCGCTTTCCGGCGCTGGACGGCGTGGAACCTGGCCAAGTCACTCGGTTGGGTGGTGCTGTGGTGGGGGACGGTGTATCTCACGCTGCTGCTGCCCGCTGCGGCAGTGATCCCCATGGTGCTGGTTCTCTTGGCGATCGCGGTTCTGGCGTGCCTGGCCTTCGGCCGGCTCGGTGAGAGGCGGCGGATGCGGCGCATCCTCGCTGTCTACCCTTGGCGTCAGCAGTCCGGTGCCGTCCGGATCACCAAGGGGGAGGACGCACTGCTCGTGCTGCCCAACCCGGACCGCCCCGAGACGACGGTGTCGCTGAAGGTGACCGCCGGGCTGTTCCGGTCCTTCAGCCGTGACTTCCTGAAGGACTACCACGGGAACTCTGGTACGCGGGGGACCCGCGCTTCGCGTGCGTGGTGGCCAAGCCCGATCTACGTGGCCTGGGCTGCCTCGCCCAACCCACGGCCTACGACGCCCGTACGTCTCCCCGCCGCAAAGGCCTGAGTCCCGAGGCCCGATGTCGCGCCAGGGCCATCGGCGCGCGGGTCGCCGACTGACACAGGCAGCCCGGCACCGTCCGCTTCGGCACAGTCGACCATGAGCAAAGCGCGACCACTTCGGACAAGGACAGAACCCCTCTCGTGAGTCATTCGCTCGTGGCACCTGATATTTCGCAGGTGCTCAGGCGCAACCGCAGGCTGCTGTACCGGCATATCGCCACGCGCCTCTCGCTTGCCGCAGGCCTGTTCGCCGTACCCCTTGTGGCGCGCCTGGTCGGGTATGACGCCGCGCTGCCGGCGTTCGGTATGCCTGCCGGCCTTCTCGTGCTGGTCTTCCTCGTTCTCCGACTGGGGTACGGGTCGCGTCTCAAGGTGTGCGAGAAGGTGCTCCAGACCTACCCGTTGGAGTACCGCACCCGCGTCGCCAAAAGGCACACCGCCTGGAGGTACCGCGGTGATGTGCACACTGTCCGCCTGTCGGTGCGGGGGCAGCACGGGGCGCCGTATCTGCACGCGCTCAACGCCTCGACGGTGCGGCGTTGGCCGAAGGGGGCTGAGGAGGGCGGTGCTTGGTTCGCCGGTGACTTGGCCTTCGGCGGCGTCATGGTCGTACCGGGGAGCAACGACATGCTCTTCGTGCAGCCTGCGGACTGGGAGAAGTACGAACAGGAGCGCGTCCAGGCCGACGTACGGCGCAGGGCCCTTGCCGAACAGGCCGGCATCTCAAGGCGGTTGGACAAGGAGCCGAGAATCTTGGTGAGCGGTTGATGCGTGTACTCGGCTGGGTGTGCGGCGGCGTCCTCGCGCTCGTGGCCTCCTTTTGGTGTGTCACCGCGACCGCCGATGTCGCCCTTTCCGCGGGGCTCTACGGCACCTCCGGGACGTACAAGGTGCGCAGTTGTATCGACACCGGCGGCACCCGTAAGAACTCGAACTATGACTGCTCGGGGGACTTCACGCCGGGCGGCGGCACCGCTGGTGATGCCGTTTCCGTGCGCCTCGAAGACACGGGGCACGACTACCCGGATGGCACCGAGTTCGCTGCGCGGCAGGGAATTGAGCCGGACACGATTCAGCGGGCCGGGTTCTGGGGTGTCGTCGGCGAGCTCTGGCAGGTCGCGGTGTGTGTGGCCGTGCTTGCGGGCCTCGGGTATCAAGCGGTCAAGCCACGCGGAGCGTCGCAGCGCCGGGAAGCGCACCGCCGAGAGCCCTCGCGACGCCAGAAGGTGGCCGACGGGATGGGTTATGCCGTCTTGGCCGCGATCTGTGTGGGCATCCTGAGTTGGATCGCCATGGCCGCCGAGCCATTCCCCTAGAGCAACGGCATTGGCTTCAGGTCAGGTGAAGAACACCACCAACATGCTGATCACCAGCCCGATCACCCCCGTCAACCCCATGACGTAGATCGTCCGCTGCAAGCCCTGGCTCGCCGCCTCCCCCGCCCGCCGCACATCCGCCGGCCCGCCGAAGGCGAAGCCCGTTGCGGTGAAGAAGAGGCCCGCCGCGAGAGGGAGTAGCGCGCCGAACGCCCACGCGCAGCCGAGGGCGATCGCGTGGGGCCAGCCCTGGTCCAGCTGGTAGGACGTGTCGGAGGACTTGCGGGCCTGCAGGACGTGGCCCCGCGTGTACAGCGCGTCGCTCTTCAGCTCGGCGTTCAGGTCCTTCGTGCTGCCGTCGTTCGCCGTGAAAGTGCCGTAGCACCAGCGGGTCTTGGTGCGCTTGCGGGAGCTGCTCGACGAGGACGAGCGGTACTTGTAGTCGACCGTGCAGGTCTCGACCGTCAGCTTGCCCGGTGTCGACGTCGCATAGCGGTACGGGCCGAGGAACGTGCCGAGGGCCAGGAGGAGCAGGCTTACGAGGATCAGGCCCGCGCCGATGAGGCGGCCGAGGCCCGGTTGGCCTTCCTGGGCGGCGGTGTTCGGCGCGGAGTTCCCGTGTACTTGTGTCATCGAGGGGCCTCGGAGTTCCTCAGAGATTGTTTGTCGGTTTTACAGGGCCAGTGCGCAGATGAGGGCGGCCAGGGCGCCGATCGCGAAGGTGCCGCCCAGGAGCGGGCCGGTGATGTTGCGGGCCGGCAGGTTCTGCCAGGAAGCCGACAGGGGCGGGCCGCCTCGCGCGCCGAAGCCGGTGAGGAGGGAGAACGTGCCGAGTGCGACCAGGGAGAGGCAGAAGGCGAGGATTGCCGCGTCCTTGCCGGGGGCTCGGTCCTCGGGTTGTTCGAAGGTGTCGTCCACCTGGATCACCGGGATTTTCGAGCCGGATTCGAAACGTGATGACGTTTCCACCGTGACGTCCTCGTACGTGGCTCCGCCCTTTTCCGCCGACCACGTTCCGGTGCAGCTGAACTTGAGTTCCGTCGTACGCCTGTGCGTGCCGTAGCGGGTCTTCGTGTGCACTTCGCATGAAGAAACGGTGAGGGTTCCTTCGGTGCCCTCGCCGGCGAGTTCGCTGCGCAGTTCGGGAACGGTCACGGTGGCGACCACCGCGGCCACCAGGAGGAGTCCCAGGCCGACCAGCCTGCCGACCCACAGGCGTCCTGTACTGCCGTAACGTGCCTGTGTCGTCACCACTGTTGGCCATCCCCCGGGAAACTTGACGATCTCTTGACTGACGGGTTCGCTGGGCTGTGCGCGAGGAGTCTAAGGTATCCGTCTGTCGTCCAATATGAACTGCAGCAAAGGGTCTCGGGGGAGAGCAATGGAGTTCGGCACCTTTGACGTCGACACGACGGTGCTCCGTAAGCAGGGGCAGAACTTCGTCGATCTCGGGGGTGATTTCGCCAAAGCCTCCAAGGGGCTTCAGGACACCCTCGACGGGCTGGGTGAGCCCTGGGCGGACGCCGACTTCGGAGAGGTCTTCGGTCAGGTCTACACGCCGATTCGCGACGGAATCTTCACATCGATGGACAGTCTCGCGAAAAGGCTTCAGCAGATCGGTTACGGCCTCCAGGACATGGCAGGCAACTACGACGCCTCGGACGCGTCCAGCATGGGCCTGATGAACGGTCTCTCCGGTCAACTCTGAATCCCGGTCAGCTCTGAATCCCGGTCGACTCTGATTTCCCGTCGACTCTGAATCCCGGCCGACTCCGAGATCTCGGCCGACTCCGGCTTGAATCCGCGCTATTGGGGCTATTGGCATGTCGCTCACACTGCCCAGTGAACTCGTCTGGGTGCTCGACCTCCTCGGCTACAGCTGGCCCGAGGCCGACGAAGAAGCACTGCACGAAGTCGCCGAGACCTGGCGGAGTTTCGGCAAGACACTCGAAGAGATCGAGGCGAACGGGGTGCGCTTCGCCGGTGCCGTCACGGCGTACAACACCGGCGAGGCCGTCGACGGATTCAGCAAGTCCTGGGGCGCGTACACCGGGACGAACGGCGAGGACAGTTACCTTCCCGACGCGAAGACCGCGTGCGAGGTGATCGCCCTCGCCTTCGACGGCGCCGCGATCGCGGTCCTCACGGCGAAGCTCGCCGTCATCGCCCAACTCATCGCCCTGGCCATCGAGATCATCGCGGCCCAGGCCTCCGCGCCGTTCACCTTCGGGCTCTCCGAGGTCGGCGCGCTCGGTGCGACACAGGCGACGCGGGTGATCGTCCGGGAGCTGCTGGCGAAGCTTCGGAAGGAGGTCATGGAGGCGATCACCAAGGCCATGGAGCACGCCACCATGGACGCCCTCAAGAAGATCGCCAAGGAGCAGCTGGAGAAGGTCACCAAGGAGAAGGTCAAGCAGTTCGCCAAGGACAAGATCAAGGAGGAGGCCAAGCGGTTCGTCCAGGAGAAGGTCGTCGACGCGGCCAAGGACAAGGCCAAGGAAGCGGCCGTCGGTATGGCGCAGAACCTCGGCCAGCAGAGCGTCGAGACCTACTTCGACGCCCGCTCCGGTATCGACCTCGGTGAGACGACGGACGTCGCGAAGAACGCGGCGGGCGAGTACGTGGACGGCCTCAAGAACGAGGTCACGGGCGGCGAGGGGTCGACCATCGCCGGTTACGCGGATGTCGGCGGTCATGTGGACGGTGCCGTGGACGCGGCGACGGAGAAGGTGACCGGGGCGGTCGGGAACCGCGTCCAGCACGGGGTGGACGCGTTGTCCGGGCACAGCGGCGGCAGCGCCGCCGAGGCGTCCGACGGGGGCGGGACCGGTGGGGGTGCGTCCGGCGGGGGCGCGTCCGACGGGGGTGCGGGCACGGTTGCCGCATCGAGCTCCGGTGCTTCCGGCTCCTCGGGCGGCGGCACGCAGTCGTCCAACAGGACGGCAGCGTCGGCGAGTTCGGGATCCACGCACTCCTCGGGGAACGCGCAGGACTGGGCCCGTAGCGAATTCGGGTGATACGGGGGCGGCTGCCGCGGGAGCAACTGCCCCGCACACCACTACTCGGCGACGCCGAGCCGCAAGGTGCCGCCGCGCCGGTTCCGAGCCGCGGGCTGCCGCCCCCGCCGGTGCCGAGCCGCAGGCACAACCCCGTCGGCGCTGAGTCGCTGGACACCACTCCCGCCGCCCCGAGCCGCAAGCCCCCACCTCCACCCTCGCCCCACACCAACACCCCACCGAAAGGACGCCCCCCACCCATGACCACGGACCGCGAGATCCACGACGAGGAACTCATGGGCATCGCCCAGGACCCCGAACAGGCCCTGCGGCTGCACCGCTCCCTGCGTACCATCGCCGGCGCGGACTCCCTCGACCCGAACCTGCGTGACATGGCGCGCTCGGTGCTCAGCGGGCACGTCGACATCAAGGACGCCGTCCAGGACCCGCGTTACACCGAGGCCGTCTTCCAGCGGCTGCACGAGATGCGCCGGGCCGCCGAGGAGCAGTCGTACGCCGAACAGCAGCGCTCCAAGGCCCAGTTCGGGGAGTGGGACCGGCGCGAGCAGGCCGAGCTGGACCGCCAGCGCGCCGAGCGGGACGCGCCGGTGCACGGGGCCGGCCGGGGTGATCGGTCCACCCGGCGTTGAGGATCCTGCGCCACGGCCCCCACCCGGACGTGGACTTGGGCATGACAGGAACACGTCGGTTAAGGTGAGCGCCTCGAACTCATGAGTGAGCAGTTGCAACGGGGGTTGCCTTATGTCCACTTGGGTGGACTTGCCGTGCCCTGACGGGCCGTTCGGCCGCGCGGGCGGGAGCCGACGTGGCTTCTGACTTCTCGCGGCTGATGAAGCAGGACTTCTCCGACCTCGAAGCCGCCGGCAAGGCCTGGCGCGAGCTGGCGACGACGATGGACTCCCTCACCGACCGCCACCGCCGGCAGGTCACCGGCCCGCTGCACGCCTCCTGGAAGGGCGACGACGCCGACGCGGCCCTCTACTACCTGGAGGACGTCGAGTCGCGGATCGGCGTGGTCGAGACCGAGGCCATGGCCGTCGCCGAGGTCCTGGACACCACGAAGTTCTGGATGGAGGCGGCACAGACGGACCTCCGTAACGCCGTACGACGGGCCGAGGAGGACCACTTCGAGGTCGACGGCGACGGGACGATCACCGACCCGACGACCGCGTCCCTGCCCCACCAGGACCCCGACGCACAGCAGATGATCGCTGACCGCAACGCACTGCTCGGCCAGTACCGAGCCGCCATCGACACCGCTCTGACCGACGCGCACAAGGCGAGCGACGACGGCGCGAAGGCCCTGGCCGGGCTGGACGGCGACATCCTCACGGATCCGTTGAGTCATGACGCGGCGGCCGAGTCCGCGCAGGACGTCAAGGACGCGATGAAGGCCATCGGCGTCCAGGGCCCGCAGATTCCCGAGGACGATCCGAAGGCCGCCGCCGAGTGGTGGAAGGCGCTCAGCCCCGAGGAGCGCCAGACCTACACCACGCTCTACCCGAAGGAGATCGGCGCGACCGACGGGCTGCCCACGGACGTACGCGACGACGCCAACCGCACCGCCCTCGCCCAGGAGCTCAACCTGATCCAGGAGGGCAGCTGGGACGAAGGGTTCCCGGGCGACAGCGACGAGACGGTCAACAGGCGTCTGAACAACCTGGAGGTGCTCAACGAGCAGCTCGAAAAGGCGGACGGCGCGCCCAAGGGCAAGGAGCTGTACCTCCTCGGCTACGACTCCAAGGACGACGGCCGGGCCATCGTGGCCATGGGCAATCCGGACACCGCCGCGAACACGGGGATTCTGGTGCCGGGCACGAACACGAACATGGATGCCGTGCCCGGCCAGCTCAACCGCATCGACCGGTTGCAGTCGGCGGCGGAGCAGCAGTCCCGGGGCGAGAGCGTGGCGATGATCACCTGGCTCGGCTACGACGCTCCCGAGGCCTCCACGACCGACTTCAACAGTGTCGGCGGGACCGGACGGGCCGAGGACGCCGCTCCGGACCTGCGTCGGTTCGTGGCGGGCACACACGCGTCGCACGACGGGTCGCCGAGTCATACGACGGTCCTCGGGCACAGTTACGGGTCCACGGTCGTCGGCGCCGCCGCGTCAGGGGGCGGCGGTCTGGGCGCCGACGACGTCGTGGTGGTCGGCAGCCCGGGGATGACGGTCGGCAATGCCAGGGATCTGCAGATGGATCCGGAACACGTATGGATCGGCGGGGCGCAGGACGATGCCATCATCAACAACTTCTCCGGCTACACCCTCGGCCCCGACCCCATGCTCGAAGGCTTCGGCGGAAACAACTTCGAAGTCGACACCCACGGACACAGCGGCTACTGGGACAAGAACAGTGAATCCCTCGACAACCAGGGGCGAGTCATCGCGGGCAGGCAGCCCGGGGAGGTTCCCAAGAAGGGCAGCGACCAGCCGCCGGAGGCGTACATCGTCCCCGGCCTGTAGTTCCCTTCTCCGCACCGCACTCGCCGTCTCGGCGTCCCTGCTCCTGACCGGAGGCTGCAGCATGTCCCAGAGCGACGACCCGAACGCCCCACTGCCGCGCATGGCAAAGGACGACGCGCTGAAATGGGCCAAGGACTACACCTCGTACATGGCCCGGATCACTGACGTCGAGCTCACCCCCTCGACGGCCAAGGTGCACTTCGAGACATGTACCGGGGAAAACGACGAGGTACCTGAGGACGGCCGGTACAGCCTCTTCTATTACGTCTACTCCCCGGCCCCCGTCACGGAGCACACGCGCGTCGCCCGGACGCTCCGCCGGGAACTCGCCGACCAGGGCTACGAGGTCACCTCGTACCGGGAGTTCAAGAACGCATACTCGTCGATGATCTTCAGCGCCCGCAACAAGAAGAACTCCTATCGGGTGACGGCGGACACGGTCGGCTCCGGCAAGACAGACCCCCAGGAACTCTCCTTCGCGATACGCACCCCCTGCATGCTCCCACCCGGCGTCAAGCAACAGCAGTTCTGAACCCGATGAACTCACCGCCTCGTGACACAACGGCATTCGTCCGTACGGCGATTGCGGCCGGCGCCGCCCTGTTCCTGGTGGCCGGCTGCACGTCCCAGGCCGACGCCCGCAACGCCCCGCTGCCCCGGGTCGCCAAGGCCGACGCACTGAAGTGGGCCAAGGACTCCACCGCCCACATGGCCGAGCTCACCGGCGCCGAACTGCTCCCCGGCACCGCCAAGGTGAACTGGGAGCAGTGCGTCGGTGAGAACGACGAGGTGGCCGAGGACGGCCGGTACAGCCTCTTCTACTACGTCTACTCCCCGGCCCCCTCCACGGAACACACCCCCATGGTGCGCAAGCTCCGCAGTGAACTCCCCGGTGAGGGTTACGAGTTGACGTCGTACCGCGAGTTCAAGAGCGCGTACGCGTCCGCGGTGTTCCGGGCCCGCGACAAGAGGAACGACTACAGCGTCGAGGCGGAGACGGTCGGTTCCGGCAGGACGAAGCCCCAGCGTTTCTCCTTCGCCGTACGCACCCCCTGCCTGCTCCCGCCCGGCGCCAAACAGCAGCAGTTCTGACCGCACACGGGAACCGAATACGCGAACCGAATACGCGAACCGCACCCGAGCCATCGAGAGGAACCCGACGTGTCCCAGGGCACCGATGTCGACCCGGCCGAGCTCCGTGCCTCCGCCGGAGCCTGTGACGGGATCGCCCGCGCCATGAAGGGCCCCGCCGACAAGGCCGTGAAGGAGGCCGGGACGGCCGGCGGCTCACTCGCCGGGTGGTCCATGGGGACCGCCCTCGCGGAGATCGCCGGCAGCTGGAAGCCCGCGCTCGACGGCCTCCACGCCCGCGTCCAGGCCGGCGGCGACAACCTCAGATCCTCCGCGGACGGGCATGAGTGGAACGACGAGCGCGTATCCCAGGATTTCGAGAAAACGGGCGGCGATACGTCGACGCAGGCCACGCCCGGCGAAATGCCCGCGGCGCTGCGCCCGGCCCCGCTCGACCCGCGCGCCTCGTACGGTACGAATATGCCCGCATACGGTGAAACCGTCAGCACCCGCCCCACGCCCGGCACGAACGACTTCGGCTGATCGAAGGGTCGCCGTTTCTGCACAGATCGTGTGTTGAAGCATTCACAGACGCGTTGGTAGGTTCACGCCGGTCGAGACCGCCGACCCTTCGACCCGCCGATGAGGTACCCCTTGGACAGCGCACCCGACAGTTCCGGCAAGCGCGTGGACGACTCCGAGTTCCTGGAGATGACCCAGCAGGACCCCGTACAGGCGAAGATCCTGCGGCGGTCCCTGGAGCATCTCGCGTCGGGGCTGGGCGGTGACGCGCTCAAGGAGATGGCGCAGGAGGTCCTCTCCGGGCGTATGGGTCTGCGCGAGGCGGCCGATGTGTCGGCGTACGCCGAGCAGGCCGTCGAGCGGGCGGCGCCGCTCGCCGAGAGGTGGGCCGCCCTGTCCGACGGCGAGCGGGAGGCGCTCGCGGCGGAGGGCGAGCGGCGGATCGAGGACGAGCGGCGGCTGCTCGACGAGGAACGGCGCGCGGAGTCCGAGAACCGGCCGGGCACGAAGTCGCGGCACGACGGCAGCGGCTGGTCCCTGTACTGACCGACCGGACCGGTTCCTTGCACGGACGTGCTGACTTACTGACGTACTGACCGGCTGATGGGGGAGATGTGGACTTTCGGGTGGAACCCGGTGCCATCGACGGCTTCTCGAAGCTGGTCGGGCGGGCCGCGGACGGCAGCGCGCAGGCCGTGACGTACACCGGCACCAACGCGCGGATCGAGAAGACGGCGGGCGGCGACGCCTGGGACCTCGTCGCGGGCGACCACGACCAGTACGTGAGCGAGGCCAAGAAGGCGCTGGAGAAGGTCAAGGGCGTACTGGAGTCGTCCGCGAAGGAACTGACCGGCACGGCCAAGTACTACCGGGAGACCGACCGCGGCGAGGCCGCCAAGCTCGACGCCACCTATCCCGGCTCCAAGGTGCCGGCGGGTGATACCGGGGGCGATCCGCAGGACTTCTCCGACGCCAGTGACGCCGTGGACACGCTGAAGGCGCCGGGCGGCGACAGCAGCAACCCGATCGTCAAGTACGCCTCCGGGCACGCCGACGAGTACAAGATGAGCCCGGTGCAGAAGACGCTCGGCAGCGCCCTCGACCTGGGCAGCCCCTCCGCGATGGCGGTGGAGGCGTCCAAGCTGCTCTTCGACTTCGACCCCTTCGCCGAGGTGACCAACTGGGTCTTCGGCGACTGGAATTCGTACAACGACTGCTCGGACGTATGGGGCAACCTGGCGTCCTTCTGCGACGCGGTGGCCGCCAACGTCCGCAAGGGCAACCAGAACGTCGGTCTCAGCTGGGACGGCAACGCGGCCGATGCCGCGACCGTTTACTTCGACGAGTTCGAGAAGAAGCTCGGCGAGATCAAGGAGACCTTCAAGTCCCTGCAGAGCTGTTACGCGCAGGCGGCCCAACTGGCGTTCCAGTTCGCCGAGTTCCTCAAGTCATTCCTGGTGATGTTCTGCGACCTGCTGGTCATCTGGCTGGTCAACCTGCTCGCGGCCGAGGCCGTCAACGCGATCCCCGTCGGTGGTCAGGTCGCGTCCGCGGCCATGTTCGCGCTGGCCGCGGCGGAGGCGATCCGGCTGATGGAGATGTGGGCCGAGGCGTCGAAGGCGTTCGACACCTTCGCCTCCGCCCTGAGCGCGCTCGGCGTGGTGATGTCCACGGCGATCAACGGCTTCTCCGCGGCGGACGGCTTTCCCCAGGTGGGCAGCGGCTACGACCACGCCGCGGTGTGAGCGGCCGGCACAAGGAGCTTCGATCATGAGTTTCCCCGGCGGATCCGGCGGATCGGGAACCCTCGACCTCTTCCTCTCGCGCTGCCGCGTCATGACGGTCGCGTCGGTGCCGGTCTGCCTGGCCGCGATGGTCTTCTTCATCAAGGAGGAGGGCTGGCACTTCAGCCTCCTCCTGTGCTGCGTCCTGCCGCCGGTCGCCGCGTACCTCGGCATCCGCGGCATGCGCGAGATCCGCGCCGGGCTGTCGGCGACGGGCCTTGCGCTGGCGGTCGCGACGCTGCCGCTGGCGTTCGTACTGGCGTCGATCGAGGGGGCGTAACACCCCAATCGGCGTGGCAGGACGGTCAGTTGGCAGATCCGCCCGTGCGCTGCCGGTGCCCCTTCCGATCCGGTACGCCCATGTAGCGGGCCTCGCGCTCGGACTCGCCGAACCACAGCTGGGGCACCTGCTGCCGGATCGCCGCGACGACGTGGTCCCGTGAACTCGCCGGGACGGGAAGGCGGTAGCGGAGCCGCGGGAGGCCGGGGCGCAGGGGCTCCTCGTCGCGGACCAGGGGCCACAGGACCGGATCGTCGCGCTGGATCGCGGAGTTGGGGCACAGCTCGACGGAGTACACCTTCACGCGCCCCCGGCCCTTGCCCACGTCGCTCCAGTACAGCCCGACGGCGGCGAGACCCTGCCAGGGGATGACGCTCTGCGCCTTGCCGTTGCTCACCCACAGCCCGGTGTGGTCGACGCTCACGCTGGAGTGCCGGGCGGACCAGGTGGCGATCAGGCTGGTCACGCCGATGAACCCGATGAGCAGCCCCATGACTATGCCGCCGATCCCCTTGAGGCTCGGCTCGTCGCCCGTCAGCCCGGCGGTCACCGCGATGCCGCCGGCGAGGACGATCGCGGCGATCGCCGTGAGCACGATGGCGCGGGGGAGTGCCCGTGCGAACGCCCGGCGGCCGGTGGGGACGACGGTGGCGGTGGGGGCTGGAGCGAGTTCGCCGGAGAAGGACATGCGGGGCAGTGTACGGAAGTTCGGCGTTTGTCAGGCCGGCCGGCGCCTGTTGCCGATGATGTACGCGAGCCCGACGGCGGCGACCGCCGCGACCACGAGACCGAGCGGGGAGAACCAGTCGACTCCGTCACCGGCTCCGCTGTGCCACCACGCCTTGAGCGGGTAGAAGGGCTCGGCCCGCAGCAAGTCCCCGACGGCGGTGGGGGATTGCTCGACGGCGACGACGAGCGGCACGGCGTTGGTGTAACCGAACACGGCCCCGAGCGCGGCGACGACGGCCCCGCCGATCCGGGCGCCGTTGCTGTGCGGAGCCATCTTGCCGACAAGACAGCCGACGAGCGCGCCGTTGATCAACGCATGGATCAGATAAAGGGTGTTGGCCGTCGTGACCGACTGGTCCTTGTACGTGCCCAGGATGAGCCCGGTGTAGGGCAGCGAGACGACGAACGAGACGAGGAAGCCGAGGAGCACGGCGCCGACCGGGTTCCCGCCGGCGCTCGGCCGCTGCCCGTACGGCATCGCCTGGTACGGCGGCATCGGCTGCGGCTGTCCCGGGTACATCGGCGGCTGACCAGGGAAAACGGGAGCCGCCGGAGGCTGACCGGGCACGGGCGGCGGCCCGAACCCCGGCGCCTGCTGCGGCGGCGGGACGGGCTGGGCGTACGGGTTGTACGCGCCCTGCGGAGGCTGGGGCGGCTGCGGTGGCGGCTGGAACGGCGGCTGACTCATCGGTTTCCCACGAGGTGAACGGACTCGGACTTCCACGGAGTGAACGGGCAAGAGCAGCAAGTTACCAGTGAGATCAGGAGGCGGCCGTCGGGGCTGGAGCGGGGTGCGTGAAGGTGCGCTCCAGCAGGCACTTGGGGATGTAGCCGGACTCCACCGCCACGGGAAGGCCGACGTCGCGATTCCGGCTTCCGGACCCGCGCCTCGGTGTCGTCGACGAGCGCTTGGACGCCGGACACACGATCGGCGGGCACGTCGTGCCGTGGCACATGTGTCGTCATCTACGAGGCCGCCTCCGAAGCCCTCGCGCGGATACGCAGCGCCTTGGCGCCGTGCTCCGTGGCGACGACGAGAATTCCCTCGGGGGAGAGGTCGGCGGCGGTGAAGGGTGTGTCGGAGAGCAGCGTCGCCACGACCTTCTCGCCGGCCTCGTCCCAGACACGCACGTAGTCGGCGCCGCGGCTCAGCCGCATCCGCGCGGCGGCCCGCTGCTCCTCGGACGGGTGCAGGATCGCGGCGGGATCGGTGTCGTCGGGGACATCCGCCTGTACGAGGCCACGGACGAGCACCGCGGAAGGGGCTGGTCCGTGTTCCTCGTCAGCAGTGTGCGTGAGTACGGCGACGGGGACGCCCGACCCCTCCGGACGCGGCAGGATCCCCGTCGCGACCGCGCCGACACCCGACACCGGCACGCTCCACAGGGTCTGCCAGGGCAGGTCGAGGCCGAGGCGGCCATGGATGGCCTCGGCGTACTCGGGCAGGCCGTCCTCGACGAACGCCGTCTCCAGCAGGGCGGCACGGAGGGCGGCCGGTGCCTGGGCGCGGGTGAGGAGAGGCGCCGTACGGAGGTACGTACGGGCAGGCGCCCCGAGTTCCGTGGGCGGGACCGCCTCGATGGCGGCGCGCAGCCGCACCGGGTCGGCGTGCACGAACAGGCCCGGGTCGGTGAGGAGTTGGGGGAGCAGGCCCGCCTCCAGGGTGTGGCCCGCGATGTGGTCGCGCACGTACGGGTCGGCCTTGCTCCAGTCCTGCTCCGGCACCGCCTCCAGCAACGTCATCGCGATCCGGGTCTGGGCGGCGCGGACGTTCGGCAGGCCGGCGCGGATGTCGTCGGCGAGGGCCGGGTGCAGCAGTCGTAGCAGCGTGCGCGGGCCGCCCTCCCCGTCCGGGCGCAGCGACTCGACGAACGGTCCGGCCAGCGCGCCGCTGTGCGCGAGCGCGGCGCTCATGTCCTTGCCCGCAAGGGAGTTGACCAGCCGGATCCAGAGATCGATGGGCAGCCCGTCGCCCTCCGCGAGAGCCAACGGTGTCAGCAGCTGACGCAGCGTCTGCGGGTCCGCTCCCAGACGGCGCGCGTGCAGGTCGACTGCCTCGCCGACGGATGAGGGCAGCAGGCTTTCGTCGTACGGGGTCTCGGCGCCCGGGCCCGTCAGGATGCTCTGGACGGCGAGCTGCACGGTGAGCGGGCTGGTGCCGGCCCGGCGTGCGATCGCCTCGGCAAGAGCCCGCCTGGTCGAGGAATCCGAGGTGAAGGGCCGCTCCGGCACACCGGCGGCCTCCGGACCGAGCAGCGCGTCGGCCTGCCGCACCAGCCCCGGCCCGTCGGCCCACCGCGGCTCGTCGAGGTCGATGACCTGCACCGCGCCGGGCGGGAGCGCGCCGGCCAGCTCGGCGGCGAACTCGCGCGGTACGTCCGCTAGCAGCCGGACACCGGCGGTCGCGGCGAGCGGCGCGAGCACCTCACGTACGACTCGGGCCGGCTCGCCCGCCGTACGCACGGGCCCTGCCCGGTCGACGTCGGGGACGACGACCGTCTCGCTCCCGCCGAGGGCGCCCAGTGCGGCGTACACCTCCTCGACGCGATCGGCCCGCACACCGTAGTGCTCGGCGATCAGCCACCCGAGCTGCGCCGCGGTCAGCCCAGCCGCACTCGGCACCGCGGGAGCGGGCAGTTCGGGCGGTACGGTCGACGGGTCGAGGTCCGCCAGCGGCAGCCGCCCGCGGAACTCCGGGTCGCACAGCATCAGGAACCCGGTCAGCAGATGCGAACGCCCGCTGCCCGGACTGCCGGTGAGGACGACGACACGGGGCGCGCCCGGCACCCCCGCCCGCCAGTCGGCGAGTGCGCGCAGCACAGCCGTGCGGCCGCCGATGTAGGGGTGGAGCGCGTAGCCGGTGGTCGGGGCGGTCATGCGTGTCAGTCCTCGTGTGGGCCGGAGTGATGGTCCTTGTGCGGGCCGGAGCGGTGGACCTCGTGTGGGCCGGAGTTGTGGACGGAGGCTAGGCGTTGCGCTCCAGGTTCCTGCGGTAGAGCGCGATCGCCTGCTCGGTCGGGAAGTTGGGGACGGTCACGGACTCACCGGTCACCTTCGACACCACGATCTTGGCTCCGCCGGGCGGGGCGGGCCGGGGCGGGCCGGTGGTCTCCTCGGGCGGCGGGAAGACCGGGTACACGAGGTAGCCGATGTCGAACTCGTGGACGTGGAGCTCGGCGGGGGTGCCGTCGGGCAGCTTGGGCTCGGCGTAACGCTCGCGGACGATGTCGAGGGCCTGGTCCGGAGTGGTGGGGGGACCTTGCGGTGCGGGGGGCGGGGTGGCGGGGGCCATGGACTGCCTCTCTGCTGTTCGCTCGGTGCGCTTGACTAGGTGGGGAACTCGTTGACCCAGGCCCCTTCGAGGAGATGCTTCGGCAGGTACTCGGACTCGACGGTGATGGTGAAGCCGGCCTCGACGGCGAGGCAGGACACGGCCAGCGGGCCCAGAGCCACGAGGCCCTCGGCGGTCAGTGCGCGGTCCTCGTCACGGGTCCAGTACTCCTTGTGCCACTCCACGGCCTTGGCCAGCTCGGCGTTGAACCTCTCCTGGTCACCGCGCGCCAGCTGGGTCAGGAGGTTCATCGGCGGATACATGATCTGCAGTACGCCGTCGCGCGGCGCGTGCCGCAGCGCGGCGGGATCCGTCCCCTCCACCGCGGTCACCAGTCTGTCGCCGAACTCGGGGCGCTTGAGCCAGTAGGCCTGGAGCGCTTCCACCCAGTCGTAGACGTACTCGTCGAGGACCCCGTCGGCCTGCCGAAGACGCGCGGCGGGGAACTGGCACAGCTCGGTCATCCGCTTCTTCTCGCGGCAGACACAGGCGAGCCAGAACGCCTTGATCCAGTTCCCGGCGTGGGCGCGGGGCAGGGCGCCGCCGCGGATGGTCCGCATCTCGTGACCGATGCGGTACTCGAAGGTGGTGCCGGCCGGGGCCCGCGCCGACACGAAGAGGGCGGAGCCGACCTGCATGGCGGTGACGCAGGCTTCCCAGGTCTCCAGCTTGTCCGACTCCGGGTCCAGGACGCAGTGCTCGCCGAAGAGCTCGATGGCGGTGGCCAGAACGTTCGAGAACCACGACGGTTCATTCTGCAGCCCGTCGATGTCTTCCCAGAAGTCCTTGGTGTGGGTTGCGAGGATCCTCGCGGAATTGCGCGTCGGGAACTCATGTCGCGGAATCTGCATCGCGCGCCTTCTCTGCTTCCGTTCTGATGTCGAACTGCTTCATCTCGTAACCCTGGTGCTCGCCCCCGGAGGAGTTGCCCTTGACGAGTATGTACTTCACTCGCGGCGGGTCCGCTTCCAGCGCCTTCCTGAGGTCGCGTGCCAGTTTCCGCTCCGCCTGGGCGGCTTCCAGTTCGGCGTCGGTCGTCGCGGTCCGCTCGTTCCGGCGTGAGCGCGCCTCCATCTCATGCAGGATCGTCTCAAAGTACGCGCGAGTGCCCTGCCGGACCCTCGGCACACCGGGACCCGGAGCGTCCTGGCTGTCCTGGCCGTCGTCGTTCTGCGCTCCGTCGCCCTGGCCGTGGCCCGGACCATCCGGTGGAACGGGCTGGTCGGAGCCGGCCTCCGGTGCGAGCCCCCGCCGGTCGCCGAGCTCGGCCTCCAACGAGCCCTTGGCCTCCACGACGACGTAGTGGGGTGGGTCGGTGTTCGGGTCCCGGTAGATCTGGTCGAACCGGTTGTTTCCCATGGCCCGGTCGTCGACGCGCTTGTAGTCCGGGAAGTGCCGGGGCATCGCGTGGTGCTCGGCGACGGCCTCGCCGTAGTCCTCACTGGCCCGCGTCATCTTCCCGTGCAGAGGACTGTGCTTTGCGTCGGCATCCTCGAATTTCTTCAGGTTCTCCGGCGTCTTGTTCGCCTCATAGGCGTCCTTGGCCGCCTTGCGGTCCTTGTGCGGCTGGTTGTCGGCGTCGATCGCGTCCTGACGTTCCTTGGCGGCCCGGTCGAGTCGCTTCAGGTTCTCGTCGGAGATCTCCGTGTGCCGCTCACCCGAATCCGCGCCCTCGTCGATGTAGGACTCCGGATCGGCCTCCGGCGCGTCCTTGGCAAGCATCCAGGGAGTGTTCGGATCGTTCGTGGGATGCAGCTGGGGGACGGGACGGCCGTCCTCGGCGGGTGCGGTCACGCTGCGGCGGTAGCCGCTCCTCGGGTGGTAGTACTTCTCGAACCAGGCCTTGTCCTTCGGGTCGTTCGAATTGGCTCGCGCGAGCATGTCCAGATCACGCTGCCTGCGCTGGTCCGGGTCGCCGGAACCGTCGCCCGCGGGCTCCGCGGGAGTGGACGGGTGCTCCGGGTGCGCGGGCCTGGGCGGCTGCGTGTGCTGCGTCTGCTGTGCCGGCTGCTCGGCGGCGATGTCGCCGTACAGCGGCTTCTTCCCGTCGACGGAGTCCTTGACGTAGCCGGCCGCGTCGGCGTTCCTGCTCTCCGGCAGGCTCTCGCGTACGGGGACCTCGGAGTCCTTGGTCATGCGACCCGGACGGTCACGGTGGTCGCCGGCCACCGACTGAGTCGCCCCCTCGGCACGCGCATGGTCGGGGGTCCCGGGCCGGTCATGGTTCGAGGTGGTCTCGGGCCGGTCATGGTCATGGTCCGGCGTCTGCGAGCGCGGATCCTGGGCATCGCCGGGGTGCTTCTGGTCCGGGGCCGGTTCGGAGTCCGGACGCCGACCGTCGGGGTGCTCGGCGGTCTCCGTGTGCTTCTGCGCGGGGGCGTCGTGGTTCGGGTCCGCTGGGCGGGGGTCCGGCGTGCGGGGATCGGGCGTGCGCGGGTCCGGGGTGCGCGGATCGGGCGTGCGGGGATCGGGCGTGCGCGGGTCCGCGGTGCGGGGATCCGGCGTACGAGGGTCGGTCGCGCGCGGGTCCGTGGCGTGCGCGTTGTTGGTTTGCGGGTCGGCCGTGTGCTGGGGCGTGCCGTCGTTCTGGGAGTGGGTCTCCGTCGGCGTGTCCGGGTGCCTCTGTTCCGAGGAGCTGTCGTCGGACTCGCTCGCGGGCCGGTCGTTCTCGTGCCCGCTCCCGGTCTCGGTCTCGGTGTTCGTCGTGTCCGGGCCGGGCGTCGACGTCTGGGCGGGATTGTCGTCGCCCTTCTTCGGCGCGTCGCCCGAGGCGTCGTTCTGCGGGGCCTGGGTGCCGTCCGCGTCCCCGCCGTTGTTCTGGGAGTCTTCCGGCTGGCCCTGGCCGTTGTTCTGGGCCGCGGGCACCGCCGGGTGAAGCGGGTTGCCGTTGGGGTCCAGCGGGATGTGCCAGACGTGGTCCGCGTTGGTGATGTGGAGCGGGGTGTGGCTGACGTCCCCGGTCTGTGTGTCGATCCAGATGATGTTGCCGTGGTGGTTGACGGCGTTGAACGCGTGGCCGCCCCCGTTGTTCGGCCAGCCGACCTGGACGATGGCCGCGGAACCGTGTCCGGCCTGCTGGAGGTCCCACGCGATACGGGCCGGGGTGTCGGGGTCGTCACCCCGGCCGGCATACGTGTGCGGCGCACCCGCCCAGCGGATCTGGTTGTCGTTCGCGTTGTCCTCGGGGGACCAGTAGTCCGGCTTGCCGTTCGCGTCGAGGTCGAGCGTGCGTGGGGCGGAGACCTGGGGATTGCCGTACCAGGTCTCCAGGAACGAACGCGAGCAGTCGGCACAGTTGTTGCTGCGCCCCGGGACGGTGTTGCCGCCGTCGTTCTGGAGCTGCGACCAGTTGCCGAAGGGGTCGGGGTAACGCTGCGGGGTGCCGTCCTCGTTCCGCGGCACGGCATCGGCCAGCGCCTGCTGGTCCGCCGGGTCGGGCTGGGTCAGACCGCCCGGGTAGTGGTCCAGGTCGGCGCGGATGTTCTCCAGGCTGTCCTGGTCGGGGTTCTGCTGGTGGTTGGGGTCGCCGGGGGTGCCCATGGGCGAGGCGGGCGCGTTCGGGGTGGCGGGGCCCGCGTGCGACGGGGCGGCGGGGGCGCTCGGCGTGCGGACGACGGTGGGCACCGGGACCGGCGTGACCTGCTGCTGGTGCTGTTGCTGCTGGGAGTTGGACGGCGTCTGCTGCGACGGGGACGGAGCCGAGGACTGACCGGCCGGCGGCGGCGGGGTGTTGGGCGTACCGCCGGAGGGCTGCGGGGGCCGGCCGGGGGTGGTGCCGGGTGTGGTGGTTTGCGCGGCGGGGCCCGGCTGGGCGGTGGAATTGGGGTTACGACTGCTCGGAGACGCCGGATTCGAGGTGCCGTTGTTCGACGTCGAGGTGCGGTCGGACCCGGATCCGGAGCTGGCGGTGCTGCTGCCGCCGGAAGTGGACGGCGTCGTAGTGGACGATGTGCCGCTGGACGGCGACGACGAGGTCCTGGGAGCCGTCGACTGACCCGAGTTCTGGTTCGGCGTGGTCGTGGTGGTCGAGGTCTGGCCCGGCGTACGGGTACGGGTGCCGTCGCTCGGATCCGTGGTGCCGCGGGGTGTGGTGCGGTCCCCCGGGGTCGTGCCGGGAGTGTTCCGGGTCGTCGTACCGTCCCCCGGCCTCGTGCCGTTCGAGTCGCGCGGGACCGTGCCGTCCCCCGGCCGCGTACCGGGCGTGTTCCGCGAGGACGTCCCGTCCCCCGGCGTCGTGTTGGTGTTGGTGTTCGTGTTCCCAGGAGCGCTACGGGTGTTGGTGGCATCCCCGAGCGGCGTGCCGGGCGTGCGCTGCGCCGGAGGGCGCCCGTCCGCCGGGCCCTGCGTGCGCCCGTCCGCCGCCGGCGTGGACGTACTACTCCGTGGCGTGGACGTCGTCGCCGACGCGCTCGCCGTGGACGCGGACCCGGCGCCGGCGGACGCGTTGACCGCCGTACTCGCCGAAGCCGAAGGCGTCCTCGCCGCCCCCGAGTTGGGACTCGGCGTGGACGTCGGCCCGGTCCCTGTGCCGGCGGACGAGTTGACCGCCGTACTCGCTGAAGCCGAAGGCGTCCTCGCCGCCCCCGAGTTGGGACTCGGTGTCGAAGCCGGCCCGCTCCCCGCGCCGGCGGACGACGACGTGACCGACGCGCCCACCGAAGTTCCCCTGCCCGCCCCCGAGTTGGCGGTCGGACTCGTCGGCGTGGAACCCGACGCCGAACTTCCGGACGTACCCCCGCCCTGGTGCGAACCGCCCATGCCGCCACCGCCACCGCCCCCGACGGAAGGCGCCACCGGCGACGTCGGTATGGCCGAGCCGCCGTCCGCACGACCACCCCCGGCCCCCGCCGCCGACGGATCGCTCGCTGTCGGCGTGGGTGCCGCGTTCGTGTGGGTCGGCGCACTCGCGGCCAGGCTGTCGACCGAAGTGCTGATGCCGCCGCCGTGACCGCCGGTCGACGGCGACCCGCCCCCGGACGACGCCGAGGCCGACACGGTGTGCGGCGTCGGCGACGAGAGCCCCGACACGGACGAGCCACCGCCGGAGTGGGACGGCCCGGACGTGCTCGGCGCGGCGCCCCCACCGCCCGAGTCCCCACCACCGTGCGACCCACCACTCGGCGAGGGATCGTCGAAGTCGGACAGCGTCGGGCCGGAAGTCGTGGGCGCCGGCCTCGCGTACGAGTCCGGGGTGGAGCCGCCGTTCCCGGAATCGGACCCCGACCCGGAGTCGGAACCCGGTCCCGAGCCCAGATCCACGCCACCGACGTTGTGCCCACCGGTGTCGGCGGAAATCCCGCCCCCGATGTTCGTCCCGCCCGCCGAACGCGTCGACGCCGAGGAGTCGGAGCCCCTGCCGTCACCACTCGACGAGTCCGACGACGAGCTCGACGACGAGTCCGAACTCCCCTCTCCGTCCGGCGAGTTGGAACCCCCGTCGCCGTCCGATCCATCCCCACCGTCCCCGCCGTCGCTCCCCGACGACCCTCCGTCGTACCCGTCGATACGACTGTCGATCGCATGGTGGGCCCGATGCCCGGCCTTCTCGCCCAGGCTGTCCCGCACGCCTTCCAACAGCGTCTGCGGCGTCTGCTTGATGGCCTCCCACGCGCCGTCCTTGCCGGCTTTCACGGTCGTCGCGAGGTCGTAGCCCGACTGCGCGCCGAAGCCGACGTTCACCGTCTGGCGGATCAGGTCGGTGATGATCGCCTCGATCGCGGAGATCGCGGGCTCCTTCATCGCCTCCACGATCGCCTCGATCAGCGCCTCTTTGAGCTCGTCGAGGAGCCGGCGCACGATCAGCCGGGTGACCTGGGTCGCCCCCAGCGCGCCGACCTCGGACAGGCCGAAGGTGAACGGCGCGGCCGCCTGGGCCGCGGCGATCTCGATGGCCAGCGCGATCAGCTGGGCGATCACCGCCCATTTGGCGAACTCGACGACGTAGGCGCACGCCTCCATCACGTTCGCGATGGTGTAGGCGGCCGTCGCGGCGTTCGCGAGGTAGCCGTCGCCGCCCCCGCCGCCTCCGGCACCGCCGTCGAACTTCGCGTACGTCTTGGTGAACGCGTCGATCGACTCGCCGGCGTTGTGCGCGACGACCTGCCGGGCGCTGGCGTTGGCCGTGGTGTGCAGCCCGGTGACGTCGTCGCCGAACTTCCGCCACAGGTCGGCCGAGTCCCTGAGCTTGTCCTCGTTCGCCGTAGGCCAGCGGTAGCCGAGCATCTCGAGCACCCACTCGAGTTCGTCCGGCAGCATCATCGCCACAGCAGAAAGCACCCCCGTATGCCGACACGGCCGTACAACTCCCTCGTCGGTCAAGGGAAATCACACAGGAGTACAGCCGCCCGCAAAGTTTACGGAATCACCGGCAGTCGACTTCAGGGGATTGCTGTCACAAATCCGTTTCAGACGAAGTAGCTCACGAGGTACGACACTCCGGCCCCGAGGACCCCCACGCCGAGCATCCCGATCAGGACCGGGCGGGTCACCCCCCGGCCCGACGCCTCCCACGCCTCGTCGTACGAGACGCGGCTGCGGCCGAACGGCGCGTACCCCGTGGCGAGGCAGAAGACGCCGAGCCCGGTGAGGACCCAGCCGCCGAAGAACGCGGCGAAGAAGCGCCAGGCGCGCGGCTTGTCGGTGCGCACGTAGTCGCCGTCGCCCGCGGTGGCCGACGTCGGCGCGTCGACCTGCTGTACGGCCAGCTCCGTGCCCGGCGCGTACTCTGACCTGACCCGCACGGCCGCGTCGGCGTCGGTTTTCCCGCCGTCCGCGGACTCGAACCTGCCGTCGCAGCGCACGGTCAGCCGCTTCTTGCGGCTGTTGCGCGAACTGTTCAGCGAGGAGTCGTCGACGCACTGCTTGACCGTGAGCGTGCCGTGCGTCCCCGCCCAGCCGACGGTGTACGCACCCTCGTACGCACCCCACCCGCTCATCGCCAGCCCGGCGAGCAGGAAGACCAGGCCACCCCACCGCCCGAGCCGCCCGACGAAGCCGTCACCGGCGGCACCGGGGCCGCCCTTTCCTGCTTCCTGCGCTCCTGTGCCCTGTGTCTGAGCCATGGCAGTGAGGCCTTCTCCCTTCGGCGCCTTCTCCTCTTCGGCGGGTGGGTGTCAGCATGGCACCTCGGCGTTACGGGAGATACTGCGGGTGTCGAGAGGGAGCCGAGCGCGCGCCGGCCGGCGAGGCACAGGAGGAGAAGCGAAGCGACATGACCAGTCAGCCCGAGAACTCACCGAACCCGCAAGGCACTTCACCCGACCGCGGTGTCCTGGACGAGGCCCTCGAACCGGAGCAGATCCGTTCCCTGAACGCCGCCCTGCGCAAGCTGACCGAGACCGACGCCGCCGGCAAGGACCTCCAGGACGCGGCGAAGAAACTGCTCTCCGGCCGCCTCGCCCTGCGCGACGCCCTGGACGACCCGGGCGTCTCCCGCGCCCTGGGCAGCGGCATGGCGAACCTGCGCGGCCAGTGGGAGTCCCTCTCCGACGAGGAGCGCGACCGCATCCGGCACGGCGAGCCGCTGGGGACGACCGACCCTTCTGCCGACCAGCCGGAGCCCAGGCGGCTGGAAGGCCGTCCCTCCCAGCCCCCGAGGAAGGACCAGGGCCGGCACAGCGGCGGCTTCTCGCTCTACTGAACCGGTCCTGCTACCGACGGGTTCTACTCGGCCGGTACCCCACCGTTGTGCGGCGTCGGCTCCAGGTCGAACTCCCCGTCCCGGGCGCCCAGTACGAACGCCCGCCACTCCGCCTCGGTGTAGCGCAGCACGGTGTCGGGGTCCAGGGAGGAGCGCATGGCCACCGCGCCCTCGGGGAGGTAGGCGATCTCGACGCGCTCCTCCTCTTCCTCGGTGCCGGGGGCGCAGTGCCACTCGACGTCCGAGATGTCGAGGGCGTACAGCTCGTCCCGCTCCCGCTCCTTGCGTGCCCTGATGTCCTCGGCCTGAGTCCCGACCTCGTTGTCCCGTGCCTCGGTCATGCTGCTGGGCCTCTTCCTGACGTGCGAACTTGGTGTCCGTCACACCCTACTTGCGCGCATGGTGCTCACGCTGCGGAAGGGAAAGGTTCCAAGGAGTCGCCGCGGCCGGCTCGGTCACGTCTGCTGGCGCCGCAGATGATGCACACCCGTCGGTATCTGGACCTGACCGTCGTACTCGGCGGTCGTCTGCTTCCAGATCTCCTCCTGCTTCGCCTCGTTCTCCTCGTGGGCGATGCCCATCTTCGTGAACGCGATGCCCATGCCCGCGAGGCGCTCCGCCAGGCTGCCCATCGACTGGTACATGCCGTCGCGCAGACCCTCGTACACGACACCGAACTTCTCGCCGATGTCGTCGTCGCCCCACGGCGGGGTGTCGCCCTGACCACCTTCGAGCTGGCCGAGGCCGGTCTGCAGGGTCTTCACTGCCTTGGCGAAGTCCTGGCCGACCGTGAACATGTTGAAGCCCTCGGTCTTGAGGACCTTGGGATCGGAGTCCATGTAGTCCGACGACACAACTGCCCCCCGTGCTCGTCTTCTCTCTCGCGGCCCGTCAGGCCCGTCTTTTCTCTCGCAACGTCACCATAGCCGCCACCACTGACACAAGGGGGCGGCACCCGTGCGGGTACCGCCCCCGTGCGTCCAGCCGTCGCCGCTCAGAACCGGGCCGGCAGCCAACCCGTCTGGATGAGTTGCCCGCCACGGCGCCGCGTGTGGAAGTACCCACGGCCGGGAGGCAGTTGGGTCGCCGTGATGCTGCCGAGCAGCTGTCCCTCCGAGCGGTCGCCGGAGAGCACGACACCCTGGGCGCCGAGCTCGCGCATGCGCTGCATCACCGGCTCGTACAGCGACCGGCTCGCACCGCCCGACGAGCGCGCGATGATGACGCGCAGACCGACGTCACGCGCGAACGGCAGGTACTCCAGCAGCGGGGCCAGCGGGTTCACGCCGGTCGCCACCAGGTCGTAGTCGTCGACGATGACGAACGCGTCCGGGCTGCTGTACCAGCTGCGGTTGCGCAGCTGCTCCGGCGTGACGTCCGGTCCGGGCATCCGGCGGTTCATCGAACCGGCGAGCCCCTCCAGCGTCTCCGACAGCGCGGGCGCCGAGGCGCAGTACCGCGACAGGTGAGACTCGGGCACGCCCTCCAGGTGCGCACGCCGGTAGTCACCCATGACGATCTTCGCCTGGTCCGGCGTGTACCGCTCGGTGATCTGCTTGACCAGCAGCCGCAGCATCGCCGACTTACCGGACTCGCTCTCACCGAACACGATGAACAACGGGTCGGTCTCGAAGTCGACGAACACCGGCGACAGCGAGGACTCGTCGATGCCGATGGCCACACCGCGGTCCGGGTGCTCGAAGCCCTTGGGCAGCCGGTCCGAGGACAGCATCGTGGGCAGCAGACGTACCGCCGGGGCGTGGTTGCCCTGCCAGTTGTCGTTGATCCCGCGGACCAGGATCGACGTCGCCTCGGACAGGTCCTCGGTCGCCGAGGAGCCGTCGACCCGGGGGAGCGCGGTCATGAAGTGCAGCTTGTCCTGGGTCAGACCGCGGCCCGGCACGGCCGCCGGCACGTTCTGCGCGACCTTGCGGTCGATCTCCGACTCCGTCGGGTCACCGAGCCGGAGCTCGATGCGGTTCTGCAGCATGTCCTTGAGCGCGGGCCGCACCTCGGTGTAGCGGCTCGCGGTCAGGACCACGTGCACACCGAAGCCGAGGCCGCGCGTGGCGATCTCGGTGACGGTCGACTCCAGCAGCTCGTAGTCCGTCTTGAAGGTCGCCCAGCCGTCGATGACGAGGAAGACGTCACCCCAGGGCTGGTCGGGCAGATGACCGGCCGCCCGGCGCTGCCGGTAGGTCTGCACGGAGTCGATGTTGTTCGTACGGAAGTACTCCTCGCGCGAGTTGAGGATGCCCTCGACCTCGCTGACCGTACGCCGCACCTTCTCCGCGTCGAGCCGGTTGGCGACCCCGCCGACGTGCGCCAGCTCCTCCATCGCGATCAGACCGCCACCGCCGAAGTCCAGGCAGTAGAACTGCACTTCGGACGGTGTGTGGGTGAGCGCGAACGACGAGATCAGCGAGCGCAGCAGCGTCGACTTGCCGGACTGCGGGCCGCCGACGAACAGACCGTGGCCGGCGCCGCCCGAGAAGTCCCGGTACAGCACGTCACGCCGCTGCTCGAAGGGCTTGTCCACCAGGCCGACCGGCACGTTCAGCCGGCCGAGCGCCGTGTAGTCGGGCGCGGTCAGACCGCGGTCCTGGGTGACGGCGAGCTGCGGGAGCAGCTGCTCCAGCGAGGGCGCCTCCTCCAGCGGCGGCAGCCACACCTGGTGGGCGGGCGGACCCTGGTTGACCATCTTGCCGACGATGACGTCCAGCACGGTGTCGGCGAGCGCGTCGTCGATCCGGTTGTCGGCCTCCGGCTCCTCGATCACCGGCTGCGGCGGCAGCGCCACATGCCCGGCCGTGAACAGCGCGGGCCGCAGCTGCGTCGACCGGTTGACCCGAGAGGGGCCCTCGCCGTGGTACGCCCCGGACACGTACGCAGCCTTGAAGCGGACCATGGTGTCGGTGTCGTACCGCAGATAGCCGGAACCGGGGATCGACGGCAGGTGGTAGGCGTCCGGGACACCGATCGCCGTACGCGACTCGGCGGCGGAGAAGGTCCGCAGACCGATCCGGTACGACAGATACGTGTCGAGGCCGCGGAGCTTGCCCTCCTCCAGGCGCTGCGAGGCGAGCAGCAGGTGCACACCCAGCGAACGGCCGATACGGCCGATCTGGATGAACATGTCGATGAAGTCCGGCTTGGCGGTGAGGAGTTCGGAGAACTCGTCGAGCACGATCACCAGCGAGGCCATCGGCTCCAGGGCCGCGCCCGCCGCCCGGGCCTTCTCGTAGTCGTGCAGGTTGGCGTAGTTGCCCGCCGTGCGCAGCAGCTCCTGGCGGCGCTGCATCTCACCGGTGATCGCGTCCCGCATACGGTCGACGAGGGTGAGGTCGTCGGCGAGGTTGGTGATGACGGCCGCGGTGTGCGGCATGTCCGCCATGCCCGCGAAGGTCGCACCGCCCTTGAAGTCCGCGAGGATGAAGTTCAGCGTCTCCGAGGAGTGGGTGACCGCGAGACCGAGGACGAGCGTGCGCAGCAGCTCCGACTTGCCGGAACCCGTCGCGCCGACGCACAGACCGTGCGGGCCCATGCCCTCCTGGGAGGCCTCCTTGAGGTCCAGCATGACCGGCTCGCCGTTCTCGCCGACACCGATCGGCACCCGCAGCCGCTCGTGCAGCGTGCGCGGCCGCCAGGTGCGCGAGACGTCCACCGAACCGGCGTCACCGATCCCCATGAGGTCGGTGAAGTCCAGGTTGGACAGCAGGGGTTCGCCCTCTTCGGCCGAGCCGACGCGGAACGGAGCGAGCTGCCGGGCCAGCGACTCGGCCTGCTCCGGGCTCAGCACGTCGGGCTTGCCGCTGTACGCGGACTCGTGCCCGACGAACAGCTGCATCCGGTTCGGCTTCACATACGCCGTCAGCCCCGCGCGCAGCTCCTCCTCCAGCTCACCCGGCGCGATCTCCAGGAAGGTGACGCCCTGCAGGCCCTCGGCGCTGGCGAGTTCGGAGTCCGGCGGTACGGTGCCGCCGTCGAGGACGACGACGAGGTGCGGCTGGTCGTAGACCGGGTTGGCGTCCCGGTTCCAGCGGGGACGGTCGTCCAGCTGGGTCGCCAGCGCCTCCTCCAGCTCACCGAGGTCGTCGAAGAGGAGCCGCGAAGAGCCCGCTCCGTCCTTGGACTTCGGGTGCTGGGCGTGCGGCAGCCACTTGATCCAGTCCCAGTCGGCCGCCGCGGACGGGTGGGCGACCACGGCGACCATCAGGTCCTCGGGCGAGTGCAGCGTGGCCAGTTGGGACAGGCTCGCGCGGGCGTTGCCGTAGACCGTGTCGGAATCGCCGCAGATGGTCACGTGGTAGAAGGCGCGCAGGGAGATGGAGACCGGCAGGTCGCTCAGGCTGCCGTGCGCGTCGAGGAAGGCCTTCATGGCCGCCGCGGTCAGCGGCTCCAGCTCCTCCTTGGGCGCCGTGTCCGGCGCGACCAGCGGGGTGTTGAGCTGCTGCACACCGCGGCCGATCCGCACGGACGCGAAGTCCGCGTCGGTCGGGCGCCGCTCCCACAGCCGCTTGCCGTCGGCCGCCACCGCCCACAGCTGCTCCGGGTCGGGGTGCTGGAACAGCTGGCTGAGCCGCTGCAGTTCGGCGGTCTTGTGGACGTCCTTGCGGACCTGCTCCAGATAACGGAAGTAGTCGCGCCGGTCCTGGGCCATCCCCGCGCCGCCGCCCTGCCGGGACTTGGCGAACTGCGCGATGGCCATGGCCAGCGTCGAGGCCAGCATCAGCCCGCCGACCACCCTCATGTACGAGGGCAGGTTGGGCATGAAGAAGAAGCCGACGGAACCCAGCATGCCCATCATGGGCAGCAGGTTCATCAGCATGCTCTCGTCGCCCTCACGAGGGATCTCGGGGGGCGTCTCCAGTCTGACCTCGCCGTCCGGTACCACCGGGGGCGCTATCCGCGGTGGCCGTTTGATGATGACGACGCTCACCGATGCACTCATCCTTCGTGATTGATACGTCCAGGCATCGACGCCCCCGTGTACCGCGACGTGTTTCCGATCGCGTAGGCGTCCGCGTAGACGTCGATCCTACTGATGCTCGCCGGGCGCGAGGGAGCCAGGAGGATGGAGAAGCCGAGGGGGTCCGGGGAGAATTGAGGGAGGGAGCCCCTTCGGCCCGTACGGCAAGGGATAGGGTGGCGACTCGCGTCGTACGAACTGCATGAAGCAGCCTTGTCTAGCAGGGGGAACACCAGGTGAGCACGGGGACTTCGACAGGTTTCTGCCGAATCACCATCGCAGCGCCGGACAGCCGAGTCGATGTCGCGCTGCCCGAGGACCTTCCGATCCAGGACCTCTTTCCTGAGATCATCCGGCTCTCGGGCCTCGTCCAGTCCGACACCAGTCTCTCCGGATACCACCTGGTGACCCGCGAGGGCCAAGTGCTGGACGCGAGCCGCTCGTTGCTCGAACACCGGGTGCGCGACGGCGAGGTGCTGCTGCTGCGCACCTTCGCCGACTCGCTGCCGCCGGCCGTCCACGACGACGTGGTGGACGCCATCGCCGCGGCGGTCAAACAGGACATTCGCAGCTGGAACGACAATCTGATGCGGGTGGCCGGTCTGGTCGCCGGTTCGCTGCTGCTGATCATGCTCGGCTTCGTGTTCTGGTTCGCCGACCCGATCCGGCACGACATGCACGGCCTGCAGGGCATCCTCGCCGGCGTCACCGCGCTCGCCCTGACCGCACTCGCCGGCATCCGGGCCCGGGTCTACGACGACCGGGGCTCGGCCGTCGCACTGGGCATCTCGGCGCTGCCGCACGCGCTCATCGCCGGCTCCGGCGTCATCCCGCAGGACGCGCACGAGGGACCGGGCCGTATCCAGTTCCTGGTCGGCTGTGTCGCCGTCCTCATCTTCTCCGTCGTACTGATCATGCTGCTGCCGCAGGGCGACGCCCCGTTCGTGGCCGCCGCGCTGGCCTCCGCCATCGGCACCCTCGCCGTGTTCTGCGGTGTCCTGACCGACGCGGCGCCGCGCGAGATCGCCGCCGGCACCTCGGTCGTCGCCCTGGCGGTGGTCGGCTTCCTGCCCGGCTGGTCGGCCCGCTTCGCCAAGCTGCCGATCGGCTTCCGCAACCCCGAGGAACTCGCCCGCGCGCGCCGCGAGGGCCAGGAGGGCGACCTCGAGGCCGTCGACGTTCAGCGCATCGTCGCCCAGACCAGCCGAGGCCACGAGCTGCTGCTCGGCCTGGTCGGCGGCTGCGCCGCGGTCGTCGTCGGCGCGGGCGGCGCGGTGCTCGGCTTCAGCGACAGCGGCTGGGCCCAGCTGCTCGCCCTGTGCACCGGCCTCGCCGCGATGCTGCGGGCCCGCCTCTTCCGCTACACCGCCCAGGTCACCTGCCTCTTCGTGGCCGGTGTGGTCACCCTCGCGCTCCTCGTCCTCGGCCTGGCGATCTCCCCGCCGGCCTCGGTCGTCATGGACCTGCTGCAGGGCAACTCCGGCCCGGTCGACGTACGCACCCTGTGGCTCGGCGCCTCCGTGGGCGCGGGCGTCCTCCTGCTGATCGCGATCGCCCTGATCGTCCCGCAGAAGGGCCTCTCCCCGTTCTGGGGCCGCATGCTCGACCTCGCCGACTCCCTGGTCCTGCTCTCCCTGGTCCCGGTATGCCTGGCCGTCCTCGACGTGTACGGCAAGGTCCGCGGCGGCGTCTAGCACTCAGCCGGACTGGTACGCTGTGTGACGGCCGTTTGTGTACACACCCAGACGGGCCCGGCCTTCCGAGTAACCGAAGATCTCCCGAGACGTGGACCGGGAGCACTCGGAGGCCACCAACAGACTACGAGGAGTACGCGTGCCGCTCGATGCCGCTACGAAGAAGCAGATCATCTCCGAGTTCGGCCAGAAGGAGGGCGACACCGGCTCCCCCGAGGTCCAGGTCGCGATGCTCTCCCGTCGGATCTCCGACCTGACCGAGCACCTCAAGACCCACAAGCACGACCACCACTCCCGTCGTGGTCTGCTGATCCTGGTCGGTCAGCGTCGCCGCCTGCTGCAGTACCTGGCCAAGAAGGACATCCAGCGCTTCCGTGCGCTGGTCGACCGCCTCGGCATCCGCCGCGGTGCGGCGGGCGCCAAGTAAGACGTGCTGAGGGGAGCGGTTCCCGAAAGGATCGGGGACCGCTCCCTTTGCGTACGTGCGGAAACGTGCGCAGTGTCACACCCGCTTTGTAGTGTGGTAGCACAACGCAGTAACACGAGGAGAAGTGCACCTCGCCGCCGCCGGTCCTCGGTAGTGGCCCCCGGGCGATGCGAACCCCGGGTGCTTCGATCGAAGACCGGCCCGCACCAGACGGAGCGCTTCTCCGCTCACGTCCCGCCCACCACACGGGTGGCCGGGACAAAAGACGAAACAGACGAAAAGTAACGGAGAAAACGCTAGTGGAGAACGAGACCCACTACGCCGAGGCCGTCATCGACAACGGCTCCTTCGGCACCCGCACCATCCGCTTCGAGACGGGCCGCCTCGCCAAGCAGGCCGCCGGCTCCGCCGTGGCGTACCTGGACGACGACACCATGGTGCTGTCGGCCACCACCGCCTCCAAGAACCCCAAGGACCAGCTCGACTTCTTCCCCCTGACGGTGGACGTCGAGGAGCGGATGTACGCCGCCGGCAAGATCCCCGGCAGCTTCTTCCGCCGTGAGGGCCGTCCCTCCGAGGACGCCATCCTCACCTGCCGCCTCATCGACCGCCCGCTGCGCCCGTCCTTCAAGAAGGGCCTGCGCAACGAGATCCAGGTCGTCGCCACGATCATGGCGCTGAACCCCGACCACCTGTACGACGTCGTGGCGATCAACGCCGCCTCCGCGTCCACCCAGCTGGCCGGTCTGCCCTTCTCCGGTCCGATCGGCGGCGTCCGCGTCGCGCTGATCGACAACCAGTGGGTGGCCTTCCCGACGCACTCCGAGCTCGAGGACGCCGTCTTCGACATGGTCGTCGCGGGCCGCACCCTGGAGGACGGCGACGTCGCGATCATGATGGTCGAGGCCGAGGCCACCGACAAGACCATCCAGCTGGTCAAGGGCGGCGCCGAGGCCCCGACCGAGGAGGTCGTCGCCGCCGGTCTGGACGCCGCGAAGCCCTTCATCAAGGTGCTCTGCAAGGCCCAGGCCGACCTCGCCGCGAAGGCCGCCAAGCCGACCGCCGAGTTCCCGATCTTCCTCGACTACCAGGACGACGTCCTGGAGGCGCTGACCGCCGCCGTCAAGCCGGAGCTCGCCTCCGCGCTGACCATCGCGGGCAAGCAGGAGCGCGAGGCCGAGCTGGACCGCGTCAAGGGCCTGGCCGCCGAGAAGCTCCTCCCGGAGTTCGAGGGCCGCGAGAAGGAGATCTCCGCCGCGTACCGCTCGCTGACCAAGTCCCTGGTCCGTGAGCGCGTCATCAAGGAGAAGAAGCGCATCGACGGCCGTGGCGTGACGGACATCCGTACGCTCGCCGCCGAGGTCGAGGCCATCCCGCGCGTGCACGGCTCGGCGCTGTTCGAGCGTGGCGAGACGCAGATCCTGGGCGTCACCACCCTGAACATGCTCCGGATGGAGCAGCAGCTGGACACCCTCTCCCCGGTGACCCGCAAGCGCTACATGCACAACTACAACTTCCCGCCGTACTCCACCGGCGAGACCGGCCGCGTCGGCTCCCCGAAGCGCCGCGAGATCGGCCACGGCGCCCTCGCCGAGCGCGCGCTCGTGCCGGTGCTGCCGACCCGCGAGGAGTTCCCGTACGCGATCCGTCAGGTGTCCGAGGCCCTCGGCTCCAACGGCTCGACGTCCATGGGCTCGGTCTGCGCCTCCACCATGTCGCTGCTGAACGCCGGTGTGCCGCTGAAGGCCCCCGTCGCCGGTATCGCCATGGGCCTGATCTCCCAGGAGATCGAGGGCGAGACGCACTACGTCACCCTCACCGACATCCTCGGTGCCGAGGACGCCTTCGGTGACATGGACTTCAAGGTCGCGGGTACCAAGGAGTTCGTGACCGCGCTCCAGCTGGACACCAAGCTGGACGGCATCCCGGCCTCGGTCCTGGCCGCCGCCCTGAAGCAGGCCCGTGATGCCCGCCTCCACATCCTCGACGTGATGATGGAAGCGATCGACACGCCGGACGAGATGTCCCCGAACGCCCCGCGGATCATCACCGTCAAGATCCCCGTGGACAAGATCGGTGAGGTCATCGGCCCCAAGGGCAAGATGATCAACCAGATCCAGGAGGACACCGGCGCCGAGATCACCATCGAGGACGACGGCACCATCTACATCGGTGCCGCCGACGGTCCCTCCGCCGAGGCCGCCCGTACGACGATCAACGGCATCGCCAACCCGACGATGCCCGAGGTCGGCGAGCGCTACCTGGGCACGGTCGTGAAGACGACGACGTTCGGCGCCTTCGTCTCGCTCCTCCCCGGCAAGGACGGTCTGCTGCACATCTCGCAGATCCGCAAGCTCGCCGGCGGCAAGCGCGTGGAGAACGTCGAGGACGTCCTCGGTGTGGGCCAGAAGGTCCAGGTCGAGATCGCCGAGATCGACTCGCGCGGCAAGCTCTCGCTCGTCCCCGTCATCGAGGGCGAAGGCGACGAAGAGAAGAAGGACGACACCGACAAGTGACGTCGAGCAGCTCCACGGCGACGGCCCGCACCTCCTCGGAGGCGCGGGCCGTCGCCCGTACCCAAACCCTGATCAAGGGCGAGAACGGCATCGGCACGGTCCGCAAGACCACCCTCCCGGGCGGCCTGCGCATCGTCACCGAGACCCTCCCCTCGGTCCGCTCCGCCACGTTCGGCATCTGGGCACAGGTCGGCTCCCGCGACGAGACGCCGGCCCTGAACGGCGCCACGCACTACCTGGAGCACCTCCTCTTCAAGGGCACGACCCGGCGCAGCGCCCTGGACATCTCCTCGGCGCTCGACGCGGTCGGCGGCGAGATGAACGCGTTCACGGCGAAGGAGTACACGTGCTACTACGCGCGCGTGCTCGACGCCGACCTGCCGCTCGCCATGGATGTCGTCTGCGACATGCTGACCGGCTCCCTGATCCTCGAGGACGACGTCAACGTCGAGCGCGGCGCCATCCTCGAAGAGATCGCCATGACCGAGGACGACCCGGGCGACTGCGTGCACGACCTGTTCGCGCACACGATGTTCGGCGACAACCCCCTCGGCCGCCCGGTCCTCGGCACGGTCGACACAGTCAACGCCCTGACCGCCGACCGCATCCGCCGCTTCTACAGGAAGCACTACGACCCGACGCACCTCGTGGTCGCGGCCGCCGGCAACATCGACCACAACAAGGTCGTACGACAGGTCCGCGCGGCCTTCGAGAAGGCGGGCGCCTTCAAGAAGTCGGACGCCGCACCCATCGCCCCGCGCGACGGCAGGCGCGCGCTGCGCACCGCCGGCCGCGTCGAACTCCTCGGCCGCAAGACCGAGCAGGCGCACGTCGTCCTCGGCATGCCGGGCCTGGCCCGGACCGACGACCGCCGCTGGGCGCTCGGCGTGCTGAACACCGCCCTCGGCGGGGGGATGTCCTCCCGCCTGTTCCAGGAGGTCCGCGAGAAGCGCGGCCTGGCCTACAGCGTGTACTCGTACACCTCCGGCTTCGCCGACTGCGGCCTGTTCGGCGTGTACGCCGGCTGCCGGCCCTCGCAGGTCCACGACGTGCTGAAGATCTGCCGCGACGAACTCGACCACGTCGCCCAGCACGGCCTGTCGGACGACGAGATCGCCCGCGCCATCGGGCAGTTGCGGGGTTCGACGGTCCTCGGCTTGGAGGACACCGGCGCGCTGATGAACCGTATCGGCAAGAGCGAACTGTGCTGGGGCGAGCAGATGTCCGTCGACGACATGCTGGCCCGGATAGCCTCGGTCACCCCGGACGACGTCCGCTCGGTCGCCCGCGACATCCTGGGACAGCGGCCCTCGTTGTCGGTCATCGGCCCGCTCAAGGACAAGCAGGCCTCCCGACTGCACGAGGCCGTCGCCTAACCCCGTCTGTTTCAGCTGTTTTCGGCTGGTTTCGGTTAAGGAAGCAAGAGATGAGCAAGCTGCGCGTGGCGGTCCTCGGGGCCAAGGGCCGGATCGGTTCGGAAGCGGTACGGGCCGTCGAGGCCGCCGAGGACATGGAGCTGGTCGCCGCCCTCGGCCGGGGCGACAAGCTGGAGTCCCTCGCCGAGACCGGCGCCCAGGTCGCCGTCGAACTCACCACGCCCGACTCGGTGATGGCCAACCTCGACTACTGCGTGGGCCACGGCATCCACGCGGTCGTCGGTACGACGGGCTGGACCGACGACCGCCTCGCGCAGCTGAACGGCTGGCTGGACAGGTCCCCGGAGACCGGCGTCCTCATCGCGCCGAACTTCTCCATCGGGGCCGTCCTCAACATGAAGTTCGCGCAGATCGCCGCGCCGTACTTCGAGTCGGTGGAGGTCGTCGAGCTCCACCACCCGAAGAAGGTCGACGCCCCGAGCGGTACGGCCACGCGCACGGCCCAGCTCATCGCCGCGGCCCGCCGCGAGGCCGGCACGGCACCCGCGCCGGACGCCACCGAGACCGCCCTGGACGGCGCGCGGGGCGCGGACGTCGACGGTGTCCCCGTCCACTCCGTCCGCCTCCGCGGGCTGCTGGCCCACCAGGAGGTCCTGTTGGGCGGCGAGGGCGAGACCCTCACGATCCGCCACGACTCCCTCCACCACAGCAGCTTCATGCCGGGCATCCTGCTCGGCGCCCGCCGCGTGGTGACCACCCCGGGCCTCACCTTCGGCCTGGAAAACTTCCTGGACCTGGGCTGATGCGCGCCAAGCTCTCGTACGCCATAACGGCCGCCGTCCTGGTCTTCTACTTCGTCCTGGTCGGCAGCCGCGGCGTCATGCTCATCCAGTCCGGCACGCTCATCACCGTCACCTTCGGCGTGGCGGTGCTGATCCTGCCGGTCATCGGCCTGTGGTTCCTGTGGAAGAACACCCAGTTCGTGCGTAGGGCCAACGCCCTCGCCGCCGAACTGGACGCCGAAGGCGGCCTGCCCGTCGACGAGTTGAAGCGCACCCCCGGCGGCCGCATCGACCGCGACTCGGCCGACGAGGTCTTCGCCAAGCGCAAGGCCGAGACCGAGGCGGCCCCCGACGACTGGCGCAGCTGGTTCCGCCTCGCCGTCGCCTACCACGACGCCCGCGACACCCCGCGCGCCCGCAAGGCGATGCAGAAGGCCATCGCACTGCACGACGGCAAGACCGTCGAGGCCTAGCCTCCACCACGCCGAAGGGGCCGCCCCGCACTCGATGCGGTCGGCCCCTTCGGCGTCGATACGTCCTCGGCGTCGCTACGTCGTCAGCCCCGCCGGTTCTCCGCCGCCCACGCCTCGACCGTGTCCGCCGCCCGGTCGAACGACCCCGGCCGGGCGAGGAAGTCGGCGTTGTGCGTGGTCAGCAGCGTCGGGGCGTCCTGCCCACCACGATCCCTTCGTACGAGGATCAGCGCCTGCCCCTGCACGGTCCGCGGCAGCCCCAGCCAGCGCACCGGCTGCTGCACCGTCCGCACCGCGGCGACCTGGTCCCAGGGCGTCGTACGCGTCCCGAAGAAGCCGACGCGGCGCAGACCGCGTGCGCTCACCCAGACGCCCACGCGCAGCAGCCGCAGGGCGCCCGCGATGACGGCCAGCGCGATGCCGAGGATGACGCCGGCCTCGGACCTCGACGAGGTCGCCGCGATGACGACCGCGGCGAACAGCACGAACGAGGCGAGCAGCAGCCACAGCGCCGCCACACCCACGCGCCACGGACCGGGACGGTAGGGGCGCCGCCAGCGGTCACGGTCGTCGAAGGGCAGCGCGAGGTCGTCGGCTGTCTCGATGGCACGGTCGGCCGTCAGGAAGGGCAGGGGCACGGCTGGTCCTCACTCAATCCATGCGTGGGCTGTGCCCGGTGAGGCTATCCGCCCGTGTCCCCGCTCACCACCCTTGGGGGTCCGGATGGAGTCAGTGCCCCTGGGACGCCTGGGACTGCTGAGTCGCCGTACTGGTGTTCGTGGACAGCGCCGGCATCCCGAGGACCAGGGAGCCGACGAGCGCGGCGACGATGGTCAGCCCGAGCAGCCAGCGCCCGGCTATCTGACCGACGGACGCCCGCTCACGGGCCGGCGGAGCGACATTGCTGCGGAACCTGTCGGCTTCGGCGAGGAAGGCGAACGGGACGGGTTCGCGCCGACGGAACATGGGGGTGCTTCTCCTTTTGAGTGTCGAGTGACTGTCATCCACACAGACGGTCGAGTGCCCCAAAAGGTGCCCGGTTTCGCCGAATTCACAGAAATTCGACGCCGTATGTCGCGACCCGGCACCGAACGCCCGTTGTCGGTGCCGGGCCGTAGAGTGGGCGCCGCCCGCCAGAAGTGATGGAAGGACCCTCCGAGCCGTGACCGACACCCCCGCCGACGACCTCAAGCCCAGCTTCCGCAGCGACGTCACCGTCGAGCTGGTCAAGCACAGCGCGGCCGACTCCGACGTGCTGTGGGCCGCCCGCGTCTCCACCGCCGGCGAGCAGTCCCTGGAGGAGCTGCAGAAGGACCCCGAGCGCTCCAAGGGCCTGATCAACTACCTGATGCGGGACCGCCACGGCAGCCCCTTCGAGCACAACTCGATGACCTTCTTCATCAGCGCCCCGATCTTCGTCTTCCGCGAGTTCATGAGGCACCGGGTGGGCTGGTGCATCGCGGGGGACACGGAGATCACCCTGGAGAGCGAGGCGGGCGAGCTGCGGCGGCGCACCATCGCCGAGCTGTACGAGCTGTGGCACCTGGGCGTCGAGGACCGGCTGCCGCACTCGGCCGGCGGCGTCACCTGGCACGCCCGCGCGGGCAAGTGGATGGCGCAGGTGCGGCGCGGGGACACCGACCACCACCTGGGCCTGTTCGAGAACCGCGAGGCGGCCGAGTCGGCCGTCGCCGAGTTCCGCGAGCGGCACCCCGACACGCGTATCCGCAGGCTGGAATCGGTCCGCCGCAACCACGTGCGCTGTCACGACGAGGAGACCCTGCTCGCCCAGCGGGCCAGGATCGTCGACGTGATCGAGTCGGGCGTGAAGCCCCTCGTCCGGATCACCACGGCCTCGGGCAAGACCCTTCGCTGCACGGTCGACCACGCCCTGTTCACCCCCGAGGGCTGGTGCAAGGCGGGCGAACTCACGGTCGGCGACGCCGTGTTGGTCGCCGACGCGGTGCCGGACCCGTCCCAGGCCCCCGTCCCGCCGAGCCTGCGCCGCGGCATCGGCGTGTGGACCTCGATGCAGCGCGAGCGGCTGATCAAGGAGACCGACGCCTGCCACCTGTGCGGCCAGGACTTCCCGCGGGAGCAACTCGCCCTGGACCACGTCGTCCCGGTCGCGAGCGACCTCCAGCAGGCCCTCGACGAGAACAACCTCGCGCCCGCCTGCGAGCCCTGCCACGCCACCAAGAGCGCGGGCGAGCAGGCCCTGGCGCAGCACGGCGGCAAGGTCGCCAAGGCGGTGCCGGACCAGGTCGTCGCCATCGAGGCGGCCGGCGAGGAGATGACGTACGACCTCTCCGTCGAAGGCCCCTGGCACAACTTCCTCGCCAACGATTTCGTCGTGCACAACTCGTACAACGAGGAGTCGGGCCGCTACCGGGAACTGCAGCCGGTCTTCTACGTCCCCGGCGAGGACCGCAAGCTCGTCCAGCAGGGCCGCCCCGGCAAGTACGAGTTCGTGGCGGGCACCGAGGCCCAGCAGGAGATCGTCGAGCGCTCGATGCAGGAGTCGTACATCCAGGCGTACGAGCGCTACCAGGAGATGCTCGCCGCCGGCGTCGCCCGCGAGGTCGCCCGGGCCGTCCTCCCCGTCGGCCTGTTCTCCTCCATGTACGCCACCTGCAACGCCCGGTCGCTGATGCACTTCCTCGGCCTGCGCACCCAGCACGAGCTCGCGAAGGTGCCGTCCTTCCCGCAGCGGGAGATCGAGATGGTCGGCGAGAAGATGGAGGCGGAGTGGGCCAAGCTCATGCCGCTCACCTACGCGGCCTTCAATGCGAACGGCCGTGTGGCGCCGTGACGCACCCGCGTTCCCGGGCAGGGCACACATGTACGGGTCAGCCGCATGAAGTGTCCCAATTGCGGGCATTGGTGAAGTTCATCTAGCCTGATCAAACGGACCCGGTACTGCTTGAACCCCCGAGCAGGCAGTACCGGGCTCCGCATTTGTCCGGACTTATCCCGCACCCCAAGGGCAGACCACGCGATGAGCACCGAGTAGCGTGTTACCCATGGCTCCGACCTCCACTCCGCAGACCCCCTTCGGGCGGGTCCTCACCGCCATGGTCACGCCCTTCACGGCGGACGGCGCACTCGACCTCGACGGCGCCCAGCGGCTCGCCACCCACCTGGTGGACGCAGGCAACGACGGCCTGATCATCAACGGCACCACCGGTGAGTCCCCCACCACCAGCGACGCGGAGAAATCGGATCTCGTACGAGCGGTCCTGGAGGCGGTCGGCGACCGGGCCCACGTGGTCGCGGGCGTCGGCACCAACGACACCCACCACAGCATCGAGCTGGCCCGCGAGGCCCAGCGCGTCGGCGCCCACGGCCTCCTGGTCGTCACGCCGTACTACAACAAGCCCCCGCAGGAGGGCCTCTACCGGCACTTCACGGCCGTCGCCGACGCCGCCGAGCTACCGGTCATGCTCTACGACATCCCCGGCCGCAGCGGCGTCCCGATCAACACCGAGACGCTGGTCCGGCTGGCGGAGCACCCGCGTATCGTCGCCAACAAGGACGCCAAGGGCGACCTCGGCCGCGCGAGCTGGGCCATCGCCCGTTCGGGTCTCGCCTGGTACTCCGGCGACGACATGCTGAACCTGCCGCTGCTCTCCGTGGGCGCGGTCGGCTTCGTCTCCGTCGTCGGCCATGTGGTCACGCCCGACCTGCGCGCCCTCGTCGAGGCCTTCACCTCGGGCGACGTACAGAAGGCGAGCGAGATCCACCAGAAGCTGCTCCCGGTCTACACGGGCATGTTCCGCACCCAGGGCGTCATGACCACCAAGGCCGCCCTCGCCCTCCAGGGCCTGCCCGCCGGACCGCTGCGCGCACCGATGGTCGAGTGCTCGCCCGAAGAGATCGAGCAGCTCAAGATCGATCTTGCCGCCGGCGGGGTACAGCTCTAGCACCAGACTTGGCACCACCAGGCTTCACAACTGAATAGGCAGGCCACCGGTGCCTGCAATCCACAACGACAACTGCTACACGCACGAACGTCACGCGCGCCACGTGCCCACCGGTACGTGGCGCGTGTGGTGAGGAGAGTCTTTTGAGTCATCCGCATCCTGAACTCGGCCCGCCCCCGCCGCTTCCCGAGGGCGGCCTACGGGTCACCCCGCTCGGCGGTCTCGGTGAGATCGGCCGGAACATGACGGTCTTCGAGTACGGTGGCCGTCTGCTGATCGTCGACTGCGGAGTGCTCTTCCCCGAGGAGGAGCAGCCCGGAATCGACCTGATCCTGCCCGACTTCTCGTCCATCCGGGACCGCCTCGACGACATCGAGGGCATCGTCCTGACCCATGGCCACGAGGACCACATCGGCGGCGTCCCCTTCCTCCTGCGGGAGAAGCCGGACATCCCGCTGATCGGCTCCAAGCTGACCCTCGCCCTGATCGAGGCCAAGCTCCAGGAGCACCGCATCCGCCCGTACACCCTCGAAGTGGCGGAGGGGAACCGCGAGCGCGTGGGCCCCTTCGACTGCGAGTTCGTCGCGGTCAACCACTCCATCCCGGACGCCCTGGCGGTCGCCATCCGCACCCCCGCGGGCATGGTGGTCCATACGGGCGACTTCAAGATGGACCAGCTCCCGCTGGACAACCGCCTCACGGATCTACACGCGTTCGCGCGCCTGAGCGAGGAAGGCATCGACCTGCTCCTCGCGGACTCGACGAACGCCGAGGTTCCGGGCTTCGTCCCGCCCGAGCGCGACATCTCGAACGTCCTCCGGCAGGTCTTCGCGAACGCCCGCAAGCGGATCATCGTGGCGAGCTTCGCCAGCCACGTCCACCGCATCCAGCAGATCCTGGACACGGCCCACGAGTACGGCCGCCGGGTCGCCTTCGTCGGCCGCTCGATGGTCCGCAACATGGGCATCGCCCGGGACCTGGGCTACCTGAAGGTCCCGCCGGGCCTCGTCGTCGACGTCAAGACCCTCGACGACCTCCCGGACCACGAGGTGGTCCTGGTCTGCACGGGTTCCCAGGGCGAGCCGATGGCGGCCCTGTCCCGCATGGCCAACCGCGACCACCAGATCCGCATCGTCGACGGCGACACGGTGATCCTGGCGTCGTCGCTCATCCCCGGCAACGAGAACGCGGTCTACCGCGTGATCAACGGCCTCACCCGCTGGGGCGCCAACGTCGTCCACAAGGGCAACGCCAAGGTGCACGTCTCGGGCCACGCGTCCGCCGGCGAACTCCTGTACTTCTACAACATCTGCCGCCCGAAGAACCTGATGCCGGTCCACGGCGAATGGCGCCACCTGCGCGCCAACGCCGAGCTCGGCGCCCTCACCGGCGTCCCGCACGACCGGATCGTCATCGCCGAGGACGGCGTGGTCGTCGACCTCGTCGAGGGCAAGGCGAAGATCTCGGGCAAGGTCCAGGCGGGTTACGTCTACGTCGACGGCCTCTCTGTCGGCGACGTGGGCGAGCCGGCCCTGAAGGACCGGAAGATCCTGGGAGACGAGGGCATCATCTCGGTCTTCGTCGTCGTGGACTCCTCCACCGGCAAGATCACGGGCGGCCCGCACGTCCAGGCCCGCGGCTCGGGCATCGAGGACTCCGCCTTCAGCGAGGTGATCCCGAAGATCACGGAGGTTCTCGAACGCTCGGCCCAGGACGGCGTCGTGGAGCCGCACCAGCTGCAGCAACTCATCCGCCGGACCCTCGGCAAGTGGGTCTCGGACACCTATCGGCGCAGGCCGATGATCCTCCCGGTGGTCGTGGAGGTCTGACCGCGTACGACCCCTCGTACGCGTGAACTGGGAGCGGGGCGCCTCGATTTGCATCGAGGCGCCCCGCTCCAGTACGTTTACGGCTCCGCCAGCAGGGGAACCCGGCCGCTTCGTGCGCCGGGAGCAGACCTGGAGGGCGGGAAAACCGACTCAGAACTTCTGATAAAGTCGGAACCGCCGGAAAGGAAACCGCGAAACAAAAGCGGGAACCTGGAAAGCACCGAGGAAATCGGATCGGAAAAGGATCTGATAGAGTCGGAAACGCGAGACCGAAGGGAAGCCCGGAGGAAAGCCCGCGAGGGTGAGTACAAAGGAAGCGACCGTTCCTTGAGAACTCAACAGCGTGCCAAAAATCAACGCCAGATATGTTGATACCCCGTCTCCGGTCGTCATGATCGGGGCGAGGTTCCTTTGAAATACACAGCGAGGACGCTGTGAACGGTCGGATCATTCCTCCGACTGTTCCGCTCCCGTGAAAAGCATTCACGGAGAGTTT